>NZ_JBEOXT010000020.1:0-166508 GCF_040296685.1 Streptomyces sp. NPDC002054
ACTCATCGGCTGCGCACCGGACATGGTCGTGGCCACCACCGCCATCGGGTTCCGCGGCTGGATCGAGGCGGCCGACGGGTGGGGGATCGGCGAGGCTTTGGAGGACGGCATCCGGCCCCTTCCGTTTGCCAAGGTCGACCTGTCCGGTGAGGTGCCGGGCTGATCGACCGGAGGGATGAGGACGTGGCTGCGCGCAAGGGGTGCCTGATCGGCGCTGGGGTGGCACTGGTGGTGGGGATCGGACTGATCGCCGCAGTGGTCTTCGGGTTCAGCAAGGTCCTCGACGCCGCCGACAAGACCATGGTCGACCCCTCCGTCTACGAGGCGGTGCAGGTCGGCCGGCCCGAGGCCGAGGTCCGCGGCAAACTCCCGTCCGGGGAGACCTTCCTGAAGTCGGCGCTCAAGGAAGGCGGCCCGGCCCAGCCCGAGGGCACCCAGTGCTCCTGGTTCATGTCCAGCGCCGACAGCAAGGTAGGCGAGGAGACCGTGTTCCGCTTCTGCTACCGGAACGGCACGCTTGCCGAGAAGGTCCAGTACCGGATGCAGTAGCGCAATCCCAGCCACCGCCACCCGGGCCTCGTTGACGGGGTCCCGGGTTCTGGCGACCGTGGGCGCAGCTCTCCGGCGGAGTCGCCGGGGACCACCGGGAGGCGACACCGATGACGCGTTCGCAGGTGATCCGCACGACCCTCGCCGCGGGGACGGCCGGCCTGCTGGCCGCCCTCTCCGCATGCGGGGTCGGCGGCCCGGCAGCGGTGCAGGAGGCGGAGCGCACCGGCAAGGTGGCCGGTGAGATCACCTTCCGCACCCTTCAGCTCAAGCCCGCCTTCACGGGCTACGTCCAGGGCGTCATCGACGCCTTCGAGCAGAAGTACCCCCAGGTCAAGGTCAGATGGGAGGACGTGCCGGGCGACGGCTACAACGAGAAGCTGGTCGCCGACGCCCAGGCAGGCGCCCTCCCGGACGTGGTCAACCTCTCCACCGACTCCTTCCAGCTGCTCGGCGACCGCGGCATGCTCGCCGACGTCGCCCGGCTGGACGGCGCCCTCGCCCGGGACTACGTACCGGGCGCCTGGGAGCAGTTCCGGCTTCCCGGCAAGGGCGCGGGCGTGTACGCCTACCCCTGGTACGTGACCCCCGAGATCCTCACGTACAACAAGGACCTGTTCCGCAAGGCCGGCCTGGATGCCGGCAAACCGCCCACCAGCGTCGACGAGTTCTTCGACTACGCCGAGCAGATCGCCCGGGAATCCGGCGGACGCTTCTCCGCCTTCATGGCCGACCCCAAGGGCCGGCTGCCCGGGGACTGGCAGAAGATGGGCATCCCGATCCTGAACGAGCGGCAGGACGCCTTCACCTTCGACACCGACCGGGCCGTCGCCTGGGTCGAACGGATGAAGAAGCTGTACGCGATGGGGGCCATGCCCAAGGAGTCGCTGACGAAGGCGGACGACGTCAACCAGCTCTACGGCAGCGGCAAGATCGTCTTCGGGCCGGGCTCCCCGGGCTTCGTCAAGGACATCAAGCGGAACGCCCCGCAGGTCTACGACCGGACCCAGGTCGCCGGAGCCGTCACCGGCACCCTCGGCCACATCGGGATCTACGCCCAGTGCCTCGGCATCCGCAAGGACACCAAGCATCTGGACGCGGCCACCGAGTTCGCCAAATGGGTCACCAACGGCCCCAACCAGGTGGCGTTCTCGAAGCAGGCCACCATCTACCCGTCCAATGCCGCGGGCCTGGCCGACCCGTACTTCGCCGACCGGGGCGACGGCACGGACGCCGAGACCCTGGCCCGCGCGATCGGCGCGGAACAGCTCAAGACCGCGGCCCTGGACGCCAATACCCCCGTCCAGTGGACCAACCAGGTCGGCGACGCAGTGGTCCGCGAGATGCAGAAGGCCGTCAAGGGGGAGCAGGACGCGAAGACGGCGGTCCGCAAGGCCCAGGAGGCGGCCAACCGGCTCCTGGCCGACGCGGCGAAGCGGTGATCCGGCGCATCCGGCGGGTTTCGCGTGTCCGGTGGGCGCCCTACCTGTTCCTCGCCCCCGGCCTGGTGATGGTGGTGCTGTTCTCGCTGTGGCCGTTCGTCAACACCGTCATCCTGTCCTTCACCGACGCCCGGATCCTGCGGGGCGGCCACTTCGTCGGCTTCGACAACTACGCCCGGGCCTTCGACGACCCGGACTTCTGGACCGCGACCGGCAACAGCGTCCTGTACCTGGCTGTCGTCGTACCGGCCCTGGTGCTGCTGCCGCTGGCCCTCGCCGTCCTCGTCCAGGCGAAGGTCCCCGGCATCGGGTTCTTCCGTTCCGCCTTCTACACCCCGGTCATCGCCTCCGCCGTGGTCGTCGGCCTGATCTGGCAGTGGGTGCTGCGCAGCGACGGGCTGGTGAACACGGTCTTCCGGAAGCTCGACCTGATCTCCGAGCCGGTCCCGTTCCTGACCGACAGCACCATGCTGCTGGTCTCCGCCATGCTGGTGACCGTATGGAAGGGCCTGGGCTACTACATGGTCTTCTACCTGGCCGCCCTCGGGAACGTGCCCGCCTCCCTGCACGAGGCCGCCGCCCTCGACGGCGCCGGCCCGGTCCGCCGTTTCTTCAGCATCACCGTGCCCCAGGTGAAGCCGATGATGCTGCTGGTGGGCACCCTCTCGGCGATCTCCGCCCTCCGGGTGTTCACCGAGATCTACATCCTCGGCGGCGAGCAGGGCGGCCCCGGCGGCGGCGCCCGCACCCTGCCCTTCCTCATCCGGCAGGTGGGCCTCGGCTTCGCCGGGGAGACCGGCTACGCCGCCGCCATCTCCCTCCTGCTGTTCCTCCTGACCCTGGTCTTCAGCCTGCTGGGCCACCGTCTCTCGAAGGGAGACGAGGAGTGAGGCGAGGAATGGGGCGGATCGGGTTGGCCGGCCGGTACCTGACCCTGCTGCTGGTGCTCGTGGTCATGCTCGGCCCGATCGCCTGGCAGTTCCTGACCTCCCTCCGGGGCCGCACCGAGAACGTGTACGACGGGGTGCTGCCCGCCGAGCCCACCCTCGACAACTACGTCCGGGTCGCCGAGTCCTTCCCGCTGCTCCAGTACGCCGGCAATACGCTCATCGTCGCGGCGCTCGCCGTCACCTCGAACCTGCTGTTCGCGGCCATGGGCGGCTACGCCCTCTCCCGGACCGGGTGGAAGGGCCGCAAGGCGGTGTTCACCGTCCTGGTCGCCACCCTGATGTTCCCCTTCGAATCGGTGATGATCTCGATGTTCCTCACCGTCCGAGGGATGGGCCTGGTCGACACCCTCATCGGGGTCTGGCTGCCCGGAGCGGTCTCCGTCCTCAACATCATGATCATGCGGGCGGCCTTCCTCGCCGTCCCCCAGGAGCTTGAGGAAGCGGCCCTGCTGGACGGGGCCGGCGAGTGGACCCGCTTCACCCGGGTGTTCCTCCCGGCGGCCAAGGGCTCGCTGGCCGTCGTCTGCATCACCAGCTTCATGGGCGCCTGGGACGACTTCCTCTGGCCGCTGCTGGTCCTCACCGACAGCGACCACTACACCCTCCAGCTGGGCCTGAAGACCCTGGCCGGCGCCACCACCGTCAACGACCAGCGGCTCATCGCGGCCGGCGCCATGGCCGCGCTGCTGCCAATGATGCTCCTTTTCTTCGTCCTCCAGCGTTTCTTCTTCAAGGGCGTCGGCGAAGGCGCCGTCAAACTCTGACCTCCACATCCGACCTCCACGGGGAGCAGCCGTCATGCACGACGACCACCGCATCACCGAACACCGCCTCCGCCGTGTCCTGGCAGAACGCATCAGGCCCGCCGTCCGCTCCCGCGCGGTCCCCCTCGCCGTCGAGCGCTGGGACGCTCCCGGCGAGCCGGTGTCCGTGGCCGAGGGGCTGGCCGCCCCCTACCGGCCCTGTGCGGCCGGCGAGATGTGGGGTCCGGCCTGGGGCACCAGCTGGTTCCGGCTCACCGGCACCGTCCCGGCCGAATGGGCCGGCCGGACCGTCGAGGCCGTCCTCGACCTCGGCTTCGACCGGATGATGCCCGGCTTCCAGTGCGAGGGCCTGGTCCACCGCGCCGACGGCAGCGAGATCAAGGCCCTGAACCCGTACAACGACTGGGTGCGGGTGGCCGACGCCGCCGAGGGCGGCGAGGGCATCGAGTGGTACCTGGAGGCCGCCGCCAACCCCGTCCTGGTCGACCACTCCGCCACCTACGAAGGCGACCGGGGGACCTGCGGGGACCAGCCCCTCTACCGGCTCGCCCGGATGGACCTCACCGTCTTGGAGACCGAGGTCTGGGAACTCGTCCAGGACCTCGACGTCCTCTACGAGCTGATGATGCAGCTCACCGGCACCGACGCCCGCCGGTACGAGATCCTGCGCGCCCTGGACCGGGCGCTGGACGCCGTCGACCTGGACGACGTACCGGGCACGGCGGCAGCCGCCCGGGACCGGCTGGCCGGGGTGCTGGCCGCCCCGGCGGGCGCCTCCGCGCACCGGATCAGCGCGGTCGGCCACGCGCACATCGACTCGGCCTGGCTGTGGCCGCTGCGCGAGACCGTCCGCAAGGTGTCGCGGACCACCTCCAACATGGTGAACCTGATGGACGCACACCCCGAGTTCGTCTTCGCGATGTCCCAGGCGCAGCAGCTCGACTGGATGAAGCAGCACCGGCCCGAACTCTTCGAGCGGATCAAGAAGAAGATCGCCGACGGGCAGTTCGTGCCGGTCGGCGGCATGTGGGTGGAGTCCGACACCAATATGGTCGGCGGTGAGGCGATGGTCCGTCAGTTCCTGTACGGCAAGAAGTTCTTCATGGACGAGTTCGGCATCGAGCCCCGCGAGGTCTGGCTCCCCGACTCCTTCGGCTACACCGCCGCGCTGCCGCAGATCGTCAAACTCGCCGGCTCCAGCTGTTTCCTCACCCAGAAGATCTCCTGGTCCCAGGTCAACACCTTCCCGCACCACACCTTCTGGTGGGAGGGCATCGACGGCACCCGGGTCTTCACCCACTTCCCGCCCGTCGACACCTACAACTCCGACCTCGGCCCCGGCCAGCTGGCGCACGCTGCCCGCAACTACCGTGAGAAGGGCCGCGGTTCACGTTCCCTCGCACCCTTCGGCTGGGGTGACGGCGGGGGCGGCCCCACCCGCGAGCACCTGGCCCGGGCCCGGCGGCAGCGCAACCTGGAAGGCTCCCCGCGGGTGGAGATCGAGCGGCCCGACGCCTTCTTCGCGAAGGCGCACGCCGAGTACCCGGACGCCCCGGTCTGGGCCGGCGAGCTGTACCTGGAACTGCACCGCGGCACCTACACCTCGCAGGCCAAGACCAAGCAGGGCAACCGGCGCAGTGAGTCCCTGCTGCGCGAGGCGGAGCTGTGGTCGGCCACCGCGGCCGTCCGGGTGCCCGGCTTCCCGTATCCGTACCAGGACCTGGAACGGATCTGGAAGACGGTCCTCCTCCACCAGTTCCACGACATCCTGCCCGGATCCTCCATCGCCTGGGTGCACCGCGAGGCCCGGGAGACCTATGCGCGGGTGCAGGCCGAGCTGGCGGAGGTCATCGCCACCGCGCAGACCGCGCTGGCCGGCGAGGGCACCACCGAGCTGGTCTTCAACGGTGCGCCGCACCCGCGCCGCGGCATCCCGGCGGGCGGCGCGGCCGTACCGGAGGCGGCTGCCACCCCGGTGACGGTGGCGGCCCGGGACGGCGGCGGCCACGTCCTCGACAACGGGCAGCTGCGGATCGAGATCGACGCCCGCGGCCTGCTCATCTCCGCCTACGACCTCGAAGCGGCGCGCGAGACCCTCGCCCCCGGCGGGGCGGCCAACCTCCTCCAGCTCCACCCCGACTTCCCGAACATGTGGGACGCCTGGGACGTCGACGCCTTCTACCGGAACCGGGTCACCGACCTGGTGGCCCTCGACAGCCTGGAGCTGACCGGGGCCGGCCCCGAGGCGGCCACGGTCACCGCGGTCCGCGGCTTCGGCGACGGCTCGACGGTCGTCCAGTCCATCACCCTCCGGGCCGGCGCCAGGACGGTCGACTTCACCACCGAGGTCGACTGGCACGAGACGGAGAAGTTCCTCAAGGCGGCATTCCCGCTGGACGTGAAGGCCGAACGCACCGCCTCCGAAACCCAGTTCGGGCACGTCTACCGGCCCACCCACACCAACACCTCGTGGGAGGCCGCCAAGTTCGAGATCTGCGCACACCGCTGGATCCACGCGGAGGAGCCCGGCTGGGGGGTCGCCCTGGTCAACGACTCCACGTACGGCCACGACGTGACCCGCGACATCCGGCCGGACGGCGGCCAGACCACCACGGTCCGGCTGTCCCTGCTGCGCGCCCCCCGCTACCCGGACCCGGAGACCGACCAGGGCCGCCACACCCTCCGCTACTCCCTCGTCCCCGGCGCCACGGTCGGCGACGCGGTCCGCGAGGGCCACTGGATCAACCTGCCCGAACGCACCGTGCCGGGCACCGGCCCGGTCGCCCCGCTGCTGGCGGTGGACAATCCGGCGGTGGTGGTCGAGGCGGTGAAACTGGCCGAGGACCGCAGCGGCGACGTGATCGTCCGCCTCTACGAGTCCCTGGGCGGCCGGGCCCGGGCGGTACTCACCCCGTCCTTCCCGGTCACCACCGCCACCGAGTCGGACCTCCTGGAACGCCCCCTGACCCCCACCCCCCTCGAGCTGACCCTCCGCCCCTTCCAGATCCTCACCCTCCGCCTCGGTGTCGGCGTCTGTTCAACTACCGCCGTTTGATGCACAGTTGACCTTCCTATGGAGACCTCGGGGGATGCACCACAGGGAACGGTCCGGCGATCCCGGATCCGCGAGATCATGCGGCGGCCGGCGGCCAGACGACTCCTGGAAGGAGTCGTTCTGGCCGTCGTCGTGACGGTCATCGGCGTGCTCGTGGGCTGGGTCCCCAACCCCTGGGCGGCCAAGCCCAAGGTGGGATTCGTGGTCCGGGACGCCGACGCGGTGACCGTGGTCATCGCGTCGACCGACCCGATGACCGGCAAGCTCTCCGAGTTGAAGACACCGTCGGCAGCCATCGCCGTTTCGGTGAAGAACAACGGTGAGCTGCCCGCCATCGTCTCCGAGGCCCGGATCACCTTCAAGGAGGTGCGCGAGCTGGCGCCCTGCAAGGCGGTGGGCGGCAATCTGGAGATCACCGGGAACTACACGTACCGGCTGCCGCCCACCGTCACCCCCGGCACGAAGGCCGTCGTCCCGGTGCGTTTCGAGGTCGAGCCCCGGCGGGGGGACCGGCTCGCCATCGCCCTGGGGTCGGACCGGATGGGGCGGCTCCTCCGGGTGTCCGTCGAGCTCAGGGAGGCGGATTCGGGCCGGTTCCTGCCGGTGAAGGGTGAGTTCACCCTGCTCGATCCGCCCGATTGGGAAGACCTCTACTTCTGTCGGCGGCCCGCCCTGGTGGAGTTCGCGGCAGGCCACCGGGGCAAGGCGGACGCACTGTCGCCCGTCCTGCGGGGGCTCACATGAGAGAACCGCCCAGCCGGCGACGCATCCTTCTGGCGGGCCTGGCCGCGCTGGGCGGGCTCGGGGTCTGGCGCGTCTGGCAGGGCACTGCCGACGGTGGAGACGACCTGAAGGTTCTCGAGCCGGTCGACACCCCGAGCCCGACCCGGCCGGCCACCGCAGTCCCGAAGGCGACCGGCTGGCCGGTGATCCGCCCCGAGGGGTCGACGGTGCCCTTGCACCACTCGATCCTGCTGTACTGCATGGACCGCGATGGAATCCTTCGCGCCATCGACGACCGCACCGGCGCGGAGCGGTGGCGACGGGTCGTCAGGGCCCCCGGCGCGCCCACGCTCCCGCCGGAGGAACAGAAGCCGATCGGGGACGAGGAGGAACCGGTCCTGGCGCTGGACCGGATCGTGGTCAGATCGGGCGAGGCCGTCGGAGTGGACACCGCCACGGGCAAGGAGGAGTGGCGTCGCACGTATCCCCCGGGAAGGTTCTACAGTGACGGCCGCCGTGTCGTGTTCCTGGAGGCCTTCGAGGATTCGGAGGACCTCTCCGACCTCCACGGTGTGGACCCGGACACCGGGGAACCCACGTGGCGGGTCGGCGGCCGGGACTTCCGCGAGGTCCTCGTCCACCGGGGGACGGTGATCACGGCCGAGAAGGGCTGGAAGGAGGTCGCCGGTATCGATGCCCTGACCGGCAAGGAGCGATGGCGTCACGATGTCGTCAGCGGGGAGGTCCACGGCAAGCCGGTGATGGCCCTGGAGGACTCGGTCATCATCTTCGACTGGCGCCTCGAAGACGATGTGGAGCCCGGGGACGGGTTCACAGTGGCAGTGTTCCGCATCCGCGCGGACACGGGGGAGAAGGTCTGGGGCCGCACCTTCCCGCTGGCTGCCCAGGGCGCCCCGGTGCTCTCCGGGAGCAGCCTGCATCTGGTTTCCGAGAACCAGCTGGTCACCATTGACACGGCGGACGGGCGTACCCTCTGGACCCGCCCCCACCGCCTGGACACGAAGGTTCTGGACCTGGGCGCGTCGCGGGAGACGCTGCTCCTCAGGCTCTCGGTCATGGACCCGCCCGGCGTGAACTCGACCACCAGCCCGGACGCGGCTCCGCGGTCCGGGTTCCTCGCGGTGGACGCGCGCACCGGCAAACGGGAGGTCACGTTCGAAGTACCCGCGTACCAGCCCGTGCTCCTGACCGTGGACGGGGAGTCGGCGGCCTTCGCGGACCACACGGATCCGGCTCGTTCCATGCTGTACGTCGTGGACATCCGGCGCGGCACCTTCCTCTGGAGCCGGGAACTGGACGGAAAGGGATACGGGCTCCGTGCCCAGGCCTTGCAGGAGGTTGTGTTCGACGGAGCCGTGCTCCGACGGCACGGCTCCGATCGCCTCGACGTATTCGACCGCCGTACCGGCGAACCCCTGCGCGGGCGCCCGGTGCCCTGATCGCACCCCTCCACCCGCCCCTTCCGCCGCGCGTGAACTGCGACACAGGGTTATGCACCTAGTTGCATAAGCGGGGGGTGCTCCCTTACAACGGGGTCATCACATTCGCGCGAGGAGGCGCCCCCCATGAGCCCGCAGAGCCCCCAGAGCCAGTACCCCCACCTGCTGAGCCCCCTGGACCTCGGCTTCACCACCCTGCCGAACCGCGTGATCATGGGGTCGATGCACACCGGCCTGGAGGAGCACGCGGGCGGCTTCGAGCGGCTTGCCGCCTTCTATGCCGAGCGGGCCCGCGGCGGCGCCGGCCTCATCGTCACCGGCGGCATCGCCCCCAACGACGCCGGGCGCCCCTTCGAGGGCGGCTCCCGCCTCACCACCGAGGAGGAGGCCGCCGAGCACCGCGTCATCACGGACGCCGTGCACGCCGAGGGCGGGAAGATCGCGATGCAGATCCTCCACTTCGGCCGGTACGCCTATCACAAGGACCTGGTCGCCCCGACCGCCCTGCAGGCCCCCATCAGCCCGTTCGTCCCGAACGAGCTCAGCGACGACGAGGTCGAGCAGGCCGTCGAGGACTTCGTCCGCGCCGCCCGCCTCGCCCGCACCGCCGGCTACGACGGCGTCGAGATCATGGGCTCCGAGGGCTACCTGATCAACGAGTTCATCGCCGCCGCCACCAACCGGCGCACCGACCGCTGGGGCGGCTCGTACGAGAACCGGGTCCGCTTCCCGCTCGAGATCGTCCGGCGCACCCGCCAGGCGCTCGGCCCCGAGTTCATCCTGATCTACCGGCTCTCCATGCTGGACCTCATCCCCGGCGGCTCCACCTTCGACGAGGTGGTCCACCTCGCCAAGGAGATCGAGGCGGCCGGCGCCACCATCATCAACACCGGCATCGGCTGGCACGAGGCCCGCATCCCCACCATCGCCACCTCCGTCCCGCGCGGCGCCTACACCTGGGTCACGAAGAAGCTGATGGGCGCGGTGAGCGTCCCACTGGTCACCAGCAACCGCATCAACACCCCCGAAGTCGCCGAGCAGCTGCTCGCCGAAGGCCGGGCCGACCTGGTCTCCCTGGCTCGCCCCTTCCTGGCGGATGCCGACTTTGTCAACAAGGCCAAGGCCGGCGCCGCCGACACCATCAACACCTGCATCGGCTGCAACCAGGCCTGCCTGGACCACACCTTCAGCGGCAAGATCACCAGCTGCCTGGTCAACCCGCGGGCCTGCCATGAGACCGAACTCGTCCTGCTGCCGACCCAGCGGAAGAAGCGGATCGCGATCGTCGGCGCCGGACCGGCCGGCCTGTCCTGTGCCGTGTCCGCCGCCGAACGCGGCCACACCGTCACCCTCTTCGAGGCCTCGGACCGGATCGGCGGCCAGCTCGACATTGCCCGCCGCATCCCCGGCAAGGAGGAGTTCGCGGAGACCATCCGCTACTTCGGCAACCGGCTGACCGCCCTCGGCATCGAGGTCCGGCTGAACACCCGCGCCGACGTCGCCGCCCTCGACGGCTACGACGAGGTGGTCGTCGCCACCGGCGTCACCCCGCGCATCCCCGCCATCGAGGGGATCGACCACCCGTCCGTCGTCAGCTACCTCGACGTACTGCGCGACGGTGCCCCGGTCGGCGGGCGGGTGGCCATCCTCGGGGCCGGCGGCATCGGCTTCGACGTGGCCGAATACCTCACCGACAGCGGCGAGGGCGCCGCCCAGGACCCCGAAGTGTACTTCCGCCACTGGGGCGTGGACACCTCGTACGCCGGACCGGGCGGCCTCACCGCGCCCGAACGCCCCGCGACCCCGCGCACCGTCCACCTGCTCCAGCGCAAGACCACCAAGGTCGGCGCCGGACTCGGCACCACCACCGGCTGGATCCACCGCGCGGAGATCAAGCACCGCGGGGTCACCACCGTGGCCGGCGCCGGCTACGACCGGATCGACGACCAGGGCCTGCACATCACCGTGGACGGGACTCCGCAGCTGGTCCCCGCCGACACTGTGGTCCTGTGCACCGGCCAGGAACCGCGCCGCGACCTGTACGAGGCACTCCGCGCGGCCGGCGTCGAGGCGCACCTGATCGGCGGCGCGGACGTGGCTGCCGAACTGGACGCCAAGCGGGCCATCAAGCAGGGCACGGAGCTGGCGGCCGGCTTCTGACGCGGTGTTGTGGCGGCCCGGCCCGGGCCGCCACAATCGGCGGGTGACCCTCGCTCCGGCAGACGCCGACAAGATCCTCGCCGACCACTTCGCCCCCTGGGTGCTGGACCTCGGCCTGACCGTTCAGGAGACCGGCCCCCGGCACGCTGTACTCCGGCTGCCCTGGTCCGACCGGCTCGCCCGGGACGGCGGCGGGCTGTCCGGGCAGGCCATGATGGCCGCCGCCGACACCGCGACGGTCGTCGCGATCTCGGCGGCGCGCGGCGGGTACGGGCCGATGACCACCGTGCAGCAGTCGACCAGCTTCCAGCGCCCGGTCGTCGGCGCCGATCTGCTGATCGACGTACGCATCACCAAGCTGGGCAAGCGGATGGCCTTCGCGGACATCACCATGACCGCGGACGGCGCCGAGGAGCCGGCCGCGAAGGCCTCCACCGTCTACGCCCTGCTGGGCTGACGGATCACCGCACCGGTCACCACATCACCGGGAGACGCTCCGGAATCCGCTTCATGAAGCGGGTCCGCCACACCAGCTGGTCCACCGGCACCGCGAGCCGCAGCTCCGGCATCCGGTCGAGCAGCGTCTCCAGCGCGATCTCGGCGTGCTTCTTGCCGAGCGCGGTGGCCGGGCAGTAGTGCCCGCCGCCGCCGAAGGACAGGTGCGCCGCGTTGTTGGGGCGCGCCAGGTCCACCTTGTGCGGGTTCTCGAACACCTCCGGGTCGAAGTTGGCGCCCTCGACCAGGACCAGCACCAGCTCGCCCTGCTTCACCAGGACATCGCCGAGCTGCAGGTCCTCCGTGGCCAGCCGCGGCAGTCCGTCGGCGATCGACAGGTTGATCCGCAGCAGCTCGTCCACGGCCGCCGGTATCTTCGACCGGTCCGCCAGCAGTTCGGCCTGCAGCTCCGGGTGCTGCATCAGGGCGAACACCGCCATGGTCAGGAAGCCCATGGTGGAGATCACGCCGGCGCCGAAGAAGGTGACGCCGACCGTCGCGAGCATCTCGTCGGTCAGGTGCGCGTACTCCGGGTCCTCGCGCAGCGCGGCGAGCTCGGCCATCAGCCCCGTGGTGGCCGGATCGTCCAGCCGCTCCACCATGTAGGCCATGTCCCGGTCCCAGTTGAGCTTGGCGCCGGTGATCGGGCAGGCGGAGTTCATGAACGCGATGTCCAGGCTGGCCGCCAGCTTCGGCGCGTCCTCGAAGGGGATGCCGAGGACCCGGCAGTGCAGGGCCTCCGAGTACGGGTTGGTGAACGCTGCCCGCAGATCGGCCGGCGCGCCCGTGGCGACGATGCCGTCGACGAGCTCGGCGGCGTGCGCCTGCATCCACTCCAGCAGCCCCTCGGATTTGGGGTTGATGGCCTTCAGCACCGCCTTGCGCAGGCCCGCCCCGGTGATGTTGCCCATGTTGTTGACGACCTCGGGCGGGATCGTCAGCGCGTACTGCCGCGGCACCCCGGGTGCCGAGGTGTCCTTCAGGCTGAACCTCGGATCGTCCAGCACCTGCTTGCACAGGGGATGGGAGGACACCAGCCAGGCCTCGTCGCCCGCGATCGTACGGACCTTCTTGACCGGTTCGGAGCGCAGGGCCTCGACCTCCGCGGGAAGCCGGTCGCCGCGCCAGTCGAACGGAAAGTCGATCAGCGTCTCGGGCAGCGTCTCAACGGACATCGGGTGCTCCTTCGGTGGGCGTGATGATGGCGTGGCCCTGGTTGCGGGAGGCGCGCAGCCCCGCACCTCGGGAGTAGAGCAGCTCGGCCATCGGCAGGAGCTGGTGGTAGCAGTTGAGTGAGGACGGGACCCCGAAGATGGCCGGGGTGTCCAGGAAGAGCGGTGCCTCGGCGCAGATGTACTTCAGACAGACCTCGCGCTGCCGTTGCGTACTGGGCGTCCCGTCCGACTTGGTGGACAGGAAGTACGTCGCGAGTCCCTCGCAGACCTCGCGGAACTCCGGGTCGGAGTCGAGGAGTTGCAGGATCCGGGCATGGATCTCCCGGTACGCCGCGTTCTCGGTGAACTCGGACAGCGTCCTGGCCCGGATCCGGCCGTCGCCCGGATCGAGGGCGGTCGCGGCATTGTTGACCTTGGCGCGGACGCCGCGCAGGTTCTTGACCGCCTTGCGCTGGGCGTCGACCGCGTCGTACCCGAAGGCCTCGTACATCTCGGCTACGTGGAGGTCGGTGTAGAGGATGTCGACCTCGCGGAAGTTTTCGGCCCCCCAGCGGCCGAGGTCCAGCACGCGCTGGGCCGAAAAGTAGCTGTTCCCGGGGGAGATGCCGATCAGGGCGTGATCGCCCTGATCGTGGATGACCTGGCAGTGAAGGGTGTAGGGCTGGACTCTGAAGAGTTCCGTTGCCGTGGCTGTCGCTGTGGTCAACGTCGTCAACTGGAGAATGTCCTCCGCGTCGCGAGTCCCGATGGAGCCTCGTGCTCCTGGTGTGGCGACGACGCCGTGAAGTTAACGACCGGATACGGAGCGTGTCAACGCCGTCTCGTGAGAAGTGACTTGGCTGCTGTGGCCATGTTCCCGAGATGCGGTCCAACGAGGAGTGGAACCCCGGTCGACCGGCAGATGTTTGCATCTGCACATATCCATGCGGAGTGTCTACGGGGTGCCGGCCGGGCCGAGCCAGACGATGCCCAGCGCGACGATCAGACAGACCAGCGAGCCGAGGGCGGCGACGAGGGCGGTCCGCAGCCGCGAGCCAATGGAGCCGACCGCCCGGTTCCGCTTCGCCTGGTACCAGGCGAGCAGCTTCTCGTCCGTCCCGACGTCCTCGCCCTTGCCGACGCGCAGCCAGCCGAATGCGGCCCGGTACCCGGCCCCGATGGAGAGTGCGGCCAGCAGGGTGCCGACCGCGAAGACCACGAAGACGGCCACCCGGGCCCCGGCGGTCAGGCCCGCCACCGTGTCCTTGCCGGCCACCGTGCCGGCGATGGCGAAGAGCCCGTACAGGGCGGCGAGCCCCGGCAGCCACTTCTCGGCCACGGCGCGGGCGGAGGACAGTTCGACCGCGGCGGCTGCGGACAGTTCCGCGGCGGCCCGGCCGACCAGCGGATCGACCTGCGCGGACAGGTGCCAGCCGTCGCCCCGGGGCTCGACCGCCGCCAGCCACCAGCGCCCGCAGCCGGTCGTGGCGGCCGGCGGCCGGCCCGGATGGTCCACCGGGCAGGCGCAGCGGAACAGGCGGGTGGTGCGCCGCTCCGGCGGGAGCGCGTCGGCCGTGGATTCCGCTTCGACCGGAGCCTGCGGCGACACCGCCTCCGCGGTGCGGTGGCCGCAGGCCGGGCAGGGGCCCTCGGTGGCGTACCCGCCCTGTCCCGTGGACTGGACAATCCAGGCATCGAGCTGTTCCTGCCGGGCCGCCACCGGGGTGTCGCCCTGGTAGGCGATCGCCTGGGAGCTCATGCTCCGGATTGTCCGCGCCGGCCCGGGGGTGCGCAAAAGGGCCCGCCCCCGTCCGCGCAGGCGGGTGGGGGCGGGCCCTTCCGAGGTGGGGCGATGCCGATGGCGCGGGCGCGCGGTTACGCGCCGCTCGCCCTGAGCATCTCCTCGCGCTCGACGATCTTCACGCGCTCGCGGCCCTGCGGCTCGCCCAGGGCCTTCTCGGCCTCGTCCAGCCGGTACCAGCCCTCCCAGGTGGTGTGGCGGACGCCGCGCTCGGCGAGGAAGGCGTCGACGGCCTCCGGCGCCGGGGCGGCCGGGACGCGCAGGCGGCCGTGCGCGTGGTCGTCGAGCAGGTTCGCCACCGTCTCGTTCGCATCGCCCTTGGTGTGGCCGATCAGGCCGATCGGGCCGCGCCGGATCCAGCCCGTGACGTACGTGGACGCCAGGTGCCCGCCGGCTTCGACCACCCGGCCGCCCTCGTCCGGGACCGTGCCGGAATCGACGTCCCAGGGCAGCTTGGGCAGCTCCTCGGACAGGTAGCCCACCGCCCGGTAGACCGCCTGGACGTCCCAGTCCTGGAACTCGCCCGTGCCCGTGACGTTCCCGGTGCCGTCCAGCTGGGTGCGCTCGGTGCGCAGTCCGGTCACCCGGCCGTCCTCACCGAGGATCTCGGACGGGGACTCGAAGAAGTGCAGGAAGAGCTTGTGCGGCCGGTCGCCGATGTCGCGGATCGCCCAGTTCTCCAGGGTCTTGGCCACCATGTCGGCCTGCTTGTTGGAGCGGCGGGTGTCGATCGACCCGGCGTCGTAGTCGATGTCCTCGGGGTTGACGATGACCTCGATGGTGGGGGAGTGGTCCAGCTCCCGCAGCTCCATCGGGCTGAACTTGGCCTGGGCCGGGCCGCGGCGGCCGAAAACGTGGATCTCCTTGGCCCGGTTGGCCTGCAGACCCTCGTACACGTTCGGCGGGATCTCGGTCGGCAGCAGCTCGTCCGCGGTCTTCGCGAGGATGCGGGCCACATCGAGGGCGACGTTGCCGACGCCGAGGACGGCGACCTTCTCCGCCTCCAGGGGCCAGGTCCGCGGCACGTCCGGGTGGCCGTCGTACCAGGAGACGAAATCGGCCGCGCCGTACGAGCCGTCGAGCTCGGCGCCGGGGATCTTCAGGTCGCGGTCGGCGCTGGCACCGGTCGAGAAGATCACCGCGTCGTAGAACTCGTGGAGCTCGTCGAGGCTGATGTCGTTCGGGTAGTCGACGTTGCCGAAGAGCCGCACCTGGGGCTTGTCGAGGACCTGGTGCAGGGCGGTGATGATGCCCTTGATCCGCGGGTGGTCGGGGGCGACGCCGTACCGGATCAGCCCGAAGGGCGCGGGCATCCTCTCGAAGAGGTCTATGGACACGCCGGGGTCGGCGGCAGCCTCGGACTTCAGGAGCGCATCGGCGGCGTAGATGCCGGCGGGGCCGGCTCCGACGATGGCTACCCGGAGGGGGCGGGGCATGACAGGGTTCCCTTCGAGCGACGGCGTGGGCGAACGATCACCTTAAACTTAGGCGAGCCTAACTCGGTACCCGGCTCGATGTTATGACCCCATAAGTTGGACTTATGGGACACCCAAGGCCCCCTGATGTCTCACCTGTCATCTGTCGTGACGGCCATTACATTTCTCGCCCATTTCGCCCATTTTGGTGAATCATTCTGGGTGAACTGGTGCATACCTGGCCGCTCGGTCGGCCCGCGCCATCCGACCGGTCGGCGCCCCAGGGAGAGACACGACACATGGCACGCATACGCATCCACAGGCGCCGGGCTGTCCTGCCCGTCGCCGGCGGCACCCTGGCCCTGAGTCTGGGCGGCGTCTACCTCACCGGCCTGCTGCTGACCGGCGGACAGGTCGCCGAGGGCACCAAGGTCCGCGGAGTGGACATCGGCGGCATGAGCCGGGCCGAGGCGCAGGCGGAACTCGACCGCCGGCTCGGACCCGCCTTCGCGGCCCCCGTGGTCATGAAGATCGGCGACCGCACCGAGAAGGCCGACGCCGCCGCCCTCGGCCTCACCCTGGACACTGCCGCCACCGTCAAGAGCGCCGGCAGCGTGGGATCCGGCCCGGGCGCCGTCCTCGGCCGTATGTTCAGCTCCTCCGAGCGCGCGGTCGAGCCGGTGATCCGGATGGACGAGAACAAGGCCCGGGCCGCCCTGGACGGCATTGCCGCCGCCACCGAGCAGAAGGTCCGCGACGGGTCCATATCCTTCGAGAAGGGCCGCGCCAAGGCCGTGCAGCCGGTCACCGGCATCCGTCTGGCCCCGAACCAGGACCAGGCCCTGACCGCCCTCCGCGAGGCCTACTTCCGGGCCGATGCCGCGCCCGTGGTGCTGCCGGTGCAGCAGACCCCGCCGAAGATCGGCGCAGCGGAGACCGCGCGCGCCATGAAGGAGTTCGCCGAGCCGGCGATGTCCGGCCCGGTCACCGTCACCGTGGCCGGCCAGCGCATCCCGATCGGGCCCGCCGTACTCGACGGCCATCTGGAGATGAAGGCCGAGGGCAACCGCCTCGTTCCGGTCCTGGACGCCAAGGGCCTGCGCGCCGACCCCGCCGTCGCCCGCCCGCTGGAGCAGGCCCTCCCGAGCCCGCGGGACGCACGGCTCGGGGTCGACGCCGCCGGCCGGGTGCAGGTCGTCTCCGAGTCCCGCACGGGCGCCAAGGTCAGCGCGAAGGCCCTCGGCGACGCCGTCCGGCCCCTGCTGACCGGCACCGGGGCGGGCCGCACCGGAGCGGTCGCCACCGAGGCCGTCCAGCCCCGGATCACCAAGGAATCCGCAGCGGAGCTCGGCATCCGGGAGAAGGTCTCCTCCTTCACCGTCAACTTCCCCGCGGCCCCCTACCGCATCACCAACATCGGCCGTGCCGCGGAACTCATGAACGGCTCGGTCGTTCTCCCCGGGGAGGAATGGAGCTTCAACCGCACGGTGGGCGAACGCACCAAGGAGAACGGCTTCGTCGACGGCATCATGATCAACGACGGCCAGTACACCAAGTCCGCCGGCGGCGGCGTCTCGGCCGTGGCCACCACCATGTTCAACGCGATGTTCTTCGCAGGTGTGAAGCCCGTCGAGTACGGCGCCCACTCCTTCTACATCGAGCGCTACCCCGAAGGCCGGGAGGCCACCGTCGCCTGGGGCACCCTCGACCTGCGCTGGCTGAACGATTCCGGCCACGCCCTGTACGTTCAGGCCGAGGCCGACGACAACTCGGTGACGATCCGTCTGCTCGGCACGAAGAAGTACGACATCGAGGCGACCCTGGGGCCGCGCACCCAGATCAAGGAGCCCGGCAAGCGCACCGGAGTCCTGCCCAAGTGCGAGGTTCAGACGCCGCTGGAGGGCTTCGACGTCACCGTCGGCCGGATCTTCCGGCAGGACGGCCGCGAGGTGAAGCGCGAGAACTTCACCACCCACTACACCCCGCGCGACGAGGTCACCTGCACGCCGGCCGACGCACCGGCTCCGGCTCCGGCGGGCACGCCGAAGCCCGCGCCGAAGCCCGCGTCCCCGAGCACGCCGCCAGCGGCGTAGCCGGTACGGCGCGCCGCGGTCGCCCCCGTCACGGGGGCGACCGCGGCATGCTCAGGGGGTGTCAGCCGCGCTCCGGCAGGTCCGCCTCCGCCGGGGCCACCGCGAAGCCGCGGGCCGCGGCCGTGGCCTTGCCGCCCGCCGCGGCCGGCTTCTTGCCGCAGAACGCCGCCTCCAGCGTCCCGCCGAGCGCCGTGTTGGCCACGCCCCGGTTCGAGGTGTTCGCCAGCGCGGCCAGGCTGCGCCGGCCGTCCCGGGTGGTGAAGGCGTAGGTGTAGAAGCCCTGCACGGTCCCGGTGTGACCGTAGACCGAGGTGCCGCAGGACAGGTAGTAGCGGCGCAGACCCAGCCCGTAGAAACGGGTGTTGGTGGCGTCCGTGGGGGTCACCGTGGTCATGGCCTCCAGCATCCGCGGCGACAGCAGCCGGCCCCGGAGCAGCGCGGACATAAAGGTGTTCAGATCGGCCGGGTTCGAGATCATCGCCCCGGCGGACTGCGCCCAGGACACGGTCTGCTCGGTGGAGTCCACCAGCGGCGCGCCGGCCTCGTCGGGGTGCAGGTAACCGCGCACGTGCAGCCCCTTGATGCGCGTATCGGGGTGGACGTACGAGGTGTTCCGCAGCCCGAGCCGCTTGATGATGCGGCGGTCGTACTCCTTGGCCACCGGACGGCCGGTCAGCTTCTCGATGAGCATCCCGACCACCACGAAGTTGGTGTTCGAGTACTTGTACGCGGCCCCGGGCTCGGTCGTCCGCGGCTCCTTCAACGAGAGGTCCACCAGCTCCTGGTGGCTGAACACCCGGTTCCGTACCGCTTCGAACCCGGGCACGGTGTGCTCGAACATCGCCTCGGTGTAGTCCGCCAGCCCACTGCGGTGGCTCAGCAGATGGCGCACCGTGATCCGGTCGTCGGGCAGCAGTCCGGGCAGGTACCGGTTCACCGGGGCGTCGAGCTCCAGCTTGCCCTCGTCCACCAGCTGGAGCAGCACCACGGAGGAGAACGTCTTGGTGACGCTGCCGATCCGGAACCGGGCCTTGGTGTCCATGGCGGCGCCCGAGGTGCGGTCCCGGACGCCCTCCGTACGCGACTGGACCCAGCCGGGGCCGGTGAGCCGGGCCATCGCGCCCGGTGCTCCCTGGGCCATCGCGTCGCGCAACGCCCGGTCCACGCCCTCGAGATCGGGCGCGGGCGAAGGAGCCGCGGCGGGAGCGGTGGCGGGTGCCGCGGGCGCGGCGTGGGCGGTGGCGGCCGGTGCGAGACCGGCCACCAGGGCGGTGAGCAGGGTGGCACTGACGGCCAGGTGTCGTTGCGGCGACAGGGGCACGTTTCTTCCTCGACTCGTTCGGTGGCGGGCAGCCGGAGCGTGCGCGGTCCTCGACCGCGGGCCCGGGCGGCTGCACGCCCGGGCCCCACGGATCATGTCGCCTGGCGGCCCCGCCCGGTTCCCCGCCGCGACGGGTTCACCCGGTTCGGCATCAACAGGGTGACGTCGACGGTCTTGTGGCGGACCGTCGGACGCTGCTATTCCATTCCTGTCGTTAGGAAAGTTTCCTTACGATCACGTGTCACTCACTCACGGGATGGAGACATCGTGATACCCCCACGCCTCCGGCTGCCGGCCCTCGCCGTCGCCGGAACTCTCCTCGGCACCCTGCTCGTCGGCCTCGCCGAGACTTCCCCCGCCGCCGCCGCGGCCCCGGCCGCCGCCCCCGCCGCGGCCACCGTCCACGAGGCCGAAGCCGCCACCGTCTCCCAGGGCCTGGTGGAGTCCAACCACTCCGGCTACACCGGCAGCGGCTTCGTCAACTACGACAACACCACCGGCAGTTACGTCGAGTGGACGGTCAATGCAGCCGCCGCGGGCAATGCCACGCTCACCCTGCGCCACGCCAACGGCAGCACCGCCAACCGGCCGATGACGATCACCGTCAACGGCAGCACCGTCGCCGCCGGCAAGGCGTTCAACAGCACCGGCTCCTGGACCTCCTGGGCCACCACCGGCGTCACCGCATCCCTCAAGGCCGGCCCCAACACCATCCGGGCCACCGCCACCACCGCGGCCGGCGGCCCCAATGTCGACCACCTCACCGTCGACTCCGCCACCACCCCGCCCCAGCCGGGCACCACCCCCGTCGCCGTCAACGGCCAGCTGACCGTCTGCGGCACCAAACTCTGCAACCGGTACGGCAAACCGGTCCAGCTGCGCGGCATGAGTACCCACGGCACCCAGTGGTACGCCCAGTGCCTGACCGGCGGTTCGCTGGACGCCCTCGCCAAGGACTGGAACGCCGACGTGCTGCGCGTCTCCACCTACGTGCAGGAGGACGGCTACGAGACCGACCCGCAGAAGTTCACCAACCTCGCCCACTCCCTCATCGAAGCGGCCACCGCCCGCGGCATGTACGTCATCGTCGACTGGCACATGCTCGACCCGGGGGACCCGAACTACAACCTGGCGCGCGCCAAGACCTTCTTCACCGCGATCGCCAACCGCCACAAGGACAAGAACAACATCTTCTACGAGGTGGCCAACGAGCCCAGCGGCGTGGGCTGGTCCACCGTCAAGAGCTACGCCGAGAAGATCATCCCGGTGATCCGCGGCATCGACTCCAACGCCCCCGTCCTGGTCGGCACCCGCGCCTGGTCCTCGTTCGGAGTCTCCGAAGGAGCCAATGAGAGCGAGGTCGTCAACAACCAGGTGAACGCCGCCAACGTCCTCTACACCTTCCACTTCTACGCCGCCTCGCACCGCGAGGAGTACCTGGCCGCGCTCACCCGGGCCGCCGACCGGATCCCCGTGTTCGTCACCGAGTTCGGCACCCAGAACTACGCCGGCGAAGGGGCCAACGACTTCACCATGACGCAGAAGTACCTCGACCTGATGGCCGCCAAGAAGATCAGCTGGGTCAACTGGAACTTCTCCGACGACCACCGCTCCGGAGCGGTCTTCAAGGGCGGCACCTGCAACGCCAACGGCCCGTGGACCGGCACCGCCCCGCTGAAGCCGGCCGGCGTCTGGATCCGCGACCGCATCCGTACCCCCGACGCCTTCCCCACCGGCTGACCCGGCTGCCTCCGCCGGCCCGAGCCCGGCCCGGCGGAGGCGGTCACCGCCCGGGCGGTGCAGGCGGGGCGACGGCTCCCGGCAGTCGCCCCGCCACCAGCGACAGCCCCCGCCGCAGCCGGCGGAAGTAGGTGGCCCGGCTCAGGTGCAGCCGCCGGGCCACCTGGTGGTGGGTCCGGGCCCGCCCCAGGTAGTAGGCCTGGAGGATGGAGCCCGCCTCGGCATCCGCCCGGTCCTCCGCGTCCACCAGCTCCAGGACGATGCCCCGCAGCCACCCGCGCAGCCCCTCCGGTGAGCCGAACCCGGGGCAGGCCGCCAGCAGCGGGCTCTCCGCCAGCGCCGCGGTATCGCCGAGCCTGGTCAGCGCCCACGCCACCAGGGCGGCCGGGTCCAGCTCCCCGAACGGCCCGCCGGACGCCCCCGGAGCCAGCGCCCGCATCCACACCGGCAGTTCGGCCGCGTCGAAGCCATGGCTGTAGACCTCCGGCCGGCGCCCGCACCGGTAGACGTCGTCGCGGATCCCGCCGTGCGGCCGGAAGCTCAGGGTCCGCAGCAGCGCCTGGTACTCCGGGCTGGCCGTGGAGACCACCAGGTGCCCGGCCTCCACCGCCTGCCCCAGGATGTGCCGCAGGATCTGCGCGTGCACCACCGGATCCGTGCCGTACGCCGCGCCGAGGAACAGCCCGCCCGGCCGGCCCCCGGCCACCAGGCCGGCCGCGTGCTGCTGCAGCAGCGGCTCGATCCCGCCCTCCGTGCCCGCAGCGACGGGCACCAGCGCGGCCAGCCCCACCGGCCTGCCCTCGCGGTCCCGCGCCAGCCGGAACGAGCCCGGATCGTCCGCCAGCCAGCGCTCGGTGATCCGCGCGGAGCGCCGTACGTCGAATCCGCCGCGCACCGCCCATTCGTGCATCAGCCGGCCGATGTCCTCGGCCTCCGCCGGCCGCGCCGGGCCGATCCGCGCCTCCGGTTCCGCGGGCGGGAACAGGGTGCCGCGCAGCAGCGGCTCACCGGTCAGGAACAGCCCCTCCTCCACCAGCCCGGCCCGCTCCTCGGGCCCCGCCGTGGACCCGGCCAGCAGCTCCCGGCGGTAGTCGGCGGCCCGGACGCGTACCTGCGCATGCGCCTGCGGACGCCGCCACTGGTAGGCCAGCTCGAACAGGCTGCGGTACGGCTCCCGGACCACCAGCCCCAGCCGGTGGTGCCGGACCAGGCTCAGCCCGGCCAGCGCGGAGAACAGCCCGGGGCCGCCCGGCAGCAGCTGCTCGTCACCCGCCCGTACGGTCGCCAGCAGGCGCAGCGCGTGCCGCCAGTGCCGTCCCGGCCGCTCCCGCCCCAGCCGGTCCAGCACCTCGTCCGCCATCCGGTCGGCGACCGCGCCCGGCACCTCCGGATCGATCCCGGCGTGCAGGGCCAGACAGGCCAGCTCCGCCAGCAGGGGCACCCCGCCGGCCAGCCGCAGCACCAGGGCCAGTGCCGGCGGATCGGTGACACCCGCAGCCCGGGCCTGTGCCTCGACCGCGTCCGCGGGCCGGGGCCCGATCGTGACGGTGGCCGGGCCGAGCTCGCTCCACCCGGCAGCCGCCCGCAGCGGCAGCCGACTGACCAGCAGCACCGGGCGGCGCACCGGAGCGTCCCGCAGGGCTGCGGCCAATGCCGCCCGTTGCGCCGGGCCGTCCACCCCGTCGACCAGCAGCAGGCCGGCCGGCCGGGCGGCCTGCGCCACCAGCGCCGCAGGACTCCCGGCCGCGCCCGGGTCGACGGCGTCGGACACGGGCAGGCGCCGGGCCAGCCGGCTCTTTCCCAGCCCCAGCGCGCCGGTCAGGTTCACCAGGCCGGGCGCGGCCAGGGCAGCCCGCAGACGGGCGAGATCGTCGGTGCTCTCCACGGACCCGGGACGATACCCAGCGCGATCACTTCTCGTCACGGCCGGAACAGGCCGTTCGACGGCTTGAGTTGATACTCCGGTGAGACTTCGCGGGCGGGTTCCGTGGCTAGGGTCGGACACACCGCGGGCCCGGCGGTTCCACCCTTCCCGTTCCTGTGACTCCCTGAGAGGACCCCTCGTGAAGCTGGCCCGATGGCTGCCGACGGCAGCCGCCACCCTCCTCGCCGCCGCCACCCTCTTCGCCGGCCAGGCCACGGCCGCCCCCGCAGCCGCGCCCGCGGCGGTCACGGCGGTCACGGCCCCGGCCGCGGCCACCGCCGAGCCCACCGCCGCCAAGTACTTCGTCGGCCACGGCTACGGCCCCCTCAACATCGCCACCCAGGGCTCCTGGGACAGCGCCTACAGCCAGGCCATCGCGGAGGGCTACCAGACCTCCCGGTGCGCGCGCTCCGCCGGCCCGCACGCGATGCCCATCGGCGGAAACGGCTACTACCAGGTGGCCGTGGAGATCTACTGCGTGCCGGCGCCGCCCGCCGGCTCCGGACAGATCGTCGGCGTCCACTCCGGCAAGTGTCTCGACGTCAAGGGCGCTGGGCGGACCGACGGCACGCCCATCCAGATCTACAGCTGCAACGGCAGCGACGCGCAGGCCTGGAAGCTCGAGAGCGACGGCACGGTCCGCGCCCTCGGCCGGTGCATGGACGTGCAGTACGGCAAGACCGAGAACGGCTCGCACATCGGCCTGAACTCCTGCCACCAGGGCCTGAACCAGAAGTGGGAGCAGCTCCCCGGCGGCCTGCTGCGCAGCGTCCACTCCGGCAAGTGCCTGGACGCGCTGGGCTGGGCCACCGGCAACGGCGCCCGCGTCGGCATCTGGGACTGCACCCCCACCCACACCAACCAGCAGTGGATCGGCTCGGCTCTGGGCACCTGACCCAGACCGCACTGTGCTCGGCCCGCCGCCGTCAGCCTCCGGCCAGCTGGTCCCGCAGGCGGCGGGCCGCGCGTACCGACTGCGCCGAACCGGGGCGCTGCGCAAGGGCGGTGACCTCGGCGATCGGGCCGCGGGCCGCGCTGTGCCGGGCGCAGTCCGCGGCCAGGTCCAGCAGGGCCGGCGGGACCCGGCCGAGGGTGCCCGTCCGCAGCGCCGCCAGCAGCGGCGGCAGGGCCGCGGCCAGTACCGGCCACACGGCCGCGGCCCCGCCTGCGCCGAGGCCGCCCGGGGCGCCGGGGCCGCCCGAGCCGTCCGGGGCTCCGGGCGGGCCGGCCGCCGCGGCCAGCGAAGCGGTCACCACCGGCACCTTGACGGTGCCGAGCAGCGCCAGTTGGGCCATCTCCCGGCCCAGCAGTTCCCCGTCCAGCCGGCCGCGGGCCGCCAGGTGCAGCACCGCCCGTACCGCCGCCTCCCGGTCACCGGCGTGGGCCGAGGCCAGGCCGTAGGCCAGCGCCAGGTGGACGGCCGGCCCGGGCGGGCCCGCGCTGCCGGCGAGGGCGGGCAGGAACTCCGGCCCGCCCTCGCCGCCCTGGTCGGCGGCTGCCGCGACCTCGGTCAGCAGCCGCGCCGCCACGATCTCCGGATGCCAGGGCAGCGCAGCCGCCGCATGCCGCTCCCGGTGGTCGAGCAGCAGGTGGTTGCAGCCGATCAGCGGTTCGAACGGGCGGAACAACGGCCAGAACGTCCGGGGGAACTCACCGCGACCCTCCAGCGCTCCGGTACCCACCAGCACCCGCCGCCCCACCCGGGCCCCGCGCCGCCGGCTCGGCCGTTCCGGTGCCCCGGGCTCCTGCTCCCGGGACCACCCCGGCTGTGGCAGCCCGCCCGCCCGCAGCCACGCGGCCACCCGGGCCCCCTCCGGCAGGGTCAACTGCTCCGCCGCACGCACCACATCGGGATCGGCCGGACCGCCGCCGCAGCGCAGCAGCGCCTGCCCCAGATCGGCGGGCCCCGGCCGGACCCCGGCCTGCTCGTACTCGGTCAGGCGCATGACCAGGTCGTACGGGTCCAGCGCCCCGCTCTCCCGGCTTGCCGTGGCCAGCAGCATCGGCGGCGCGCCCCCGTGCCGCAGCCGCTCGCACAGCTCTTCGACCCGGCTGTTCAGGACCAGCCTCACCGCCTCGTGCTGGCAGGTCTCCAGCCACCGCCCGCGGCCGTCCCCCGCGGGCGGCTCCGGCACGACGAGTTCCGTGGCACTGCGCATCACGGTGAGCAGCCGCCGCCCCGCCTGCGACCGGGGCCGGAAGTGGCCGTACGGCTCCATGACCGGCCGCAGCGCCGCGCCGAGCCCCGCCCGGTCCCGGCCGCACCACCGGACCAGTGCCTCGAGCATCCCCTCGTACGCCACCACACTGTGACCGCCGCTACCGAGCAGCTCCGCGGCCTCCTCCGCGACCGCCCCGAGCGAATCCAGGGCCCCCACCCCGTCCATCCGTACCATCCCCGTGTTCCCGAGCTCCGTACCGCCCAGGCCGGGCGGCGCGCGAGACTAGCAGACCCTCCCGGGCCCGGACGCCGGGGTCTGGCATCCTGCACCCGGGCAGGGCACTGCCCCGGCAGCGAGGAGCGGGCATGGCAGGGCAGTTCGAGGCGACCGTCGAGATCGACCGGCCGGTCGAGGAGGTGTTCGAGTACCTGGCCGACGGCCGCAACGACCCCGAGTTCAGCCCGCGGGTGCAGCGGATCGAGAAGACCCCGGCCGGCCCGACGGCGGTCGGCACCGTCTTCCGGAGCACCGTGAAGGACGCCGGCATGACGACCCGCCGGGAGTTCCGCATCACCGCCCTCGAGCCGCCCCGGCTGATCCGCTGGGCCGAGGTGTCCAAGAACCTGGTGACGGCCACCGAGGGCGGCTACGACCTGGAGCCGCTCCCCGGCGACCGGACCCGGGTCCGGATCCACAACCTGCTCGAAGGCCACGGCATCGGCAAACTCCTCGTCGGCCTGGCACTCGCCGCCGCCCGCAGGGACGCCCCCGCGTTCGGCGCCCGGATCAAGGCGGCCGTCGAAGCCTCGTGACCCAGCCCGCGCTCCGCCCCGCGCCGCCGGCTTCCGTGCCGCCCCGGCGGGCGCTGGTCGCCGGATCGGTCGGCAACTTCGTCGAGTGGTACGAGTTCGGGGTCTACGGCTACTTCGCCACCGTCATCGCCGACCTGTTCTTCACCCCGGCCGACGGCGG
Organism: Streptomyces sp. NPDC002054; assembly: GCF_040296685.1. Lineage (NCBI taxonomy): Bacteria > Bacillati > Actinomycetota > Actinomycetes > Kitasatosporales > Streptomycetaceae > Streptomyces > Streptomyces sp. NPDC002054. Next base: position 26,181 of record NZ_JBEOXT010000020.1, read on the forward strand.
CGGCGGCGGTCGGGCCGAGGCGCTGGCCGGGACGTACGCCGCGTTCGCGGTGGCCTTCTTCTTCCGGCCGGTCGGCGCCGTGCTCTTCGGCCGGCTGGGCGACCGGGTCGGGCGGCGGCCGGTGCTCCTGCTCGTCGTCGGCCTCATGACCCTCTCCACCACCCTGATCGGGCTGCTGCCCACCTACGCCACGGCCGGGGCGGCGGCGCCATGGATGCTGACCGCGCTGCGCGCCCTCCAGGGGCTCTCCGCGGGCGGGGAGTTCGGCGGCGCCGTCAGCCTGATGACCGAATGCGCACCCCCGGGCCGGCGGGGCCGGTACGGCGCCTGGCAGTCCTTCACCGTCGCCCTCGGCCTGCTCGCGGGCGCCGCCGTGGCCGCCGCTTCGGCCACCGTCCTCACCGAGGCCGCCCTGTACGACTGGGGATGGCGGATCCCGTTCCTCCTGACCCTCCCCCTCGGCCTGACCGCCCTCCACCTCCGCCTCACCCTCCCGGAAACCCCGGCGTTCCACCAGCCGAAGCCCACCGCCGCCCCGGTACCGGGGACCACCGTTCGTACCCTCCTCCTCGGGATCGGGAGGATCATGGGGTGGTCCGCCGCCGGGTACACCTTTCTCGTGGTGCTGCCCTCCTACCTTCAGGTCACCCTGCACGCCTCCTTCCGGCAGGCCCTGATCGCCACCGTGCTCGCCAACCTGGGCTTCGCCGCCACGATCCTGCCCGCCGGTGCGCTCAGCGACCGGATCGGCCGCCGGGCGGTCATGCTCTGCGGTGCCGGCCTCGTCGTCCTGCTCGCCCTGCCGCTCCTGCACCTGCTCCGGGACCCGGCCGCCGGCACCCCCGCCAAGGCCGCCGCCCTGCTGCTGGCCGGCGCGGTCGTCGGCCTGCTCGCCGGCCCCGGCCCGGCCATGCTCGCCGAGATGTTCCCGACCGCCGTCCGCTGCTCCGGCCTGGCCACCGCGTACGCCCTCTCCAACGCCGTGTTCGCCGGCTGCGCAGGCCTCCTCGTCACCGAACTCGTCCGCCGCACCGGCAACCCCGACGTGCCCGCCCTCTACGCCGCCTGCGCCTGCGCCCTGAGCATTCCCGCCCTGCTCACCCTGCACCCCGACGACCACCGGAGGCCCCTGCAATGAGAGTCGTCGGCCTGATGTCCGGAACCTCCTGCGACGCCATCGACGCCGCCGCAGCCGACCTGACCGTGGAGGGGCGCACCCTGCACCTCACCCCGCTCGGCATGGTCGGCGAACCGTACGACGCCGAGCTGACCGCGGCCCTGGTCGCGGCCCTCCCCCCGGCCGCGACCACCCTCGCGGAGGTGTGCCGCCTGGACACCCGTATCGGCCAGGCCTTCGCCCGGGTCGCGCTGCGCGCCGACCGCGAACTCTGCGGCGGCCGGGCCGGGCTGTTCGCCTCGCACGGCCAGACCGTCTACCACTGGGCCGACCGCGGCCGGGTCCACGGCACCCTCCAGATCGGCGAACCCGCCTGGATCGCCGAGGCCACCGGCCGGCCCGTGGTCGCCGGCTTCCGGCCCCGGGACATCACCGCCGGCGGCCAGGGCGCACCCCTGGTGAGCCTGATCGACCGGATGTGGCTGCGCGGCCGGCCCGGCACCCCGGCCGCACTCAACATCGGCGGCATCGCCAACCTCACCGTGCTGCCCCCGGCCGGCGACCCGGTGGCCTTCGACACCGGACCGGGCAACGCCCTGCTCGACGCCGCCGTACGGGAGCTCACCGACGGGCGGCTCGACCACGACGCCGACGGCGCACTCGCCGCCGCCGGCACCGTCCACGAACCCCTGCTGGCCCGCCTCCTCGCCGAGCCGTACTACGCGCTGCCCGCACCCAAGACCACCGGCAAGGAACTCTTCCACCACCGCCACCTGCACACCGCCCTCGCCCCCTTCGACCCCCTCCCGGCACCGGACCTGCTCGCCACCCTGACCCTCCTCACGGCCCGCACGGTCGCGGACGCGCTGCGCCCGCTGCGCGCCACCGAGGTCATCGCCTCCGGCGGCGGCACCCGCAACCCCGTCCTGATGGACATGCTCCGTACGGAACTCGGACCCGCCACCGCCCTGCACACCTCGGACGCGCTGGGCCTGCCCGCCGCCGCCAAGGAGGCCTACGCCTTCGCGGTGCTGGGCTTCCTCACCCTGCACGGCCTCCCGGGCAGCGCACCCGGCTGCACCGGTGCCGCCGGGCCGCGCATCCTCGGCTCGATCACTCCCGGCCACACCGCCCTGCGCCTGCCCGAGCCCCCGGCGGCCGGTCCGCCGGACACCCTCGTGGTGGGCCCCGGCCCCGCAGCCTGACGCCGGCTCAGTCGGTGGCGTTCCACAGCTCCTCGAAGCTCGGCAGAACCGGCGGGGCCGGTTGCCCCTCCGGCCCCGCTCCCGTACCAGGGAAGGACTGCTCGGCCCAGATCGTCTTGCCCCGGTCGTGGTAGCGGGTGCCCCACAGCTGGGTGAGCTGGGCGACCATGAACAGGCCCCGCCCGCCCTCGTCCGTCTCCAGCGCGCGCCGGACGTGCGGGGAGGTGCTGCTGCCGTCCGAGACCTCGCAGATCAGCTCCTGATCGCGGATCATCCGCAGCCGGACCGGTGGACTGCCGTACCGGACGGCGTTGGTGACGAGCTCGCTCACCACCAGCTCCGTGTTGAACTCCAGCGCCTCCAGGCCCCAGACGGCCAGCTGGCGGGTGGCGAGGGACCGGGCCCGGGCCACCTCCTCCGGTACGCACTCCAGGTCCCAGGTGGCGTGATGGTCCGGATCCAACCCGTGGACGCGCACCATCAGCAGGGCCGCATCATCGTGCTGACGGGCCGGCAGCAGCCCGGTCATCAGATGGTCGCAGCCGGCCTCCAGGCCGGCCGGGCCGATCCGGAGCCCGGACAGTGCCGCACACAGCCGGTCGCGCCCGGTCTCGCTGCTCTGGTCCTGCGCCTGCACCAGACCCTCGGTGTACAGCACGAGCAGATCCCCGTCGGCCAGCGTCGCCGCGCCGCTCTCGAAGGGCAGTGCGGCCCGTCCGAGGGCCGGCCCGTCGGGCAGTTCGAGCAGTTCCACCGTCCCGTCCGGCGACACCCGGGCGGGCGGCGGATGGCCGGCCCGGGCCAGCCCGCAGTGCCGGGTGACCGGATCGAAGACCGCGTACAGGCAGGTCGTACCGGCCGCCCCCGCACCCGTGAGCCCCTGGCCGTGTTCGTCGTGGAACCGGTTGACCTGGTCGTCCAGCCGGCTGAGCAATTCCTCGGGTGCGAGGTCGAGATCCGCGAGGGTCCGTACGGCGGTCCGCAGCCGGCCCATGGTCACCGCCGAGTGCAGGCCGTGCCCGACCACGTCCCCCACCACCAGCGCCACCCGGGCCCCCGACAGCGGGATCACGTCGTACCAGGCGCCCCCCAGCACGGCGTGACCGCTGGCGGGCGCATAGCGCGCCGCGGCCTCCACTGCGCCGAGCGTCGGCAACTGCTGGGGCAGCAGGCTGCGTTGGAGGGCCAGGGCGGTGGTGCGCTCGCGGGTGTACCGGCTCGCGTTGTCGATGCAGACGGCGGCCCGCGCCACGAACTCCTCGGCCAGCATGACATCGTCGGGTTCGAAGGGGTGCGAGCTGCCGGTGCGGACGAACACGGCCGTGCCGAGCGCCGCCCCCCGCGCGAACATGGGAACCAGCAGCCAGGAGTGCACCCCGAACTCCGCCACCAGAGCGGCCCGGCCCGGGTCCGCCGCCGCGAACTCGGTGACCAGCTCCGCCCCCGTCATCAGCCGCGGCTCACCGCCCGCCAGCGCGATCCGGGAGGGCGATCCCGGGGCCGAGGCGAGCACATCGACCTCGCCCATGGGGACCATCGCCTCGCTCCGGGCCGCCACCGCGACCGAACTCGCCGCCCGGCGCAGCGCAACGGATTCGGCCGCCGGGCCGGCGGTGGGCTCCTCGCCGCCGAACACCGGGTCGAGCAGGTTGACGTACGCATGGTCGGTGAACTGCGGAACCGCCACATCCACCAGCTCCTGCGCGGTCCGCAGCACGTGCAGCGTGGTCCCGATGCGGGTACTCGCGTCGTTGACCAGCGCCAGCCGGTCCTGCGCCCGGACCCGGTCGGTGGCATCGACCACCGCGTGCGCCAGCGCGATCAGCTCCCCGGACGGGCTGCGCAGCGGCAGGATCGACTCCGACCAGACGCGCTCACGCCCCTGATCACCCGGGGTACGCCCGCGCACCTCGGTCGCGATCAGGGCCTCGCCGGTCTCCAGGACCTGCCGCTGGCGCGCCTCGAACGCCGCCAGGTCCAGCAGACCGGGCGGGGCCACCTCCGCCATGGTGCGGCCCGCGAAAGGGACGTCCCCGAACGTGCCGGTACGGCGCTGCGCCTCGTTCTGGGCCAGGAACCGCAGCTGGGTGTCGAAGACGTCGATCACCATCGGGGATTCCGTGAACAGCCCCCTGAGTAGGGCGTAGCCCAGCTCCCGGCGCCGGGTGCCGGCCGCGTCCATGGCCTGGACCAGCCACAGCCGGTCGCCGCCCGTGCTGAGCAGGGGCCGCACCTGCAGGGTGACCTCGACGGGCTCGCCGCTGCGGTGCCGCAGGACGGCGTGCCCCAGCTCGACCACCGCATCCGCACTGCACCGCCCCACCAGCCCGCCGGCGTCCGACCGCGTGTACAGCAGATCGGCCGCCCGCTGCCCCTCGACCTCCTCCGCCGCCCGGCCGAGCAGGATCTCCGCCCCGGGACTGAGGCCGATGACCACACCGTGCACGTCCAGCAGCGCGTAGCTTTCGTCGCCGGGTTCGGTGAAGGCTCCGGAAGGGGCCAGGAACAGGGGGTCGCGCATCACTCCGCCCTACTTCTCCGTCCGAGGCAGCCACGGCACGGAGGATTCCGGGCGCGCCGGGCCCCGCTGCAATTGTCTCTTCGATCTACCTCCCGCGCAGCCCGGGGGACGTTGACCGACCCGGTGGCCCGGATGCGAAGCTGGGCCGCATGAGCAAGGAAATCCCCGCCCGGCACGTGCTGGTCGTCGAAGACGATCCGACCGTCGCCGAGGTCGTCACCGGCTACCTGGAACGCGCCGGCTTCGCCGTGGACCACGCACCCGACGGCCCCACCGCCCTCGGCCATGCCGAGCGCCGGTGGCCCGACCTGGTGGTGCTCGACCTGATGCTGCCGGGACTGGACGGACTGGAGGTGTGCCGGAGGCTGCGCGCCATTGCCCCGGTGCCGGTGGTCATGCTGACCGCGCGCGGCGACGAGGACGACCGGATCGCCGGGCTGGAGCTGGGCGCGGACGACTACGTCACCAAGCCGTTCAGCCCGCGCGAGCTCGTCCTGCGGGTGGAGTCCGTACTCCGCCGCAGCCACGGCGGCCCGGCCGCATCGCCGGCGCAGGCGACGGCCGCGGCGCCGGTGGAGTCGCCGTCGCGGGTGCTGTGCGGAGCGGGCCTGATCGTGGATCCGGCAACCCGCCGTGCCACCCGTAATGGCCGCGAACTCGCCCTCACCCTGCGCGAGTTCGACCTGCTCGCGCACTTCCTCGCGCACCCCGGCCGGGCCCACCGCCGGGAGGACCTGATGCAGGAGGTCTGGGGCTGGGACTTCGGCGACCTCTCCACCGTCACCGTCCACGTCCGCAGACTGCGGGCGAAGATCGAGGACGATCCCGCACAGCCGCAGCTCATCCAGACCGTGTGGGGCGTCGGCTACCGCTTCGACGCAGGGATGGTGGATGCCGCATGAACGACCTGCTGCTGATCGCCGCGTTCGCCCTGGGCGGGGCCGCCGCCGCCGGACTGCTCGGCGCCCTGGTGCTGCGCCTGCTGCGGCACCGCTCGGTCGCGGTCGCCCTTGCCGTGGTGGCGGCCGTGACCGTGACGGCCATGATGGCCGGCACCCTCGCGGTGGCCGAGGCGATGTTTCTCTCCTCCCACGACCTGACCGTCGTCACCCTCGTGGTGGCCATGGCCGCCGTCGTCTCCCTGGCCACTGCGCTGCTGCTGGGCCGCTGGGTGGTGGCCCGCAGTCGCGAACTCACCCGCGCGGCACGTGACTTCGGCGACGACGGGGCCTTCGCGGCCCCGGTCGTGCCGGCCACCGCCGAACTGGCCGCCCTCACCCGGGAACTGGCCGCCACCAGCGCCAGGCTCGCCGACTCCCGGGAACGGGAGCGGGCCCTGGAGACCTCGCGCCGCGAGCTGGTCGCGTGGATCTCCCACGATCTGCGCACCCCGCTCGCCGGGCTGCGCGCCATGTCGGAGGCGCTGGAGGACGGCGTGTCCGACGACCCGGGCCGCTACCACCGGCAGATCCGCACCGAGGTCGAACGCATGAACACCATGGTCGGCGACCTCTTCGAACTCTCCCGCATCCACGCCGGCGCCCTGACCCTCACCCCGGCCCGGATGTCGGTCCACGACCTGGTGGACGACGCCCTCTGCGGGGCGCATCCGCTTGCCGACGAACACGGCGTACGGCTGGTCGGCGGGGCGATCGAGCCGGTGCCGGTGGAGGTCGACGCCAAGGAGATGACGAGGGTCCTGGCCAACCTCCTGGTCAACGCGATCCGCCACACGCCCGCCGACGGGAGGGTCGCGGTGGACGCCGAATGCCGCGCCGACGCGGTGGTGCTGTCGGTGACGGACGGCTGCGGCGGAATCCCGGACGAGGACCTGCCCCGGGTCTTCGACACCGGCTGGCGCGGCAGCGCCGCCCGCACCCCACCGGCCGGCGCGGGCCTCGGCCTCGCCATCGTCCGCGGCATCGTCGAGGCCCACGCGGGCCGCGCGGCGGTCCACAACGTCCCCGGCGGGTGCCGCTTCGAGGTGACCCTGCCTTTGCCGGCCATGGCCGGCTGACCCGGATAGGCTTCGGTGCCATGAGCCGGCCGCTGCTGTTCCTCGACGTCGACGGACCCCTCAATCCGTATGCGGCGAAAGCCCAGCGGCGCCCCGAGGGCTACACCACCCTCCGCGTCCCACGGGAGGGCGACCCGGCGTGGGAGCACGGGGGACTGCGGGACCGGACGCAGCCACTGCGGGTGTGGCTCAACCCCGATCACGGGCGGGCGCTGCTGTCTCTCGGGTATGAGATCTGCTGGGCCACGGCCTGGATGAACACCGCGAACACATGGATCGGACCCGTACTCGGTCTGCCCGAGCTGCCGTTCGTCGACTTCGGCAGCGCCCTGCTCAACGAGCGCCCCGACGGCGTCCACTGGAAGTCGGATCCGTTGCTGGAGTACACAGACGGCCGGCCGTTCGCCTGGGTGGACGACGAGCAGGGCGACGCCGATCACACACATGTGGCTGCCCGCCACCGCGGATCCGCCCTGCTCCATCACGTCAATCCACGGATCGGCCTGCGGAACGAGGACTTCACCACCCTGGCGGCCTTCGCAGCGTCCATCGGCTGACGGGTCTGCTCGGTCTCCTTCAGCGTGCCGCGGGCCCCTGCCGGGCCTCAGCCGTGGACGAACCGCGGGGGACGCTTGTCCACGAAGGCGGACATGCCCTCCTTCTGGTCCGCGGTGGCGAACACCGCATGGAACAGCCGGCGTTCGAACCGGACGCCCTCGGCCAGGGTGGTCTCGAAGGCCCGGTTCACGGACTCCTTGGCCATCATCGCGACCGGCTTCGACATCCCGGCCACGGTCTCGGCCACCGACAGGGCCTCGGCGAGGAGCTCCTCGGCCGGGACGATCCGGGAAACCAGCCCGGCGCGCTCGGCCTCCTCGGCGCCCATGGTGCGCCCGGTCAGGCACAGTTCCATGGCCTTGGCCTTGCCGACGGCGCGGGTGAGCCGCTGGGAGCCGCCGATGCCGGGAATGACCCCGAGCTTGATCTCGGGCTGCCCGAACTTCGCGGTGTCGGCCGCGAGCAGGATGTCGCAGAGCATGGCCAGTTCGCAGCCGCCGCCGAGCGCGTACCCGGAGACCGCGGCGACGGTGGGCGTACGGACCTGCCCGAGGCGGTCCCAGGCGGTGAACCAGTCGGAGAGGTACATGTCCATATAGCTCTGGGGCCGCATCTCCTTGATGTCGGCGCCCGCGGCGAAGGCCTTGGCCGAGCCGGTCAGCACGATGCAGCCGACCTCCGGATCCCGGTCCAGTTCCTCCGCGGCGGCCACCACCTCCGTCATGACCTGGAGGTTGAGGGCGTTGAGGGCCTGCGGCCGGTTGAGGGTGAGCACCGCCACCCGGCCCTTGCGTTCCAGCAGGATGGTCTCGTACGTCATGCGGGTGTTCCGTTCTGCGGTCGCAGGGTTCGGACGATCGCGGAGAAGTCCAGCCCGGCGCCCTCCCCTTCGGCGAATGCGGCGTACATTTCGGCGGCCTTGAGGCCGAGCGGAGCCTCGACCCCGCCGGCTCGCAGCGCGTCGGCGGCCAGACCCAGGTCCTTGGCCATGAGCGGCGCGGCGAAACCGGGCCGGTAGTCGCGGTTCGCGGGGCTCGTCGGAACCGGCCCGGGGACCGGGCAGTTGACGGTCAGCGCCCAGCACTGCCCGGAGGCGGTGGAGGCCACGTCGAAGAGCGCCTGGTGGTCCAGGCCGAGGCTCTCGGCGAGCACGAAGGCTTCGCTGACCCCGATCATCGACACCGCGAGGATCATGTTGTTGCAGATCTTCGCGGCCTGGCCGGCGCCCGCCGACCCGCAGTGCACGACCTTCTTGCCCATCGCGGCGAGCAACGGCTGCGCCACGGCGAACTCCTCGGCCCCGCCGCCCGCCATGAAGGTGAGCGTGCCGGCCTCGGCGCCCACCACCCCGCCGGACACGGGTGCGTCCAGTGCCCGGTGCCCGGCGGCCACGGCCGCCTCGTGCGCCGTACGGGCGTCGGCCACGTCGATGGTGGAGCAGTCGATGAACAGGGTGCCCGGCCGGGCGGCGGCGAGCAGCCCCTGCTCCCGGTAGAGGGCGAGCACCTGCGCGCCGGCCGGCAGCATGGTGATCACCACGTCCGCCGCGCCGGCGGCTGCGGAGGCCGATGCGGCGGGCTCCACGCCGGTGGCGGCTGCGGCGGCCGACAGGGCGGGGACGAGGTCGAAGCCGAGGACGCGGTGCCCGGCCTTGACGAGGTTGGCGGCCATCGGGCCGCCCATGCGGCCGAGCCCGATGAACGCGACGGTGGCACTCACCAGGGCACCTCCTGGGGGAAGTCGGTTGCGGCGAGGCGCAGTTCGCGCGCGCCGAGCGGGGCGAAGAAGCGGTCCACCTCGGCCTCGCCGACCTCGGCGAGGGAGGACGGGGACCACTTCGGGCTGCGGTCCTTGTCGATGACCTGGGCGCGGATGCCCTCGACCAGGTCGGGGGAGGACAGCGCCGCACAGGAGACGCGGTACTCCTGCTCCAGGACCCGCTCCAGCGGGCCGAGCCGCCGGGCCCGGCGCAGCGCGGCCAGGGTGACCTTGAGCGCGGTCGGCGACTTGGCGGCCAGGGTGGCGGCGGCCTCCTCGGCGGCCGGGATGCCGGTGCCGAGGAGCCGGCGCAGGATCTCCTCCACACTGTCCGCCGCGTAACAGGGGTCGATCCACTCCCGGGCGTCGGCCAGCCCGCCCGGCGCGGGCTCCCGGACGTACCGGGCGAGGGCCTCGTGTACGGAGGTGTGGGCCAGGGCGGCGGCCAGTTCGGGCAGCTGGGCCGCGGGCACATGGTGGTCGGCGAGCCCGCACAGCAGGGCGTCCGCCGCCCCGACGGCGGTGCCGGTCAGCGCGAGGTGGGTGCCCAGTTCCCCGGGGGCGAGCGACAGCAGGTAGGTGCCGCCCACGTCGGGGACGAAGCCGATGCCGGTCTCGGGCATGGCGATCCGGGAGCGGTCGGTGACGATCCGCACGGTGCCGTGGGCGGAGATCCCGACCCCGCCGCCCATCACGATGCCGTCCATCAGCGCCACGTACGGCTTCGGGTAGCGGGCGATCCGGGCGTTGAGCCGGTACTCGTCGCGCCAGAAGTCCGCCGAGGCGGTGCCGCCGGTGCGCGCGTCCTCGTAAATCGAGCGGATGTCGCCGCCCGCGCACAGGCCGCGCTCCCCGGCTCCGGAGATGACGACGGTCTCGACGGCCGGGTCGTGCTCCCAGGCGGTGAGCGCCTCGTCGATGCGGAGCACCATGGCGTGGGACAGGGCGTTGAGGGCTTTGGGCCGGTTGAGGGTCAGGTACCCGGCGTGTCCCTCGGTGCGGACGAGCACGTGGTCGGGGCTCATCGCAGGGGCTCCGTGAGTCCGCGGGCGACGATGACGCGCATGATCTCGTTGGTTCCTTCCAGGATCTGATGCACCCGCAGGTCGCGGACGATCTTCTCGATGCCGTACTCGCTGAGGTAGCCGTAGCCGCCGTGCAGTTGCAGGGCGCGGTCGGCGACCGCGTACCCGGTGTCGGTGGCGAACCGCTTGGCCATCGCGCACAGATGCGGCGCCAGCGGGTCGCCCCGGTCCAGCGCGTCCGCGGCCTGCCGGACCAGCGCCCGGGCCGCGGCCAGCTCGGTGGCCATGTCCGCGAGCCGGAACTGCAGCGCCTGCGTGTCGAGCAGCCGCCCCCCGAAGGCCTGCCGGTCGGCCAGGTAGGCCAGGCTGCGGTCCAGCGCGCTCTGTGCGCCGCCCAGGGAGCAGGCGGCGATACCGAGCCGGCCGCCGTTGAGGCCGTTCATGGCGATGCGGAAACCGTCGCCCTCGGCGCCGAGCCGCCGGTCGGCGGGGATGTGCACGCCGTCGAGGACCACCTGCCGGGTGGGCTGCGCGTTCCAGCCCATCTTCCGCTCGTTGGGGCCGAAGGAGACTCCCGGGTCGCCGCGTTCGACGATGAACGCGGAGATCCCGCCGGGGCCCGCCGCCCCGGTGCGCGCCATCACCACGTACACATCCGAGGCGCCCGCACCTGAGATGAACTGCTTCACCCCGGTCAGGAGGTAGCCGTCGGCGGTGCGTTCGGCCCGGGTCTGCAGGCCGGCGGCATCGGAGCCGGCGCCCGGCTCGGTCAGGCAGTAGCTGGCGAGGGATCGTGCCGTGCACAGGTCCGGCAGCCAGCGGGCCCGCTGGGCCGGGTTCCCGTACCGGTCGATCATCCAGCCGACCATGTTGTGGATGGAGAGGTAGCCGGCGATGGAGGGGCAGCCGGTGGCGAGGGCCTCGAAGACGAGGACCCCGTCGGCGCGGCCCAGGCCGGATCCGCCGTGCTCCTCGCCGACGTACACCCCGCCGAGGCCGAGCTGTGCCGCCCGGCGGATGACGTCCAGCGGGAAGTGCTTGTCCCGGTCCCAGTCGAGGGCGTACGGGGCGAGCTGCTCCTGCGCGAAGTCCAGGGTGGCCTCGGCCAGGGCGAGCTGGTCGGGGGTGAGGGTCGTGGTCACCGGGCTCATCCCATCGTGGGGATGGTGAAGCTCGCGCCCTCCTTGACCCCGGAGGGCCAGCGCGAGGTGACGGTCTTGGTCCGGGTGTAGAAGCGGATCGCGTCCGGCCCGTGCTGGTTCAGGTCGCCGAAGCCGGACCGCTTCCAGCCGCCGAAGGTGTGGTAGGCCACCGGGACCGGGATCGGGACGTTGACGCCGACCATGCCGGTGTTGACCCGGCGTGTGAAGTCCCGGGCGGTGTCCCCGTCCCGGGTGAAGATCGACACGCCGTTGCCGTACGGGTGCTCGCTCGGCAGCCGCAGCGCCTCCTCGTAGTCGGCGGCCCGTACGACGCACAGCACCGGGCCGAAGATCTCCTCGCGGTAGATCCGCATCTGCGGGGAGACGCGGTCGAAGAGCGAGGCCCCGGCGAAGTAGCCGTTCTCGTGTCCGGGGAGGGTGAACCCGCGCCCGTCCACGACGAGTTCGGCGCCCTCGGTGGCGCCGATGCCGACGTACCGGTTCACCCGGTCGAGCGCGTCGCGGCCGACCAGCGGGCCGAAGTCGGCGTCCGGGTCGTCGGAGCGGCCGATGCGCAGGGTGGCGATACGGTCCTTCAGGCGTGCCACCAGGGCGTCGGCGGTTTCCTCGCCGACCGGCACGGCCACCGAGATCGCCATGCAGCGCTCTCCGGCGGAGCCGTATCCGGCGCCGATCAGCGCGTCCACGGCCTGGTCGAGGTCGGCGTCCGGCATCACGATCATGTGGTTCTTGGCGCCGCCGAAGCACTGGGCGCGCTTGCCGTGGGCGGCGGCGGTGGCATAGATGTGCGCGGCGATCGGGGTGGAGCCGACGAAGCCGAGGGCCTGCACCCGCGGGTCCTCCAGCAGGGTGTCGACCGCTTCCTTGCCGCCGTTGACCACATTGAGCACACCGGGCGGCAGACCTGCCTCCAGGAAGAGCTCGGCGAGCCGCAGCGGCACCGAGGGATCACGCTCCGAGGGCTTGAGGATAAAGGCGTTGCCGCAGGCCAGGGCCGGGGCGGCCTTCCACAGCGGGATCATGGCCGGGAAGTTGAACGGGGTGATCCCGGCGACCACGCCCAGCGGGCTGCGCAGCGAGTGCACGTCGATCCCGGTGCCGGCGTTGTCGGTGAACTCGCCCTTGAGCAGGTGCGGGATACCGGCGGCGAACTCCACCACCTCCAGGCCGCGCTGGATGTCGCCGTGCGCGTCGGCCACGGTCTTGCCGTGCTCGGCGGACAGCAGCCGGGCCAGCGCATCGCGCTCGCCCTCGACCAGCTGGAGGAAGCGCAGCAGCACCCGGGCGCGGCGCTGCGGGTTCCACTGGCCCCAATCCGCCTGCGCCTCCTCGGCGTTGGCGATGGCGGCCTCGGTGTCGGCGCGCCCGGCGAGCGGGACGCGGGCCTGGACGTCGCCGGTGTTGGGGTCGAACACGTCGGCGAAGAGCCCGGAGGTTCCGGTGGTGTGCTTGCCGCCGATGAAATGGGTGAGTTCACGGACCATGGGTGCCTGCTCTCGTCAGGTTGGATCCGGGGATGGCGCGGCAGACCGGCGGTCGCGCCGGGTGGGGCGCGCCGCGGGGAAGGCCGTGGGACTACGAGCGTGCGAACGGGTGCGCGCGCTCCGCCGGATCACCGAGGTCGTGGATACGGACCGGTGCCATGCGTGTCTGCTCCATCCTCGTGGACAACAACACAGAACATTCCGCGGCCGGTATCTGACTTCCGGGGGACACCCCGTTCACAGTGGCGGGACCGTGCCGGATTCACACCGGCTTCCCTGCACCGCGGACCTTGTGCCACGAACATATAGTTGGACGTCCTAGTAAGTCCACCCCCGGCTTCACGGCGGCGGAGGCACGGCCACCGGGTATGGCACGAAGGTGCTGCGGTGTTCGTCGATGGCGAGGGGGCGGCCGAGCGGGGGTGCGGCCCGTTGCGGGCATTCCAGGCGTTCGCAGATGCGGCAGCCCATGCCGATCGGGGTGGCCGCCGCGGTGTTGTCCAGGTCGAGGCCGTCGGAGTAGACCAGCCGGGCGGCGTGCCGGATCTCGCAGCCGAGGCCGATGGCGAAGGTCTTGCCGGGCTCGCTCCAGCCGCCGCGGTGCCGGGTGACGGTCCGGGCGGTCCACAGGAAGCGCTGCCCGTCGGGCATGGCGGCGACCTGGACGTGGATGCGTCCGGGGGAGGCGAACGCCTCGTAGACGTTCCAGAGCGGGCAGGTGCCGCCCGCGCGGGAGAAGTGGAAGCCCGTCGCGGACTGCCGCTTGGACATGTTCCCCGCCCGGTCGACCCGTACGAAGGAGAAGGGCACCCCGCGGTGCCGAGGGCGCTGGAGGGTGCTGAGCCGGTGGCAGATGGTCTCGTAGCCGAGGCCGAAGTGGTCGGTGAGCAGCTCGATGTCGTACCGGGCCGCTTCGGCGGCGGCGTGGAAGGGCTCGTACGGCAGGATCAGTGCGGCGGCGAAGTAGTTGGCGATCCCGATCCGGGCCAGCGACCAGGCGGCCGACCCCTCCTCGAAGTCCTCGGAGGCCAGCGCGGACAGGGCGGCGCCGTGTTCCAGGAGGGCGAGCTGGGTGGCCATCCGGAAGGCCTGCTGGCCGGGGCGGAGCCGGGCGGACAGGTGCAGGGTGCGGCGCGCGGGATCGTAGCGGTGCAGGCTGTCGGCGCCGGCCGACAGGTGGACGCGGTGGCGTTCGGTGAGCCGGGCCGAGAGGGCGGCGAGCACCGCGCCGGGCCGGACCCCGATCTCGGCCGCCAGCCGGCCGGCGGCCAGGTCGGTCTCGTGCAGATAGTTCTGCCGGCGGTAGAAGAACTCGCGGATCTCCTCGTGCGGCGGGCGCGGCCCGGCGCCCGGCCCGGCCGGACCGCCGCGCCCCTCCGCGGCCTCGGCGAACCGCTCCGCCAGGGCGAGGTTGCGCCGCCCCAGGTCGAGCAGGACGGCGGCGACGGCGGGCAGCCGCTGGACGAGTTCGGCCAGGTCGGCGGGGGAGACCCGGCCGGCGGTGATGTCGTCCGCCAGGGCCTCGCGCAGGTCGGCCACCGCCCGGGCGCTGTCGCGCTGCGCGAAGAAGCCGGGGTCCACGCCGAAGGTCTCGGTGAGCCGCAGCAGCACGGGCACGGTCAGCGGCCGGGAGTCGTGCTCCATCTGGTTCAGGTAGCTGGGGGAGATCTCCAGCATCCGGGCCAGCTGGGCCTGGCTGATCCCGCGCTCCTCGCGCAGCCGGCGCAGGCGGGCACCCGCGTAGGTCTTGCTCAAGCTGGACTCCTACCGATGAGTAGGCGGGGCGAGTAGGGGGTGAGTCTAGGCGGCGGACGCCCGGAGCGCACCCTTCGCAAGATTGGCAATTCTGCGGCACAAGATGCGCAGAACTTGGCATGGCGCCATGCTTGATGGCACTGGGTGCCACTGCCAGAGTCGTACTGCGGCCCGCCGGACACGGCCGGAGCGCAGGACAGAGGACGACATCCGCCCTGACGTCGCCCTGGCGATTCCCGTCATTCCTGCCATCCGGCCCTTCCGGGCACATTGCTCAGCTCCACCTCGCCGGGTGTCGGGCAGGCCGCTCCCAGGTGATGTCACTCAGTGACATCACCTTCGCAATGGCATTCGCACGGTTGACAAGCACGCAGGGAGACGGACATGGCGCAGACCGAGACGACGAAGGCGGCGGCAGCGGAGCTGGCGCAGCGCTGGGCGACCGACCCGCGCTGGGCCGGCATCGAGCGGACCTACGGCGCCGAGGAGGTGGTGCGGCTGTCCGGCAGCGTCCGCGAGGAGCACACCCTGGCCCGGCGCGGCGCCGAGCGCCTGTGGCGCCAGCTGCACGAGCAGGACTACATCCATGCCCTCGGCGCCCTGACCGGCGGCCAGGCCGTCCAGCAGGTCCGGGCCGGACTCCAGGCGATCTACCTGTCCGGCTGGCAGGTGGCCGCCGACGCCAACCAGGCCGGCCACACCTACCCCGACCAGAGCCTGTACCCGGTGAACTCGGTCCCGCAGGTGGTGCGCCGGATCAACAACGCCCTGCTGCGCGCCGACCAGATCGCCACCGCCGAGGGCGGCACCGACACGACGGACTGGCTGGCGCCGATCGTCGCCGACGCCGAGGCCGGCTTCGGCGGCCCGCTCAACGCCTTCGAGCTGACCAAGGCCATGATCGCGGCGGGTGCGGCCGGCATCCACTACGAGGACCAGCTCGCCTCCGAGAAGAAGTGCGGCCACCTCGGCGGCAAGGTCCTCGTCCCCACCTCGCAGCACATCCGCACCCTCAACGCCGCCCGCCTCGCGGCCGACATCGCGGACACCCCCACCCTGATCATCGCCCGCACCGACGCCCTCGCCGCGAACCTCCTCACCAGCGACGTCGACGAGCGCGACGCGCAGTTCACCACCGGCGAGCGCACCGCCGAGGGCTTCTACCGGGTGCAGAACGGCATGGCCCCGGTCATCGCCCGCGGCCTCGCCTACGCCCCGCACGCCGACCTGATCTGGGTGGAGACCGGCACCCCGGACCTCGCCCAGGCCCGCGAGTTCGCCGAGGCGATGCACGCGCAGTACCCGGACCAGATGCTCGCCTACAACTGCTCCCCGTCCTTCAACTGGAAGGCGGCCCTGGACGACGACCAGATCGCCAAGTTCCAGCGCGAACTCGGCGCGATGGGCTACAAGTTCCAGTTCATCACCCTGGCCGGCTTCCACTCCCTCAACCACGGCATGTTCGACCTCGCCCGCGGCTACGCCGAGCAGGGCATGACCGCCTATGTCGACCTCCAGGAGCGCGAGTTCGCCGCCCAGGCCCAGGGGTTCACCGCGGTCAAGCACCAGCGCGAGGTCGGCACCGGCTACTTCGACCTCGTCTCCACCGCCGTCAACCCGGCCTCCTCGACCACCGCGCTCTCCGGCTCCACCGAGGAAGAGCAGTTCCACTAAAACCCGCCGGTACCCGGTTACCCGGTGCCCGACGGACGTCCCCGTCGGGCACCCGCCCCCGCTGAGGAGAACCGCATGTCCCTCCCTCCCCTGACCAGCAGCGTCCGGGTTCTCGGCGCACCGGGTGAGCGCCACGAGGAGATCCTGACGCCCCAGGCCCTGGAGTTCATCGGCCGGCTCGACGCCGCGTTCGCGGACCGCCGCCTGGAACTCCTCAAGGAGCGCCGCCGCCGTTCCGGCCACCTCGCCCACGGCACCCCGCTCGGCTTCCCGCTCGCCACCCGCGCGATCCGCGAGGACCCCGACTGGCGCGTCGCCCCGCCGGCCCCCGGCCTCACCGACCGCCGCGTGGAGATCACCGGACCCCCCGAACGCCGGATGACCGTCAACGCCCTCAACTCCGGCGCCAAGGTCTGGATGGCCGACTTCGAGGACGCCACCGCCCCGACCTGGGCCAACGTCATCGACGGCCAGCTCAACCTCAGCGACGCCATCGACCGGCGCATCGACTTCACCACCCCCGAGGGCAAGGAATACCGCCTCGGCGAGCAGCTGGCGACCATCACGGTCCGCCCGCGCGGCTGGCACCTCACCGAAGAGCACCTGGAGATCGACGGGCGCCCCGTGCCCGCCTCCCTCGTCGACTTCGGCCTGTACTTCTTCCACTGCGCGCAGCGCCAGATCGACGCCGGATCCGGCCCGTACTTCTACCTCCCCAAGCTGGAGAACCGGTACGAAGCCCGGCTGTGGAACGACGTGTTCGTGCTCGCCCAGGAGCTGCTCGGCATCCCCCGCGGCACCATCCGGGCCACCGTCCTCATCGAGACGATTACCGCCGCCTTCGAAATGGAGGAGATCCTCCACGAGCTGCGCGAGCACAGCGCCGGCCTCAACGCCGGCCGCTGGGACTACCTCTTCAGCCTCATCAAGACCTTCGGCCACCGCACCGACTTCCGGCTGCCCGACCGGGCCAAGGTCACCATGACCGCCCCCTTCATGCGGGCCTACACCGAACTCCTGGTCCGCACCTGCCACCAGCGCGGCGCCCACGCCATCGGCGGCATGGCCGCCCATGTGCCCAGCCGGGACGCCGAGGCCAACGCCGCAGCCCTCGCCAAGGTCCGCCTCGACAAGGAACGCGAGGCCGAGGACGGCTTCGACGGCTCCTGGGTCGCCCACCCCGGACTCGTGCCGCTCTGCCGCGAGGTCTTCGACGGCGTCCTGGGAGACCGGCCGAACCAGCTGGACCGCACCCGCGGCGATGTCGAGGTCACGGCCGCCGACCTGCTCTCGGTCCGCCGGACCGTCGCCCCGCCGACCGACGAGGGCATCCGCGCCAACGTCGCCGTCGCCCTGCGCTACTTCGATGCGTGGCTGCGCGGCAGCGGAGCGGTTGCCTTGTACGGGCTGATGGAGGACGCGGCCACCGCGGAGATCGCCCGGGTCCAGATCTGGCAGTGGCTCCGCCACGGCAGCGTGGACCACGCCACCGTGACCCGCCTGCTCGACGCGGAGTGCGCGGCCCTGGCCGCCGAGGACCCCGCCGCCCTGGCCGCGGAGGCCCGAGAGGTGTTCGTCCGTACCGCCCTCGCCCCGGAGCTGCCCGCCTTCTTCACCCCCGAGGCCTACACCCGCCACCTGGTCCGCCGCGCCACCGCGCCGGTGCCGTCATGACCGCCCGCAGCGGGACCACCCGGACCCGGACCACCCGCTTCCAGCGCATCGGGATCGTCGGCGGGGGCCAGATGGGCGCCGGCATCGCCGAGGTCTGCGCCCGGGCCGGCCTGGACACGGTGGTGGCCGAAGCCGACGCCACCGCGGCCCGGGCTGCCCGCGAACGCGTCGCCGTATCCCTGGAACGCGCCGTCCAGCGCGGCAAGCTCGACCGGCTCTCGGCCGAGGACGCCCTGGCCCGGCTGGTGTTCACCGGAGACCTGGAGGACCTCGCCGACCGGCAGCTCGTGATCGAGGCCGTGACCGAGAACCCCGAGGCCAAGGCGGAGGTGTTCACCGCCCTCGACAAGATCGTGGAGGATCCGTCGGCCGTCCTCGCCACCAACACCTCCGCCCTTCCCGTCATGCGGCTGGGCATGGCCACCCTCCGCGCGGACCGGGTGGTCGGCCTGCACTTCTTCAACCCCGTGCCCGTGCTGCCGCTGGTGGAGGTGGTGACCTCCCTGCACACCTCGGCGGAGACCGCCGCGGCCGTCGAGGCCTTCGCCCGCGACACCCTGGGCAAGACCGCGATCCGCTCCCAGGACCGCGCCGGGTTCGTCGTCAACTCCCTGCTGATCCCCTATCTCCTGTCGGCCGTCCGGATGGCGGAATCCGGCTTCGCCACCGCCGCCGACATCGACGCCGGCATGGAACAGGGCTGCGCCCACCCCATGGGCCCGCTCAAACTGGCCGACCTGATCGGCCTGGACACCGTCGCCGCCATCGCCGCAGCCCTCTACGAGGAGTTCAAGGAGCCGCTGTACGCCCCGCCGCCGCTGCTCAGCCGCATGGTGCAGGCCGGGCTGCTGGGCCGGAAGACCGGGCGCGGGTTCCACCAGTACCGCCAGGGCTGAGGGGCCCCGGCAGGCGCCGACCCGGGCATGAGGGTCCCGGTCGGCGGAGCAGAACGCGGAGCGGCCTGGTGAGCCGCTCCGCGTTCTGCCGTGGGCGTTCGCGCGTTCACGCGTTCGCGTGTCTCAGATCACCGTCCGGAATGTGAACTGCGCTATCCCCTCGGCGGAACCGGCCTCTAGGCTGGCCGGTGCAGCTGGTTCGCCCCGTCCGCCAGGCGGGATGCGTCGTAAGAGGGAACCCGGTGGGAATCCGGGACTGCCCCGCAGCGGTGAGCGGGAACGACCGCCGTCATACGCACTGGACCCGGCCGGGTCTGGGAAGCGACGGCCAGTAGGAGCCTCGTCCACGACGAGACGTGCCCGCGAGTCCGAAGACCTGCCCGTTGCCCGCACACGCCCAGCCGTGTGCGGAATCCCGGTGACCTCGTGGGCGGGTCGGCGTGCAGATCAGGCGGACACCCGCGCGTACCCATCCGGACGCGCCCGTGGCTCCGTCCGGTCGGTCACCCCTTTCGCGCCCCCGACCCGTCGCCGGGTCCATGGAGACATGCTCGCGAAGGAGAGTTCCGTGACCACCACGTCCGCAGCCACGGGAGCCCAGGCCACCGTGTACGGCTACCCCCGCCAAGGCCAGAACCGGGAGCTGAAGAAGGCCGTCGAGGGCTACTGGAAGGGCCGCGTCACCGCCGAGGCCCTCAGAGAGACCGCGGCCGGCCTGCGCCGCGACACCTGGCAGCAGCTGGCCGAGGCCGGCCTGCACGAGCTGCCCACCGGCGACTTCTCGTACTACGACCACGTCCTCGACACCAGCGTCATGGTCGGCGCCATCCCGGCACGGCACCGCGCCGCCGTCGAGGCCGACGCCCTCGACGGCTACTTCGCCATGGCCCGCGGCACCCAGGACGTGGCGCCGCTGGAGATGACCAAGTGGTTCGACACCAACTACCACTACCTGGTCCCCGAACTCGGCCCCGACACCGCCTTCACCGCCGACCCCGCCAAGCAGGTCGCCGAGCTGAAGGAAGCCCTCGCGCTCGGGCACACCGCCCGGCCGGTCCTGGTCGGCCCCGTCACCTACCTGCTGCTCGCCAAGCCCGCGCCCGGGGTCGCCGACGACTTCGTCCCGCTGACCCTGCTGGACCGGCTGCTGCCCGTCTACGCACAGGTGCTGGCCGAGCTCCGCGCCGCCGGCGCCGAGTGGGTCCAGCTCGACGAGCCCGCCCTGGTCCAGGACCGCACCCCGGCCGAACTGAACGCCGTGGCCCGCGCCTACCGCGAACTCGGCGCGCTCACCGACCGGCCCAAGCTGCTGGTGGCCTCGTACTTCGACCGGCTGGGCGAGGCCCTGCCGGTGCTGGCCAAGGCGCCCGTCGACGGCCTCGCCCTCGACTTCACCGAGGCCGCCGCCGGCAACCTGGCCGACCTCGCCGCCATCGGAGGCATCCCCGGCAAGCGGCTGGTCGCCGGTGTGGTCAACGGCCGCAACATCTGGCTCAACGACTACGAGAAGTCCCTCGCCACCCTCGCCACCCTCCTCGGCCTCGCGGACCGGGTCGACGTCGCCGCCTCCTGCTCCCTGCTGCACGTACCGCTGGACGCCGGGGCCGAGCGCGACCTCGACACACAGGTCCGCCGCTGGCTCGCCTTCGCCCGCCAGAAGACCGCCGAGATCACCACCCTGGCCCGCGGCCTGGCCCGGGGCACCGGCGCCATCGCGGCCGAACTGGCCGCCAACCGGGCCGACCTGGCCTCCCGCGCCCACTCCTCCCTCACCCGCGACCCGGCCGTCCGCGCCCGGACCGCGGCCATCACCGACGCCGACGGCCGCCGCTCCCAGCCGTACCCGGAGCGGGCCGCCGCCCAGCGCGCCCACCTGCGGCTTCCGCTGCTGCCCACCACGACCATCGGCTCCTTCCCGCAGACCTCCGAACTCCGCACCGCCCGGGCCGACCTGCGGGCCGGCCGGATCGACGGCGCCGCGTACGAGCAGCGGATCGAGGCCGAGATCCGCGAGGTCCTCGCCTTCCAGGAGAAGGCCGGCATCGACGTCCTGGTGCACGGCGAGCCCGAACGCAACGACATGGTCCAGTACTTCGCCGAGCAGCTGACCGGCTACCTCGCCACCCAGCACGGCTGGGTCCAGTCCTACGGCACCCGGTACGTCCGCCCGCCCGTCCTGGCCGGGGACATCTCCCGCCCGGAGCCGATGACGGTGCGCTGGACGACCTATGCCCAGGCGCAGACCGCCAAGCCGGTCAAGGGCATGCTGACCGGTCCGGTGACCATGCTCGCCTGGTCCTTCGTACGGGACGACCAGCCGCTCGGCGAGACCGCCCGGCAGGTCGCCCTCGCCCTGCGCGACGAGGTGGGCGACCTGGAGGCGGCCGGTACTTCGGTGATCCAGGTGGACGAGCCGGCCCTGAGGGAAACCCTCCCGCTGCGGGCCGCCGGCCATGCGGACTACCTGGCCTGGGCCACCGAGTCCTTCCGGCTGACCACCAGCGGCATCCGGCCGGACACCCAGATCCACACCCACATGTGCTACGCCGAGTTCGGCGACATCGTGCAGGCCATCGACGACCTCGACGCCGATGTCATCAGCCTGGAGGCGGCCCGCTCCCATATGCAGGTGGCCGACGAACTGGCCGGCGCCGGCTATCCGCGGGAGGTCGGCCCCGGCGTCTGGGACATCCACTCCCCGCGCATCCCGTCCACCGAGGAGGCCGCGGCCCTGCTGCGCAAGGGCCGTGAGGCGATTCCCGCCGAACGGCTCTGGGTCAACCCCGACTGCGGGCTGAAGACCCGCGGCTGGCCCGAGACGCGGGCCTCCCTGGAGAACCTCGTCGCGGCGGCCGTGCAGGTGCGCGCGGAGACGGCGGCCGGCAACGCCTGATCCCGCCCGGGCCGGAACGGTCACCGCGACCGTTCCGGCCCGATCCCGCTCCTGGCCGAGCCGCCGCCGCTGACCTGCTTGATGGTGTCGACGGAGAAGTCGTCGAAGGACGCGTACCAGGTGCCGTCCCAGTCGAAGTAGTTTCTGCGCGCGGCGTCGTCGAGGGCAGCGGTCGGGGTGGGAACGGCAGTCGGGTTCGCGCCGCCGTTGGTGCCGTCGCACTTGTGCGTGCCGCCGGTCGCGGTGGTGACCTCGTGGCCTGGGCGGCGGCCGGCGCGGTGGCGAGGACGAGCCCGAGAGCGGCGGCGGTGACAACGGCTCGGCGGGCGACGGTCTGGCGCATGAGGTGCCCTTCTGGCAGGAGGCGGAGTCGGGGTCGTGCGCCGACGCCCCGACCGCCCCCGGGCATACCACGGTTGCAGGTCAGCGCCGGATTCCCACCGGCTTCCCCCAGTCACGCAGCCATTCGGTTGTGGCATGAATCGTATGACCTGAAGGATGGCTGGGGAAGGTGCTCAAACCGTCACAGAAGGTCACGATTGCTCGCTCAAGAGGTACCGCTTGAATGATCAAAGGAGCGAGGGGTTAGCATATGAGCGCCGCCTAGCTCGAAAGATAAACCTGTGACTGTCAATGACGACTCGTTCACCAACTGGAAGAACCGCGAGGAGATCGCGGAGTCGATGATCCCGATCATCGGGAAGCTTCACCGGGAGCGGGACGTCACGGTCCTCCTCCACAGCCGCGCCCTGGTGAACAAATCCGTGGTGAGCATCCTCAAAACCCACCGGTTCGCCCGCCAGATCGACGGCGAGGAGCTCTCGGTCACCGAGACCCTGCCGTTCCTGCAGGCCCTCACCGCGCTGGACCTCGGCCCGTCCCAGATCGACATCGGCATGCTCGCCGCCACGTACAAGACCGATGACCGCGGTCTTTCCGTCGAACAGTTCACCGCCGAGGCCGTCGCCGGCGCCACGGGTGCCAACAAGATCGAGTGCCGCGAGGGCCGCGATGTCGTCCTCTACGGCTTCGGCCGCATCGGCCGCCTGGTCGCCCGCCTGCTCATCGAGAAGGCCGGCTCCGGCAACGGTCTGCGCCTCCGCGCCATCGTCGTCCGCGGCGGCGGCGAGCAGGACCTGGTCAAGCGCGCCTCGCTGCTGCGCCGCGACTCCATCCACGGCCAGTTCCAGGGCACCATCACCGTGGACGAGGCGAACAGCACGATCATCGCCAACGGCAACGCGATCAAGGTGATCTACGCCAACGACCCCTCCGAGGTCGACTACACGGCGTACGGCATCAAGGACGCCATCCTCATCGACAACACGGGCAAGTGGCGCGACCGCGAGGGGCTCTCGAAGCACCTGCGTCCCGGCATCGACAAGGTCGTCCTGACCGCCCCGGGCAAGGGCGACGTCCCGAACATCGTGCACGGCGTCAACCACGACACGGTGAAGCCGGACGAGCGCATCCTGTCCTGCGCCTCCTGCACCACCAACGCGATCGTCCCGCCGCTGAAGGCGATGGACGACGAGTACGGCGTGCTGCGCGGTCACGTGGAGACCGTCCACTCGTTCACCAACGACCAGAACCTGCTGGACAACTACCACAAGGCCGACCGCCGTGGCCGCTCCGCGCCGCTGAACATGGTCATCACCGAGACCGGTGCCGCCTCCGCCGTCGCCAAGGCCCTGCCCGAGCTCAAGGCGCCGATCACCGGCAGCTCGATCCGCGTCCCCGTCCCGGACGTCTCGATCGCGATCCTGAGCCTGCGCCTGGGCCGCGAGACCACCCGCGAAGAGGTCCTCGACTACCTCCGCGACGTCTCGCTGCACTCGCCGCTGAAGCGCCAGATCGACTTCACCACCGCCCCCGACGCCGTCTCCATGGACTTCGTCGGCTCGCGCCACGCCTCGATCGTCGACGCCGGCGCCACCAAGGTCGACGGCGACAACGCGATCCTCTACCTCTGGTACGACAACGAGTTCGGCTACTCGTGCCAGGTCATCCGGGTCGTCCAGCACGTCTCCGGGGTGGAGTACCCGACCTACCCGGTCCCGGCGGTCTGATCCCGTACCGACAGGGCGGCAGTGGGACGGCACGTCCCACCGCCGCCCTTCGGCGTTCCGGACAACGTCCGGGTCAGCGCAGCTGGCGGCGGACCAGGCCGTGGAACAGGCCGGAGGCGTCCGCGAGCAGCTCGGCGGGCGGGCCCTGCTGGACGATCCGCCCGTCCGCCATCGCGATCACACGGTCCGCGTCCATGATCGTGGACAGCCGGTGGGCGATCACGATGCGGGTGGCCCGCAGGGCCCGGGTGGATTCGATGACCACCCGCTGCGCCTCGTTGTCCAGCGCGCTGGTGGCCTCGTCGAAGAACAGCACCCGAGGCCTGCGCACCAGCGCCTGGGCGATCATGAGCCGCTGGCGCTGACCGCCCGAGACGGTGCCCCCGCCGTCGGACAGCATGGTGTGCAGGCCCATGGGCATGGCCTTGATGTCCTCGGCCAGGCCCGCCATCGCGACGGCCTCCCACACCTCCTCCAGCGAGAAGGACTCGGCGCCGCGGATGCAGTCCAGGATCGAGCCGGTGAAGGGCCGGGCGTGCTGCAGCACGACCCCGCACTGGCGGCGTACGGCCGCCTGGTCGAGGGCTGCCAGGTCCTGGCCGTCGTACAGCACGCTGCCGGCGGACGGCTTGTCGAAGCCGATGAGCAGCCGCAGCAGGGTCGACTTCCCGCAGCCGCTGGCCCCCACGATCGCGACGAACTCCCCGGGCCGCACCCGGAAGTCGACCTCGTCGAGGACCAGCGGCCCGTCCTCGGTGTAGCGGTACGACAGCTGCCGCGCCTCGACGGCCCCGCCCAGCACACCCGGTGCGGCAGCGGCGCCGCGCACCTCGGGCGCCGCCCGCAGGATCGGCGCGACTTCCTCGAACACCGGCAGCACGGCAGCCGCCGACAGCAGCGCGCCCGTCACCTGTGTGACCGAGGACAGCAGGAGCGTCACGGCGGTGCTGAAGGTGAGGAACGCACCGGCGGACATGGTGCCGCGGGCCGGCCCGGCCAGCAGCATGAACATCACCAGCGTGCACAGCGGAAGGCAGACCGCGTTGAGCACCGCGAGGAGGTTCTGGATCCGGCCGGCGCGCTGGTGCAGCGTACGGGTCCGGGCGAACTCCCGCGCCCAGGCGGCGTAGGCGAAGCTCTCGGCCGCCGCGACCCGTAGTTTCGGCAGCCCGCGCAGGGTCTGGAAGGCCTGGTTGTCGAGCCGGTTGTCGAGCTTGACCAGCCGGCGCTGGTAGCGCAGCTGCCACAGCCCCAGCCCCAGGAAGAGCGCCGCGACGACGAGCAGCATGACGACCGCCACGACCGCCAGCCGCGCGTTGTAGGCGAACAGCAGGACCAGGTTCATGGTGCCGACCGTGCCCGCCTGGACGCAGACCGCTCCGATGCCGGACAGCATGCGGCGGATCGCGCTGATGCCCATGGCCGCATTGGCCAGCTGCCCCGTCGACCGGCCGGTGAAAAAGGTCGTCGGCAGCCTCAGCAGCCGGTCCCACACCGCGGGCTGCAGCGTGGCCTCGATGCGGCCCTCCATACGCAGGAGGGAGACGTTCTGCCACAGCATGAAGACCGCCGAGACCACCGCGGTCGCGAGGAGCGCGACCGCGGTCTGCACGATCAGGCCGGTCTCGGCCTGCGGTACGTACTGACCGAGCACCTTGCCGGTGGCCACCGGCACCAGCGCGCCCAGGACCACCGCCACCAGCCCGCCCAGGAGCAGGCTGCGCAGCTCCGTGCGGGTGCCCCGCACGCTGAACCGCAGCAGCGGGAGCAGGCCCAGCGGACCCTCGGGCAGCGGGCGGTAGAACATCACGGCCCGCGGTTCAAAGCCGGCCGCGTCGGCCCTGCCGGCCTTGGCGGCCTTGCCGGCCCCGCCGCTCTCGCCGATCCGCTCGCGCCGGCCGGTGGCCGGGTCCACCGCCACATAGCCGCCGCGCCGCCAGAGCAGGGCGACCGGCGACCCGTCCGAGGCGCGCCGGCCCACCAGGGGCCCGCTGTTCTCCCGCCACCAGCGCCCGCCGAGACCGACCGGGCGGGTCCGGAACCGTGAGGCGAGCGCGATGCGTTCGACGGGGTCCGTCCGCTCGGAGCCGGCGCCGGCACCTGCCTCGGCCGATGCGGAGGACAGGGTGATGCCCGCTTCGGCGGCGACCAGGCGGCACACGGCGAGGGTCGCGTCGGCGCTCGCGCCGCGGTGCACGGCAGGTGTGCCGGAGCGGCCGATGGAGGCCGCCAGCACCCGGTTCGCCTCGGTACGGGCGGCCCGGCCGGCCTCGACACCGGCCGCCGTCCGGTCCTCGTGGGCGCGCTCGCGCTGCTCGATCCAGCGGTCCAGGGCGTACCGCAGCCGGTACTGCTGCTCGACCATGCCCTGCCACATCGCCGGGTCGACGAGCAGGGCGCCGGCCATCGCCGCCTCGTAGGCGGCGCCGTACTGCACGCTGCCGGGGGCGATCTGCATCCACACGATGTCTTCATCGGCCCCGTGCCCGGGACTGCCGCCGAGCGGCGCCTCGTACAGCACCCGCAGGCCGCGGCCCACACCACGCGCGAAGGCCGCCTCCAGGGGGCTCAGGTACCCGTCACCCGCGCCCGGGTACCCGCCCTGATCGGCGTACCACTGCCCCGGGTGCCACGGGCCCGCCGACTCCCGCAGCTCGATGCGGCGCAGCAGGCACCCCCGCGACGGCCGGCCCACCAGGGTGTGCTCGGGCCCCTCGGCAGGGCCCAGCAGCAGCGTGCCCGCCTCCAGCCGGCCCAGGAAGTGCCACTGCCCGAGCTGCGCCGCGTCCACGGCGAACAGGTCCAATTCGCCCTGGACGAGGAGCCACAGTACGGAGGGACCCTCCAGGGAGATGCTGCGCAGGCCCGTGCAGTCGACCGGAGCGCCCAGCCCGCCCAGGGCCGCGACCACCGGGTCCGGGGACACCACCCCGGTGCCCGCCGTGCCGACCGTGCTCACCTGATTTCTCCCATTCCTCCCCGGTCTTCAGGCCGGGGAGGTGTGTGTCCTTGGACCGGAGCCGCGAAGCGGCGGAGTTCCCAGCACATCTGGTCTGACCTGCACTCTCTTCCGTTGTCAGTGGGGACTGTTAGGTTGCGATCATGACGACGACTCCGCTGGCCGACGACGTGGCCGGGCATGCCCGGTACACCTTCCGGCTGCGTGTGTCGTCCACCGCTCTCGCACAGCTCGAAGGCGAGTGGGCGCGGTGTCGCTGGGTGTGGAACGAGTGCGTGGCCATGTCCCGCAACGTCCACAAGCTCAACCAGGGCGCCGAGCAGAAGATCACGTGCGGTCCGGCGCAGCTCGACAAGATGCTGACCGAGGCACGCCGGTCGATGGGATGGCTGCGGGAGGGCGCTTCGGTTCCTCAACAGCAGATCATCCGGGACTTCGCGAAGTCCCGTTCGAAGGCGATCAAGGACATCAAGGCAAAGCTGCCGATGCGGCAGCGGGCCGGGATGCCCCGCATCAAGCGCAAGCGGGAAGCCCTGCCGTCGCTGAACTACACGCGGCGCGGGTTCTCCCTCAAGGACGGGCGTCTGCACCTGGCGGGCGGCATCGTCCTGACGATGGTGTGGTCGAGAGACCTGCCGTCCGATCCGACGAGCGTGCGTGTGTACCGGGACAGCCTCGGGCACTGGTACGCGTCGTTCGTTGCGGTCACTGAGACCGTGCCGCTGCCGCAGACCGGCCGTGTGATCGGAGTGGACTGGGGCGTGAAGGAGACCGCCACCACCACTTCCGACCTGCACGACCTGCCGCACGCCGGGCACGGGAAGACGGCAGCCTGGGAGCTGGCCCGCCATCAGCGGATGATGGCCCGGCGCCGGACGCCCAGGAACCGGCCTGACACTGCCGGCTACCGCAAGGCTCGGAAGGCTGCGGCGAAGGTGTCGAAGAAGATCGCCCGTCAGCGGCAGGACACCGGCCGCAAGTGGGCCAAGACCATCGTCCGGGACTTCGACCACCTCGCCGTGGAGGACTTCCGGCCGCGTTTCCTCGCCAAGTCCACCATGGCCCGCAAGGCAGCCGACGCCGCGATCACCGCTACCAAGACGGCCCTGATCGAGCAGGCCCGAAAGCACGGCCGGACCGTGCACCTTGTCCACCCCGCGCACACCACCATGGACTGCGCGCACTGCGGAGCGAGAACCAAGCACGCACTCCCCCTTTCCGAACGTACGTATACGTGCACTACGTGTGGAGCCGTCTCGCCACGAGACAAGAACTCCGCCCGCGTGATGCTCGTCCGGGCTGGTCTCAACCCGGCTAGTGCTGATCTTGTAAGACCCGCCCCCTGCCAGGGGTCAGGCGAAGTGAGCTAGGAATCCCCGTCCTTTAGGACGGGGAGGTTTCAACTCAGTACTCCCTGACCAGTTCGGCGTACCGGCCGCCCGCGGCCACCAGGTACTCGTGCGGACCGCGTTCCACGACCGTGCCCCGGTCCAGGACGAGGATCTCGTCGCTGTCGCGCACGGTGCTGAGCCGGTGGGCGATGACCACGCAGGCACAGCCGCGGCGTCGCAGGTTGTCGATGACCACCCGCTCGGTCACCGCGTCCAGGGCGCTGGTGACCTCGTCGAGCACCATGACGCTGGGGCGGCGCACCAGCGCCCGGGCGATCTCCAGGCGCTGGCGCTGGCCGCCGGAGAAGTTCCGGCCGTCCTGCTCGACGCGGCTGTGGATGCCCCCGGGACGGCGGGAGACCACATCGAGGACGGCGGCGTCCTCGAGTGCCGTGAGCACTGCCTCGTCCGGGACGGAGGGGTCCCACAGCGCCACGTTGTCGCGGACGGTGCCCTCGAACAGGAACACGTCCTGGTCCACGAAGGAGACGGAGGCGGCCAGCGCCCCGCGCGGGATGTCCGCCCACCGCATTCCGTCGATGCGGACGGTGCCCTCCCAGGGCGTGTAGAGCCCGGCGATCAGCCGGGAGACGGTGGACTTGCCGCTGCCGGAACCGCCGACCAGCGCGACCTGCTGCCCGGGGCCGACCGTGAGCGAGAAGTCCTTGAGCAGCGGGGGGTCCAGCGGGCTGTAGCCGAAGGTGATGCCCTCCAGCTCCACATGGCCGGTGAGGCGGCGGGCGCCGGCGGCGGGCTCGCGGCGCGCGTGGACCGGGTCGACGGGGAAGTTCTCGACGTCCTTGAGCCGGGCGACGTCGGCCGCGAAGTCCTGGATCCGTCCGGCGACGCCGTTGAGCCGGCTGATCGGCGCGGTGAAGCTGGTCACCAGGGCCTGGAAGGCGACGAGGAGACCCACCGACAGGTGCCCCTCCACCGCCCGCAGGCCGCCGATCATCAGGATCAGCGAACTGTTGAGCGCGGCCAGGGTGGGTGCGACGATCGCCAGCCAGGCGCCGGGCACCCCGAGCCGCTGCTGCACATCCAGGGTGACCGCGTGCTGTCCGGCCCAGCGGCGGAAGAAACCGTTCTCCCCGCCGGTCGCCTTCATGGTCTCGATGAGGGTCAGCCCGCTGTAGGAGGTGTTCGTCAGCCGGGCGCTCTCGGCGCGCAGCTTCCGGGTGCCGGTGGCCCGCACCCGGATCGCGATCCGCATGGCCACCACATTGAGCAGGGCCACCGCCACGCCGACGACGGTGAGCTGCGGGTCGTACGTCCACAGCAGCACGGCGTAGAGCACGACCACGACGGCATCCACGCCCGCGGCGGCCAGATCGCGGGCGAGGGTCTCGGCGACCGCGTCGTTCGACCGCAGCCGCTGCACCAGATCGGCCGGGTTGCGCTGGGCGTAGAAGCCGACGGGCAGCCTGAGCAGGTGCCGCAGGAACCGGGCGCTGCCGAGGGTGGAGGAGATGATGCGCCCGCGCAGCAGATTGGCCTGCTGCAGCCAGGTGAGGGTGGCGGTGAGCACCAGGGCGGTCGCCATCGCCGCGAAGACCACGCCGAGCAGGGACGTCTGCTGCCCGATGAGGAACATGTCGATGTACGTCCGGCTCAGCGCGGGCACCGACGCGCCGACGACCACCAGCAGCAGGCTGGAGATCACGGCGGCAGCCATGGTGCCCGAAGTGCCGCGCAGGCGGGCCGGTATACCGCCCAGGACACCCGGCTTGCGCCCGCTGCGGCGGAAGCCCGCGCCGGGCTCGAAGGTGAGCACGATGCCGGTGAAACTGGTGTCGAACTCGTCCATGGGCACGAACCGGCGGCCCTTGCCCGGGTCGTTGATGTACACGCCCCGGCGGCCGAAGCGGCGGCCCATGCCGTCGTAGACGACGTAGTGGTTGAACTCCCAGAACAGGATGGCCGGGGCGCTGACCTCGGCGAGCGCGGCCAGGTCCATCTGCATGCCCTTGGCCTGGAGGCCGTAACCGCGTGCCGCCTTGAGGAGGTTGCTGGCGCGGGAGCCGTCCCGGGAGACGCCGCAGGCGATGCGCAGCTCCTCCAGCGGGACGAAGCGGGCGTAGTGGCCGAGCACCATGGCCAGGGCCGCGGCGCCGCACTCCACCGCCTCCATCTGGAGCACGGTCGGCGTGCGTACGGTCCGGGGCCGCCGGCCCCCGGGGACGGGCCGGCGGGTTGCGCGGCGGCGGCCTCCGGCGGCCTGGCGCGCGGTCACGGCAGCAGCCAGTCGACGGGCCGCTGTGCGGAGAGGCGTACGGCGCCGGCGACCGGCGTCCCGGACTCGATGGCGTACGGGGGCCCGTCCGCGGAGGACCAGGCGTAGCCGGACTCGGTGGCGGCGGAGGGCTCCAGCTGCACGAGCACCGCGACCGGGTTGCCCTGCCGGGAGAACTGCGCGGCGAGCCCCGAGTCGCCGAGGAAACCGCCGATCTGCGCCTGCGTCTGGGGCGCGC
Organism: Streptomyces sp. NPDC002054; assembly: GCF_040296685.1. Lineage (NCBI taxonomy): Bacteria > Bacillati > Actinomycetota > Actinomycetes > Kitasatosporales > Streptomycetaceae > Streptomyces > Streptomyces sp. NPDC002054. Next base: position 56,811 of record NZ_JBEOXT010000020.1, read on the forward strand.
GGCCCACGGCCTTGACCCGGCCGCGCAGTACGCCGAACTGCTGCCGGGGGACGGACGGGAGGCTCAGGTCGACGGAGGCGCCCACCCGGATCACCGAGGCGCTGCCGCCCGCCGCGTAGAGCACGGCCACCAGCGGCTCGTCGGGATCGGTGACGCGCTCCACGACCGCCACGTCCGCGCCGGCCGTGACGACCGCGCCCACCCGGGCGATGAGAGTGGTCACCCGGCCGCCGGCCACCGCGCGCACGGGCTGGTCGCCCTGGGCGGTTCGGACGGTGAGGACGGGCGTACCGGGGGACACCGGGCGGCCCTCCTCGACGAGGAGGCCGGTCACCTGCCCGGCGACCGGACTCTGCAGCAGATAGCTGCCCTCGGCACGGGTGAGGATGCCGGGCACGCTCAGTGTGGAGGACACCGTGCCGGTGAGGGCCCAGAAACTCGCGGCTGCCATCACCACGGCGGTGACGGCGAGGACGAGACGGCCCTGCGGGCGCGCGAGGCGCACGGGCACATCGAGTTCTTCGGGAGACTCCAGTTTGGACAGAGCCTTTTGGCGGAACTGCACGGATCATTCCTCGGCGCAGAGGGGCCGTGAACCCCGGGACGGGAAAGTCCCGGGGCTCACGGTCTTTTCACTTAGAGACCGGCGAAACCGGTGATGGCGGCGGTGTTGACCGAAACACCGGTGATGCCCGAGGCCAGGCCGGGGACGGAGCCGGCCAGGCCCTGCACGCCCTGGACGGTCTGGAGCGAGCCGACGGTGCCCAGGACGCCGGTGACGTCGCTGGTCACGGCGCCGACGAGGCCGCCGGAGATGCTCACGAGACCACCGGAAACGGCGTCCAGCTCAGCGTCGGCGATCTCACGGGTCTCGAGGTTGTCACGCATGATGCGCACCCTTCATTTATGGGGGGGGAGTTGGGGGGATGTGGGGGGAAGCTGCCGCAGCGGGCACGATGAAAGCACGCGAACGGGTGGCCCTGCCAATTGCATTGACGCTGCATTAAGGGCGGTTGTGTAACCGGGACGGCAGGCGTGCAGTCAATTTCACCGAATGCCGACAGCGTCTCCGCAAGATCGAGTAACAGATACGGGCAGCCTGCTGTGCCGACGGAACCCACCGGGACAAAACCTCCACAAGCGGAGGGGGCCGGTCAGGGAATCGAGGAGCCGGGAAGGGGGCGCGGCGCGGTCACCTGCACGATGTGGAGGTTTCCGGCAGGCGCGGCCGGTGTCTCAGCGGAAGATCGCCATCGCCTCGACCTCCAGGACCCCTTCCTCCGGGTTCCATTCCTCGACCTTGCCCAGGCAGCGGGCCGAGAAGGTGCCCTGGGGGACCTGGTTGCGCAGGCCCTCCGTGGCGCAGGTGACCCGGACGCGGGGGCCACGGGAGGGGTCGGCCGGGTCTCCGTACGGGGCGAGGAAGACGGTGGAGCCGTCCCCCGCCGGGCCGTCGCCCGTCGTGCGGAACCGGCCCCGGATCAGGACGAAGCCCTCGATGTCGCGCAGCCGGACGGAGCCCTGCGCGTCGGCGGCCGTCCGCAGCAGCGCGGTGCTGCGGGCGACGGTCTGGCTCGGGAGGTCGACATGGACGATGACCCGCTTCTCCTCCAGGACCTTCATGATCACGCCGATCACCGAGATCGGTTCCGCGACCTCCAGATAGCGGCTGACGATTTCGGTGTTCTCCCTGCGGCTGCCGTCCGCGCCGACCCCGAAGACCTTCGCGCGGACGGTGCCGTCCTTGCTGTCACTGGTGCGCTGTTCGACCTCCTTGCGCAGGGCGGCCGTGTAGCGCCGCATCTGGTAGTGGTCCATGACCGTGCTGTCGTGCAGGTAGAAGCAGATGCCGTCCGTGATGTCCTGGACGGCGGCCCGCCGGGCGCGGACCAGTTGCAGCAGCGCCACCGTCCCGAGCGCCGCGAGGCCCACCCCGGTGGCCGCCCACAGCACCATCCAGGGCCACCAGACGGCCCACCACGCTTCACTCGTGACACCCACGGATCTCCTTGAAGGCCTTGAGAAGGGACTGCCCGGTGGCATCGGCCATGTGCCCGCCGGTGGCCCGGGCGGCCCGGTCGAGCTCCTGCGGGTCGGCCTCGCCGTACCGGACGGTGTACGTGCGGACCGCGCGGGCGGCCGGCGGCAGGGCGGCGTACCGGGCGAGGAAGGTGTCGAGGCTGATCCCGGCGTTGTTCTCCCCGTCCGTCATGAGCACGATGGAGACGCGTTGCCCGGAGTCCTTCGCCACGGCGTCGGCCGCCGTCCGGTAGGCGTGGTCGAGGGCCGACCAGACGGCGGTGCCCGGGTCGAAGCCGTCCTCGGCGACGAAGCCGCGCAGCCGGTCCAGATCGGGCGCTCCCGTGTACGTCACGCTCCGCTCGTCCAGTACCCGGCCGCCGAAGCGCAGCACCGTGAGGGTCTCGCCCTGGTGGAACCGGGTGAACTTGCCGGAGCTGGAGTCGTCCGCGCCGCTGAGCCCGGCCATCGTCGCGCGGAGGTTCGCGATCCGCTCGCCGCGCATGGAGGTGGAGAAGTCGAGCAGGAAGATCACCCGCGCCGGACGGCCGCTCCGCGCGCTGCCGTAGTCGGCCAGCAGCCGGTCGACGACCGCCTGGCTGTCCGGGAAGTACAGGGCGTTGCCGAGCGGGGCGCGCAGACTGGGTATGCGGGTGATGTCGGGGTCGACCGGCCGGCGCAGCGTTCGTTCCATGATCTTCTGCTGTACCGGTTCGCTCCGGAGCCAGGACGTCAGCCGGTCGTACGCGTCCCGTTTGGCCGGGTCGAGCAGCATCAGCGGGTAGTCGGACAGCACGATGCCGTCCTTCGGGTAGACGATCTCCAGGGGAGTGCGCAGGGTGCCCGCGCGGTTGAGGGCGAGCAGCTCGGATTCGTACGTGATCAGCGCGTCGAGGCCGGCCTCGCCCCGTGCGTACGCGTCGGCCAGGCGGCCGGAGGAGTCCTCGGTCAGCGCGTGCCCGGAGAAGAAGCCGCGCAGCCGGTCGCAGGAGACGTCCTCCGGGCGCAGCGCGCCGCCGGTGCCCGCGGCGGCCGTCGCGACGCCCACCAGCGCGGCGAGTCCGCTGTTCGACCTGCGGGGGTCGGCCATGGCGTACTTCAGCGTGCCGGCCGCCGCGGCGTCCGCCAGGTCCGCCCAGGACAGCTGCCCGTCGGGGGCCGCCCGCCGCAGCCGCTGCGCCGCCTCGGGCTTCAGGCCGACGACGACGGGGGAGCGCATGGTGCTTGTCGACAGCGGGCTGTCCGCCAGGCGTCCGCTCTCCTTCAGCAGGAGCTGGAAGGGGCGGGAGGAGGAGAGCCAGGCCAGGTCGTGCCGGTAGCGGCCGGAGGCCAGGGAGGCGGCGGCCTCGACGGTGCCCCGGTACTCCATCGTCAGCGTGATGCCGGTCTCGCGGCGCAGGTCGTCGAAGAGGGGCTCCATGTCGGCGAGTTCGGAGCCCGCGAGCACCCGCAGGGTCACCGGCTCGTCCCTGCCCGGGGAGCAGGCGGTGAACGTCGCCAGCACCCACAGGCAGGCCAGGGTGAGCGCGGCCAGAGCGCGGCGGCGGCGCCGGCCGGGGGTCCTGCGCGCCGTCACGGCGCCCCGTCCGGGAGCTGGGCGGGCGGGCAGTCGCCGACCGTGGAGATCATCTGCTCCAGATAGCGGATCCGGGGCATGGGCGAGCGGGTGTTGTCACTCCGCAGGGCCGGCACCGGGATCCTCCGCTCGGTCAGGAACTCCGACAGCTGGTCGCCGGCCACCTCGCCGGCCGGGTCCAGGATCCGGAACCCCAGCTCCATCGCACGCCGGCGCAACTCGGGGTCAGTGGTCAGGAGTTCGCCGAGCCGCTCGCCCCTGCCGTTCAGGGCGATGAACTGGGGCTGGGTCACGAACTGGCTGGAGGGGTACAGCAGGACCCGCTCCGCATCGAGCCGCGCGGACTCGGCGCGGTACCGGACCTGATAGGTGAGGTACTGGTGCTCGTACGCCACGACCACCGGGGCGATCCCCTTGCCCTCCGGCGAGATGTACGTCCTGAACACGTCGGCGGCGGGCAGCCCCTGCTCCATGAGGTGCTTGACGGACTGCGCGCGGCTGCTCGCCCCCTGCGCGGTGGAGGGCACGTCGGGACCGCTGCCGCGCCAGGTGAAGGAGACCAGCGCCAGATAGGTCCCGGCCGAGTTGGAGCTGCACACGTCAGGGCTCTGGGCGACGATCCGGTTGGCGTTGGAGATCCCGTGCCGCTGGATCCCGAGGTCGTTCCAGCGCCGTCCCTTGTCGATGTTGCCGAGGAACTGCTGCATGTCCAGCGAGTAGTAGAGCGGCTGGTCCGGGCCCCCGGAGGGCAGCGGGGTGGCGATGCCGGCCTCGTGCAGGGTCTCGGCGTACTCCCGGTAGGTCGCGAGCACGATGGGGCTCACGAACGGGCGGTGGACCTTGGCGTACTGGCCGGCCGCCGCGCGCATCCCGGTGATCAGATCGCCGGCCGGCTGGCCGGAGGGGAAGACGAAGTCGAAGGCGGCGATGTCCCGCAGGGCCACCTCGCGCGAGCCCGTGCTGGTGATGTGGACCTTGATGCGGTGCTTCAGCAGGATCCGCTGGACCTTCTCGTCCTCGAAGAAGTCCCGCTTGGAAGCCATCTTGCCTTCGAGGACGACGACGCTGTCGAAGGGCAGCAGCAGATTGCCCGACACGGCCAGCGTGGCGAGGCCCGTCAGTACGGTGGCCAGCGCGGGCAGGAAGAACAGCAGCAGGCCCCGCCGCGACCACAAGCCGGACGACCGGCGCCGGACGGCCAGGCGCGGTTCCTCGACGACAGGTCTCTCCCCGACAACCACGCATGCCCCCCAGCAATCCGCGCGATTTCACCCCTGAGGGGGCAGCATCCACCGCCCGGTTGACCATTCACACCCGGAACGGCAAATCCCGGGTTAACAACTTCCGGGAAACTAGGGAGAGTTGGGTCCCGGGGCGGAGTCTTCCGGCCATCCGTAACCGGTGCGCGGCGCGGGGGGTGCGGCGCCCACCGCGGCCAGATCCCGGTCGGCGGCGCGCATCAGCTGGCCGGCGAGGTCGCGCATCGCCCGGCTCGCGGCGAGCTCGTCACCGATCGCGGGGACCTCCACGTCCTGCGGATTGCAGTGCGCCGTACCGCGGCCGACCATCATCGACTTGCCGTTGTCGAGGACTGCCCGGGCCTTGGTCGTACCGCCCTCCTCGATCAGGTAGACGCCCACCTTCCACTCCTCGGCGTGTGTCATGGCATGCCTCCTCACACCCCGGTACTGCGCTGTCTCCAGGATCCCTCAGTGCGGCGGCATGCGCAGCCCGCACCGCCCGCCCCCGGCGCTCAGCCCGGGATCAGCCCGGGATCAGCCCGGGACGGCCTCGGCCCAGTCCCGGTTGACGGCCTCCTTCGCCCTCTCCATCTGCGCCTCCGTCGGAAACGTCGGCGTGCCCTCCACCGTCGGCAGTTTCGCGGCGGCGGCCGTGTCGAGGGTGCCGTCCTTCCTCATGGCGTCCATGAGGACGGGGCGCGCGAACGCGCCGAGCCGGGCGTTCTGACCCTCCGGGCTGAAGAGGTACTCCTGCCACAGGCGTGCCGCCGCGGGGTGCGGGGCGTCCTTGTTCACCCCCTGCGCGTAGTACTGGGCGAAGCTGCCGTCGAAGGGGATGGCGGTGCGCCAGTCCACGTCCGCGCCCTTCTTCCGGAACTCGTCGGCGTATCCGAGGTTGAGGAAGTCCCAGTCGATGCTGATCGGGGTCTGCCCCTTCTCGATCGTGGCCGGGGTGGACTCGACCGGGATGAAGTTGCCGTTCTTGCTGAGCTCGGCGAAGAAGTCGATACCGGGCTGGATGTCGTCGAAGGAGCCCCCGTTCGCCAGGGCCGCCGCATACACCCCGGCGAAGGCGGAGCCGGAGTTGGTGGGGTTGCCGTTGAGGGCGACCTTGCCCTTGTACTCGGGCTTGCGCAGGTCGGCGAAGGTCTTGGGGCAGGTCTTGACGCGCTTGGCGTCGCAGCCGATCGAGATGTAGCCGCCGTAGTTGTTGAACCAGCGGGCCTGCCCGTCCTTCTGCTGCTTGGGGATCTTGTCGTACGCGGCGACCTTGTACGGGGCGAGCAGGCCCTGCCGTGCCGCGGACTGCGCGAACGAGCCCCCCACGTCGATCACATCGGGGGCCCGGCCGTCTTTCCGGTGCTCCTTCAGGGCATTGACCTCGTCCTGGCTGGTGCCCTCCGGGTTCTCCACCGCGACCTTGATCCCGTACTTCTTCTCGAAGCCGTCGATCAGCTCACCGTAGTTGGCCCAGTCCCTCGGGAGCGCGATCGTGTTGAGCGCGCCCTCCTTCTTCGCCGCCGCCGTCAGGGCTGCCATGCCGCCCGCGTCCGTGGCGGAGGTGGCCACCGCGGGCGGCCTGGGCGTGGCGTCCGGCGGGTCTCCGCAGGCACCGAGGGGCACCGCCGTGAGGGCCAGGAGGGCGGCGACGGCGGCTGTCCGGAGACGGGGTGCGGCTGGTGCGGCCACAAAGGCTCCATAACGGGCGGATATCTACCGATCGTGCCCAGCGTACGTGCGGCAGCCTCGCCGGCGCAGTCCCGGCACGGTCCCGGCGCGTGCTCAGAACGCCTCGTCGTCCCAGGCGGCGAGCAGCGCCGCCCCCAGGTCCTCCCCGGCCGGGGCGGCCTTGGCCTGGAGGGCCTGCTCGCTCCAGATGATCTTTCCGCGGGCGGTGTAGCGGGTGCCCCAGCGCTCGGCGAACTGGGCGACGAGGAACAGACCGCGGCCTCCCTCGTCGGTGGCCTCGGCCCGGCGCGGGTGCGGGGAGGTGCTGGACCCGTCGGAGACCTCCAGGATCAGGCTGCGGTCGTACAGGAGCCGTACCCCGATGGGTTCGGTTCCGTAGCGGATCGCATTGGTCAGCAGTTCGCTGAGGATGAGTTCCGTGGTGAAGCCGATGTCCTCCAAGCCCCAGTCCGCCAGCCGGCGGGCGCAGGCGTTGCGCACCGGGGACACCGCCGCCGGATCGGCGGGCACCTCCCACTCGGCGATCCGCGCGGGGTCCAGCCGGCGGGTGCGGGCCACCAGCAGCGCGATGTCGTCGTTGTGCCCGGTGGGCAGCATCGCGTCGATCACCGCGGCGCAGGTTTCCTCCGGGGTACGGGCCGGCCCGGCCAGGGCGGCGCCCAGCACCGCCAGGCCCGCGTCCAGGTCGCGCTCGCGGCTCTCGATCAGCCCGTCGGTGAAGAGCGCCAGCAGGGCGCCCTCGGGCAGGGTCAGCGTCGCGGTCTCCATGGGCATGCCCGCGCCCAGGCCCAGCGGTGGCGAGACCGGCAGCTCGGGGAAGGACACCGTGCCGTCCGGGTGGACGACCGCGGGGCCCGGATGGCCGGCGGTGGCGGCGGTCACCTGCCCGGAGACCGAGTCGTAGACGGCGCACAGGCAGGTGGCGCCGGTGATCCCCAGCCACTCCTGGTCGCCGGTGCCCTCGTCGGTGTCGATGTGGGCGACCAGCTCGTCCAGATGGCTCAGGAGCTCGTCCGGGGGCAGGTCGAGGGTGGAGAAGTTGTGCACGGCGGTGCGCAGCCGGCCCATGGTGGCGGCAGCGTGCAGACCATGGCCGACGACATCGCCGACCACCAGGGCCACCCGGGCGCCGGGCAGCGGGATGACATCGAACCAGTCACCGCCCACCCCGGCCTGGGCGGGCAGATAGCGGTGGGCCACCTCGACGGCGGACTGCTCCGGCACGCCGCGGGGCAGCAGGCTCCGCTGCAGGGTGACGGCCATGGTGTGCTCGCGGGTGAAGCGGCGGGCATTGTCGATGGACAGCGCGGCCCGGGCGGTCAGCTCCTCGGCGAAGGACACGTCCTCGTCCTCGAAGGGCGGGGAGGGCTGTACTCGCCAGTATCCGACCATCCCCAGCAGCACGCCGCGGGCCCGCAGGGGGACGGCGATGAAGGAGTGGAGGCCGTGGTCCAGCATGAGCCGGGCGCGGGCCTGGTCCTGGGCCCGCCAGTCGTGGGTGGCGGTGAGGTCCGTCTCCAGGACCGCATGGCCGCCGGCCACCCCGATCGCCATGGGACTGGTGGGCACGAACCGGATCAGCTCGCCGACGGGGTAGAGCCCGGGGTCGCCCCGAAGGCCCACGGCGGCGGTGCGGCGCATTTCGGTGCCCGGCTCGGGCGGCTCCTCGCCGCGCAGCACCGGGTCCAGCAGGTCGACCGTGGCGATGTCGGCGAACCTCGGGACCACCACCTCCGCCAGCTCCCCGGCGGTGCGCTCCACGTCCAGCGTCGTTCCGACGTGCACCCCCGCGTCGTAGAGCAGCTTCAGCCGCTCCCGGGCCACCTCGGCCCGGCCGGTGAGTGCCCGCAGCTCGGTGGTGTCCCGCAGGGTGACGACGGTCCCGGCCTGCCCGTAGGGGTCGGTGGGCCGGATGTTCACCGCCAGCAGCCGGTCCGCCGCCATGTGCAGCTCGTCGGTCGCGGAACGGCCCGATGCGATCGGCTCGGCGATCCCCTCCTCCAGCCCCAGATCCGTGACGGGGCGCCCTTCCGCGTCCGCCGGCAGATCCAGCAGCCGCCGCGCCTCGTCATTGGCCAGCAGCAGCCGTCCGCCGGCGCCCACGATCAGTACGCCCTCCCGCACCGCGTGCAGCACCGCGTCGTGGTGCTCGTACATCCGCGTCATCTCGGCCGGTCCCAGGCCATGGGTCCGGCGCAGCAGCCGGCGGCTCACCAGAGCCGTCCCGCCCGCGGACAGGGCGAGCACCCCGGCTGCGGTGCCGAGGACGACCGGCAGCTGCCGGTTCACCATGCTCTGGACGTTCTCGACCGTGACCGGGGAAGAGACGATGGCGATGACCGAGCCGTCGGCGGCCTTGACCGGGACCACCGAGACCACGGACCGCCCCAGGGACCCTTCGAAGGTCTCGGTGAAGGATTTGCCCGCTGCCGCCTTGGAGAAGGGGCCGACGACGTGCTTCCCGATCTGCTCCGGGTTGCTGTGGGTGAGGGTGACCCCGTCGAGGGAGTACACATTGATGCCGTCGACCCCGGCGATCTTCCGGGCTGCCTCGGCGCTCGGCTGGAGCACCGCGCTCGGATCGGGGCTGCGCAGGGCCGCGTCGATTCCCGGAGAATTCGCGAAGGTTCCGGCGGCGGCGAGCGTACGGTTCCGGGCGTCCAGCATGCCGGCGCTCCGGGCCTGCACCACGAGCGCCACCACCGCGGCGGCGACGAGAAGCACCACGACGGCCAGCTGGAGGAGGAACACCTCGCCGGCCACGCTGCGCACGCTCAGCAGAGAGGACAACCGCTGCGGCCGACGCGCCGCCCAGCCCTTGGGGGGCAAAGCGCTCATACTCCATCTTCCAACCTCCCCGGGCCGTCTGCAGCGGGGAGCGACCGTGGCGGAGGGACACGCCCGCCGGTTACGTTCCGTGCGCACACCCGCTGGGTAGACTACGCAGGGTGACGAACAATGTCGGCAGCACCCCGTCCAGTACCCCGTCCCGCTCGGATGCCCCCAGTCACATCTACTACTTCGACGTGGGGGCCGGGACCTGGCACGGGGAGTTCACCTTTCGGGTGACCTCCTGGGACCGCTTCCGGAACACCGCCGGCATCGGGCTGCTGAACCGGGCGCTCGTCGTCGCGATGGCCCTCACCCAGCGGCTGACCGGCGCGGCCCGGCTGGAGTCGACGATCGTGGCCAACCCGTCCGCGGGCGCCTTCGGTGTGGCCGACAACGTGGTCAGGATCTCCAAGTTCGGCGTGACCCTGTACCTGATGAAGGAGCGCTATGTGCTCGCCCCCGACGGCAGAGGCGTCACCGTAGAGGCGAACGAGCAGTACACCCCCGTGCCGCGCATCCTGGCGCGGAAGTTCACCTACCCGGCGGAGATCCGGCCCTCCGGCATGGAGTCCGTCTACCACCTGCCGGTGCTGGGCAGCCCCTGGACGGCGACATACCAGGTGGCAGCCGACCGGCAGAGCCTGATGGGGGAACTCGTGTGCGACTGGGCGAAGGCCACGGAGACCGCCCGTCGGGTTTCATGACGGGGGACGCCGCTGCCGTTGCCGCCGAGAAGGTCGCCGGGGTCGCCGAGGAGCTCGCCGCCCGTGTCCACCGGTACGACGCTCTGCGGGACCACCGCGCGGTGTTCGCCTACGCCTACTTCCGGCTCACCTCCGACCTCGCCGCGGGCCTGCGTACGAACAACCCGCCGTTCAGGGCGCCCGAGTGGGTCGCCGACCTGTCCGTCTCCCTCGCCGCGGCCTACTTCACGGCGATGGACGCCATCGACACCTGGCAGGGCCCCGCCCCCGATGCCCGCCCCGGCGGCGAAATCCACTCCGCCGACCTTCCGGAGACCGTCCCGCAACCGTGGCGGGACGTCTACGCCGCCTCGACCGTGCGGCACTCCTACGTCTTGGAGGAGGTGCTCTTCTCCATGATGGCGCACATGTCCTACGACCTGCCGCTGGCGCTGCGGGCCCTGGCCGTGCACGGGGACGTCCACCACCGCGTCGCCGACTTCCACCGCATGAACGAGCTTCTGGCCCGCTCCATCGACGGGGTCCAGGACGAGATCGCCACCCGCTACTGCCGTCGGCTCCGTTCGCTGGACCGCTGGTTCACCCGTGACGACGAACTCTTCACCAACTACGGGATCCGGGTCGCCCGGGGTCTGGCCTGGTTCAACTGCGACAGGCTGCTGGATCCGGCTGCGAGTGCCGGGGCGATGGGTTCCATCAGCAGGTCCACGGCCGCGTTCATCGCCGAGTTCCGCTCCCCGGACGACTGGAGACGCCGGTACGCCTTCCGGGTCCTGCGGGCCTTGGTCCCTTCCCGTCGGCGGTGGCCCGGCTGAGCCGGACGCTAGGCAGCTCCGTGCCAGTATTGGTCGTGCGTCCGGTGGGCCTCGGTCAACCCGTCGCGGAAGTACCGTTCGTAGTAGCCGTTCTCGATGTGATGGGCCTGCAGCCACACGCCCGGTACGTGGATCGTGTCGCAGTGTGCGGGGAACCGCCCGTGGGTCTTGTAGATGTAGGTGCAGATGTCCCGCGTACAGGCGATGACGTCGGCGGAATAGTCGCTGGCCTGGTGCAGGTACTGGCTGCCGAACTCGCCCCGGTAGATACGCGCGAACAGCCCTGTGTCGGCGTAGATGCCTGCCGGCCCGAACTTGCCCGCCACGACGGCGTCGACCGCCTCGGCCATGCTGCCGTAGTTGGGCGGACACATGGCCTTGATCAGGTGCTCACCGTTGTGCCGCAGGCCGACCGTGGTCGCCCGCAGGGTCGAGTAGCGCGGGAGCGGCACATGCCAACGCAGGAGGTCCGCCGGCCTCCAGCGCGGGGTGGTCCAGTCGAAATCGAGCATGGGACCGTAGGTGGGACGGAACTTCGGGTCCCCCAGCAGGATCGACGGGGCGATCGAGGCGTGGATCCAGGCTCCGAGACCCATGGCGTCGGCGGTGAGCATGAGGTTCTGGAGCAACAGATCGGCCTCGATCTGCGTACGCATGGCCCAGATGAAACCCAGCGGCAGCTTGATGTCCTTGTTCAGGAATCCCGATTTGACCCATTTGCCCACGCCCGCCGAGCGGTAGAGATTCCGGTCGTCGACGATCGCCGGCCGTGCCCCCTCGGGCTGAGTCAGCAGGTACATCAGCCCGTTGATGTACTGCCGTGACAGGTCCACCACCGGCAAGAGGATGGTGGTGCCCGGGAGGTTCGACAGGAACCGGTTCGAGTCGAGGTAGGCGGGGAAGTCCCGCTTGCCTTCCGGCACGTCGATGCGGTGGTCGAGCAGCTGCACCTTCGCCTCGGCGGCACGCGAGCAGAGGGTCTCCGCGTCGAACGCCGCCGCCCCGCCCTCGGAGCCTTCGGGCGGAGGGGGCAGTCTGCGCAGGAAATAGGTGCCGGTGTCGTTGATCAGGAAGAAGTGCGTGCCCTGGGCGTTGTCGGGACTGCCCGCGGTGCGGCCGGCCATGTGGAGGTTCGGTTTGGCCATGATGGGCTTGCCGTCGCGTGGGTCGGCGAAGGGGCGGTCCGGCATGGTGAGGCCGGAGCAGCCCGTCATGGCGATCAGGATGGCCTCTTCGAGCTCGGTCAGCGGGACGCGCGGTTCGGTGGAGGCCCAGCTCAGGGAACCGGCCTCGACCGAGCTGCCGCGGCTGACCCGGTGGGTGCGGCGACGCCAGATCGACGTGAGCAGCGGACGGTTCACCAGGGCCTCGAACCCGGCACGGCTGTCGCTGTTCCGCGCGTCGTTCATCTGCTGTCCCTTCACGCTCCCTGTCCGTTGCGCAAGCGTGCCTCGATGGCCTCGACGAGGCCGGCGATCACACCGTCGGGGGAGGGGCTGTAGTGGGGGACGGCCCAGCGCGTGATCCTGGCGTCAATGAGGGAGGGCCGGCCGGAGGCGAGCGCTTCGCGGAACGCCTTCTCGAACTCGTCCAGCGTCTCGACGCGGTAGCCATCGGCGCCGCACGCCTGCGCGTACGCGGCGAAGTCGGGGTTCTGGAACTCGACAAGCGCGGTCTCTCCGTAGGTGACGAGCTGGAAGAGTTTGATCAGCTTGAATTCCTGGTCGTCGAAGATGATCCAGATGACCGGGATGTCGTTCTCGACGGCGGTCATCAGCTCGAAACCGGACAGCGAGTAGCACCCGTCACCGCAGCCGACGACGACGGTCCGTTCCGGATGCGCGACCTTCAGGCCGATGGCGCCGTTGATGTGGCCGGCCATCGGTCCGAACGAGCCGGCCTTGCGGAAGTTCTGGCCCTCCTCCAGCTCGACGTAGTAACCGAGCCAGGCGAGATGTGCGCCCGCGTCGGCGAGCAGCACACCCTGCGGGGGCAGCATCCGGCCGATCGACTGAGCCAGCTCCCCCGGATGGATCTTCCCTGTCTGGTGCGTGATGGGCCGGGCCTCGTAGTCCCGGCCGGCCACGTCGACCGCCGGGGCCTCGCCGATCCTCTTCTCCAGTGCTTCGTGGAGGGCAGCCACCCCGAGGCGCGCATCCGAGTGCAGCGCATGGTCGGGCCGGTAGGCCTTGCCGAACTCGGCCTCGGAGATGTTCACATGGACAAGCACCTTGTCCTCGAAGAGGTCTTCGCGGTAATTGAACGTGGCGTGCTGATTCAGGGAGTTGCCGACGCACAGCACGACGTCGGCCTCACGGAATGCCTTCCACGCGCTGGAGTGTCCGCTGTCCGCGAAGACGCCCACCGAGAGCGGGTGGCCCTCGGACACGATGCCCTTGCCGTCCAATGTGGTGAGCAGGGGAATCCGGAACCTTTCGATGAATTGCCGGACCTCCGCTCCCGCTCCGCTGCGGATCGCCCCGAATCCGACGAGGGCCACGATGCGCTTGCGCCGGGTGAGGGCGTCGGCCAGCATCGACGCGATCTCCTCCACGCGGGCCGGATCCGGGACGACCGGTTTGACGTCCAGCCGGAGGGGCCGGAAGTTCGTCACCTCGACCCCGCGGTGGGTGAGGTCCTCGGGCACGTGGATGTGCACCGGCCCCGGCCTGCCCTCGAAGGCGATGTTGACGGCCTCCTCGAGCACATCGCAGGTGTCGGCGGCGTCGGTGAGCAGGAAGGACTTCTTCGTCGTGGCCGCGAACATGGCCCGGGAGTCGGGGGTGCGGTTCATGCCCGAGGTTTCGTTGAGCGAACCCCATCCCTGCCATTCCCGTGAGGCGTATCCCGAAACCGCCAGCACGGGGTAGGAGTCGGACATCGCCACGGCCAGTCCGGAGAACAGGTTGAAGGCACCGGGCCCGGCCGTTGCGAAGCAGAAGCCCAATTGGTTCGTGTACATCGCATAACCGCACGCCATAAAGGACGCGGCCTGCTCATTCCGCGTCATGACCGGCCGGATCTGCTGCGAATGCTTCAGCGCCACCATCAGGCCGGCGGCGTTTTCTCCGGCACCACCGAAGGCGGCCCGTACTCCGAGGCCTTCCAGCCCTTTGACTATGGCTTCGTAAACCCTCATCGGCGTTCCCCAGACGTCCCCCCGTATGGGCGAATGACGCCTTCCGGAAACAGTTTGCACCCGTCTGCTGTGTTCCGCGCGACGCGGCCGTATCACCGAGTCAGAGTTGCTCACATGGTCGAGACCAGGCAGTACGAGCGCTACGTGGGCGGCACCCCGGAGGCGGAACGGCTCATCTTCGAGCGGCTCGCCACCGAGCTCATGCGGGTCCAGCTCAAGTCCAGAAAGCGCAGTGGCGCCGCCGACATCGCGCGGACGTTCCACGCCAAGGCCGTTCTCGGCGCCGAGAACGCGCGGCTGACCTTTGCCGACGACCTGCCACCCGACCTGCGGACCGGCTTCGCCGAACCCGGCGCCGAGTACCCCGTCACCGTACGGCTCTCCAATGCGAACGGCTCCCGGCAGTCCGACCACGCCCCCGATCTGCGCGGAGCGGCCCTGCGCATCGCGGCCGGGCCCGACGAGACGCACGACCTGCTCATGACGAGCTTTCCGGTCTCGCATGCGCGCAACGCACGCGAGTTCGTCGAATTCGCGAAGGCCATGGCAGGCGCCGACTCCACACCGCGCAAAGCCCTCGCGCTGTTCGTCACCCTGCCGCTCGCGGTCGGATGGTCCACCGCCGCGCGCATGCGGCGCAACGTGCGCGCAGGTACCAGCCGCACCGCGCACAGTCTGGCGCTGGAGACGTACTGGAGCCGCGGCGCCATCCTGTGGGGTGACGCAGGGCCGGTGCGCTATCAGCTGGGCCCCGCCGACGGCACTCCGCCGGCCCCCGCCCCCTCCGGCACCGACCCCGACTACCTGAACCACGAGCTGGCACAGCGCCTGAAGACGGCGGACGTGGTCTTCCACCTGTACGTCCAGCGCTACCTGGATGCCCGCCGCACACCCGTCGAGGACGGCGCGGCCGAATGGAAGGAGGCGGACACCCCACTCGTACAGGTGGCGACGCTGACCATCCCGCGCCAGGACATCACCTCCGCCGAGGCCCGCGCCTCAGCCGCACGGGTCGATCTGCTCGCCTTCAACCCCTGGAACACCACGGAGGAGTTCCGGCCCCTCGGAAACCTCAACCGCGCACGCAAGGTCGCCTACGAGGCCAGCAGCGCCCACCGCCTCGGCCACCGGTTCGCCACCGTCGAGCCCCGACGCAACGCCGTACTGGGCGTGCCGCTGCGCGCCGCCTTCCACGGCCTCAACCGAATCGTCCCCTGGCACCGGCTGCCCACCCGCCTCGGCCTGCTCAACCTCATGGCCTTCCGGCAGAAGCTGCGCCAGAACAACCTGATCGACACCGAAGTCCGCGAGGCCCCGCCCCGGGCCCAACCCGTACCCGAGCCGATCGACGACACCATGCTGCTCGCGCGAAGCTACGACGGCACCTACAACGACCTGTCCGCACCGAGGATGGGCGCCGTCGGATCCGCCTTCGGCCGCAACCTCGCGCCCGTCTACCAACCAGAGCTGTTCGACGTCCCCAACCCGGTCACCGTCAGCAGGGAACTGCTGCACCGCGACGCCTTCATCCCGGCACGCTCCCTCAACATCCTGGCCGCCGCCTGGATCCAGTTCCAGGTGCACGACTGGGTCAACCACAAGCGCTACCCCTTCGGCACGAAGACCGTCGAGGTACCCCTCCCTCCCGGTGTCACATGGCAGAACACGCCGGGCGGACGGCCCGAGAAGGTCATGCGCTTCGCCGAGAACGAGGGGCTGGCCCCGGCCGACGGCAAGGGTCCGCCGATCCTCTTCGGCAACGTGGCCTCCCACTGGTGGGACGGCTCCGAAATCTACGGCGGCGACAAGGCCACCGCGATGTCGCTGCGCGAGCCGGGCGGCGGTGCCGCACTGCGCCTGGAGGACGGCCACCTGCCGATCGGGCCGGACGGCCTCCCGCTCACCGGCTTCGCGGAGAGCTGGTGGTACGGCCTCAGCACCATCCAGACCCTCTTCGTCCGCGAGCACAACACCGTGTGCGAGGCGTTGCGACAGGAGTACCCGAGGCTGGACGAGGACCGTGTCCACCACACGGCGCGACTGATCGTCTCGGCTCTGATCGCGAAGATCCACACCGTGGAGTGGACTCCCGCGATCCTCGCCACCGAAGTGATCGACATCGGGCTGAAGACCAACTGGCAGGGGCCGCCGAAGAAATGGCTCGAACAGCTGGGCCTGTGGCTCTTCGAGGCGCACTCGCTGACCGGCATCCCCCAGACCCTGCCGGATCACCATGCCGCCCCGTACTCGCTCACCGAGGACTTTGTCACCGTCTACCGCATGCACCCGCTGCTCCCCGACGACTACGAGATCGTGGACCACCGGCTGGGCCGGCCCCTGCACACCCTCGGCTTCAACGACGTCCAGGGCGCCGCTGCGGAACCCCTCATGCGTAAGACCGGCCTGGCCAATTCGCTGTACTCACTGGGCATCGCCCATCCAGGCGCGATCACTCTGCACAACTACCCCCGGGCCCTGCAGGCGTTCGAGCGGGACGGCGAGATCATCGACCTGTCCGTGGTCGACCTGGTGCGAACCCGGCGCCGCGGGGTACCGCGCTACAACGACTTCCGGGCCGGTCTGCGCAAGCCGCGCGTGCGGCGGTTCGAGGACGTGTCCTCCGATGCGGAGACGGTGGCACGCCTGAAGGAGGTCTACCGCGATGTCGATCAGATCGACACCATGGTCGGTCTCTTCGCCGAGAACCCGCCCCAGGGCTTCGGCTTCAGCGACACCGCCTTCCGCATCTTCATCCTGATGGCGACCCGCCGCCTGCAGAGCGACCGTTTCCTCACGGTCGATTACAGGCCCGAGGTGTACACCCCCTTGGGGCTCGACTGGATCGAACGCAACGGCATGACCAGTGTGGTGGCACGGCACTGCCCGGAGCTGGCGGGCCTCCTGCCCCGCACGGGC
This sequence comes from Streptomyces sp. NPDC002054, assembly GCF_040296685.1. Classification (NCBI taxonomy): domain Bacteria; kingdom Bacillati; phylum Actinomycetota; class Actinomycetes; order Kitasatosporales; family Streptomycetaceae; genus Streptomyces; species Streptomyces sp. NPDC002054. The sequence continues at coordinate 73,742 of NZ_JBEOXT010000020.1, forward strand.
AGCGCGTTCGCACCGTGGCGACTGGCCACGGCGAAGGGAGCCGCAGGCTCCTAGAGCCGCTGGTAGGTGCCCATGAGGGTGCCGGTCGCGAGCACCGTGCCCTGCACGGCGCTGTGCACCGCCTCCACGCTGGGCCGGTCGCTCAGCCGGGCGGGGTGCGACAGCGCGTACAGACGGAAGAAATAGCGGTGCGGCCCGTGCCCGGTCGGCGGCATCGGCCCGCCCCAGCCCACCCGCCCGAACCCGTTCGGCCAGGACCGCCCGCCGTGCGGCTCCCGGCCCTCCTCCACCCCGCCGGTCCACGGATCGATACCCGTGACCAGCCAGTGCAGGAAGGCGCCGCCGGGCGCGTCCGGGTCATCGCACAGGATCAGCAGCTCCACCGTCCCTGTGGGTGCGGCCGTCCAGGTCAGGGGCGGCGAGAGATCCTCCCCCTCGCCGCTGTACCGGCGGGGGATCTCCGCGTGGTCGGCGAAGGCGGAGCTGGTCAGCCGAATTCCGCTCATGGCCGCCGCCCTACCCGCCCCTGCCGCCCCCGTACCGCCCCGTTCCCCGGATCAACCCGACCGGCCGATCCCTGTCCGCGGCCACGCGGAAGGTGGGGTCGTCGCCCCTGCCGCGCGCGGCAGGGGCGTGTGCGGCCCAGGCCCGCCCACAACCGCACCCGGCCCGCGGTCCAGCTGGTTCACCCCTGTGGAGGCACGTGGCAGCAGCGGCTAGGGTGAGGTGAGGAGGCCGCGGGAGAGCCAGGAGCCGTGATGCGCGGACACCGTCCCGAGCCGCCCGACAGTGTGCAGGAACTTCTGGTCGCTCTCGGGCAGCTCGTCGATCAGGCCCTGGAACGGATGGAGTACCAGCGGGCCCGGGCCGAGCTGGCCGTGGCCTTGCAGCGGCATATGCTCCCACCCGCGCTGCCGGAGTTGCCCGGGCTGCATCTGGCCGCCAGGTACGCGCCGTCGCGCGGCGGTCTGGAGGTGGGCGGTGACTGGTACGACGCCTTCGTCATGCACGACGGGTCACTGGGGCTCACGGTCGGCGATGTGCAGGGTCACGATGTGGAGGCCATTGCCTTCATGGGGCAGGTGCGTACCAGCCTGCGCGCCCTCGCGCAGACGACGAGTGACCCCCGAGAGGTACTGGGCCGCGCCAACAATCTGCTGATCGCCATGGGGTGTGGCCTCTTCGCGACGTGCTGTTTCCTTCGTTTCGACCCGGTCAGCCGCGATCTGACGGTCTCCAGGGCCGGCCATGTCCCGATGGTCTGGGCCACGGCCGGAGGCCGTCATGGCATCGCACTCGACCGCGGCGGGCCGCCGCTCGGCATCGTGCCGGGTGAGCGGTATCCGGTGACCCACCGGCGTCTGACCGAGGCAGGGGTGCTCGTGCTGCTCACCGACGGGGTGGTGGAGGGCCCGCACTACCCGATGGAGTCCGGTCTGGCCGAGGTGGTCAAACTGGTGCGCGCGGGGTTCGACGCCGATCCCGACGTGCTGGCCTCCGCCGTCGTCAAAGTGGCCGACCTGACCGGACACCGCGATGATGCCGCGGTTCTCGTCGTCCGCTACGACGGACCGCAGGAGCCCGCCTGACCGACGGGTGTCGCTGGGGTCGCCGGTGGCGGGATCTGAGTACAGACTGCTGTCGTGCGCAGCGCAGAGATGGGTCGTCTCGGGTCCACCTCTCTGCGCATCCTTGCCGTCGCCGCCGTCTACTACGGGGCCGCCCAGGTCGGCCTTGCCCAGCAGCTGGTGCGTGACCAGGTCACCCCCCTGTGGCCGCCGACCGGCGTCGCGCTGGCCGCGCTGCTCATGATGGGGATGCGTGTCTGGCCGGGCATCGCACTGGGCGCGTTCCTGGTCAATGTGTCCCTCGGGCCGTCGTTGATCGCCGTACTGGCCATCACCGTGGGCAACACGCTGGCGCCGGTCTGTGCCTGTCTGATGCTGCGCAGAGCCGGGTTCAGGAACGAGCTGGACCGCCTCCGGGACGTATTGGCGCTGGTCTTCCTCGGCGCGCTCGCCGGAATGTTGATCAGTTCAACCATCGGCAGCGGTGTCCTGGTCCTCTCCGGAGCGCTGGATGCGAGCCACTTCTGGCCGACATGGTCGGTGTGGTGGACCGGTGACGCGATGGGAATCCTTGTCGTCACACCCTTCCTGCTCGTGCTGCGCACGGCCCGGTGGCCGTCCCGGGCCGGGCCCGGCCGATGGATCGAGGCGGTGGCGCTGGCGCTCGGCACAGTCCTCGCCACGCTCTTGGCGACCCGCACGCCCGGATCGAACCTGCTCTTCCTCGTCTCGCCGTTCTTGATGTGGGCGGCCTTCCGCTTCCGGCTGGCCGGCGCAGCGCCGTGTGCCCTGGCCGTGTCGACGCTGGCGATTCTGGCTGCCGCCGGCGACCAAGGCCCGTTCGTCGGCGAGGACGTCTTTGCCAACATGGTCACGCTCCAGGCCTTCAACGGCACGACCGCGCTGACGGCTCTCCTTCTCGCGGCCGTCATCACCGAGCGCGACAGAACGCATGAAGAGATCAAACGGGTCTGCGCGCGGCTTGCGGAGGTGGTGTCCCAGATGGAGCCGCGGCCCGACTCGTACGAGTACCCCCCAGAGAAGCACCCACCGCCATAACCCCGAACATGCGAACTCAGAGCTCGGACGACAGGTGCTTGAGCTGCAACACCGGCCGTTGAAGTGACGGGTCGACGGAGGAGTAGAGGCTGACCCGGAAGGCCCAGGCCCCGCCCTCCGTCGCGGGCTGCTCGCGCTCGCTCCACTCGACGAGTGCCCGTGTGAGCGTCGGGACGGTCGCCGTGTCGTACGCGCCCACGGTCGACTGCACGACCGGCAGCAGTGCCGACACCGGCGGCTCGCCGGCGACGAGGGTGTACGCGTACCGCGCGCCGATCGCGATCGTCCGGTCGGACGGGTCGCCGTCGAAGACGGCGTCGAACATCGGCGCGAGCGGATCGTGGTCGGGCGGATCCCAGGGGCCGATGGCGATGGCGCCGGTGATGTCGATGAACGGCACGACCGGCTGGGGGTGGCCGACCTCCGGCGTCCGGTAGACGAAGGACGGTGCGGTGTCCGGCCAGCCCTCGCCGAGAAGTCGCGCGTTGCGGGTGACCCGGGCACTGGCCGACGCACTCTGGTACGCGGCGATGTGGACGCGCGGGAAGGTGAGCTCGAAGGTGAGCAGTGTGAAGGCCTCGACCGCCTGCAGCGGAAACGCGTAGCACCGGCAGTGGCCGGCGTCGGCGCACCCGCACGCCACGGGATCGCACGGCGTGAGCTCGTGGCGCTCACCGGCCGCCGTGACGCACACGATCTTCTCCGGCCAGCCCGCCCCACCAGGGCCGGATCCCACGGTGAGGGTCAGCCGCAGCGTTGTGTACCAGCCGTTCTCGGCGCCGAGACCGAGCGCGTACCGATAGACGTCCGGAACAGGCCCGCCGGCCGCGAGGGGGACCACCGGTACGGGCGCGGGATCATCTGTCCAGCGCGCGGTCCATGCCTGCGCGACAGCGTCGGCGAGCGTCCGGTACGTGCCCAGCGCGTTCGTCATGGCGGTGCGCTTGTCGGGGTCGGCAGCCTCCCAGTCGGGCAGCCCGGCGAGCAGGCCGAGCAGCGGAGCGGAGACCGCGCTGTACTGCGCCAGGGCACCGAACAATTCGTCTGCCGGTGCGACGGCGGGCGTACCGGGCGGCTGGTTGTACGTGACCTGGAGCTCGACGGTGTCCTGCTCGGCCGATTGATGCTGCACCGAGCACCGGTACTGCCAGTACAGTGCGTCGCTGAGCCCGGCGGCGGAGGTGGGGACGTCGGCGTGCTGGTCGAGCAGGATCGGCATCGGCGGGTACGCGCGCAGCGGGATCGGCACGCGCGGAGCCCCGAGGTCGAAGTCCAGGGCGGGCGGTGAGCCGGAGGCGAGCGGCGCGATGAAGGTGAGCCAGTCGGACCGGTCGTACCCTTCGACCTCCCGCGCGATCCCGAACTCGAGCTCGACGCCGCCGAAGTCGAGGGTGAGGTCGAGTGCGGCGTGCGCGGCCACGTCGGGGACGGTGATCAGGAAATTGATCTGCGAGTCGCCGTCCGCGAGCGGGACCTTGCCGTTCGACACCGTCGCGGTCCGCAGGTGTGCGGGGACCTTCCGGTAGTCGACGACCGGATTGCCGGAAAGCCGCGCGTACTGCTCGGTCCACGGGGACGCCGCGCTGGTGTCGTACTGGACCACGGCCGAGGTCGCGTAGCCGCGGGTCAGCGAGACGAGCAGCTCCTGGCGCAGCCGTTCGACAGCCGCCGCGCGCTTGGGATCGGTTCCGGCGTCCGGCGCCTCCCCGGCTAGCACGTAGTCCAGGCCCGCCGCGACAGCCCCGGCGAGTGTCTTCTTGACGCCGATGATGTCGTCGAGCGCGCCCCGGCCCAGCTCGTACGCACCTTGGACGTACGCGGCCGACAGCAGCAGCTCCACGTCCGCGAGGAACCCCTGCGCCCAGACCTCGAGGTCGACGCCCTGGTAGTCGCGGGTCTGCCCCTCGGTCAGCAGCCCCGTCCGGACGTCGAACCCGGGGGTGTACACGTGCTGCCGTGCGATGAGGGTGGTGGTGAGCGGGCGGATCGCGAAGGTGCGCGGCTGCCTGGTGCCGGCGACCTCGAGCGGGGGCTCGATGCTGACGCTCTCGATGCCACCGGTGTCGAAGACGACTGCCCAGACATCGGTGCCGGACGTCCGGCCGGGCGCCGTGGCCAGCCGCAGGGCCGGCACCGCGCGCTGGACCTGCTCGGCGAAGGCCGCCAGGGTGAGCGCATCGTTCTGGGCGGGGTCGGTGCTGCGGCCGGCGGGGACGGCGGTCGCCTCGCGCGTCGCGGTCGCGGCGAGTGCCGGGTCGACCAGTGTGGGTTCGCGGAAGAGGTCCAGCGCCACGGTGACCGGGAAGACGGGCTCGGGGAACGACCACTGGACGCCGTCCGGGGCCGACTCGCCGACCCGGCCGGTGAGGCGGGCGGTGGCCGGCGGGACGACCACGCGCGCGCCGGGTCGCAGGAATCCGGTGTCGGCGTTCGCCGCGACGATCGCCTCGATGCCGGTCGTCACGCCGCGGCGACGGAACCTCGCGACGACGGCGGTCAGCGTGTCGCAGGCCGCGGTGGTCTCGGTGGGCGCGGTGCCGTCCGTGCCCGGCTGCTGTCCGCGCAGCACCTGCCCTGGCAGCAGCAGGCCCGGTGTGCCGGCGTTCGCGGCGAGCAGTGCGACCGCAGTGACGCCGAACGGCTGCGCGGCTTCTTGCGGTGTCACTCCGACCGCTGCGGACTGCGCGGGGAGCACGCCGGGCGGACAGACCAGCAGCGCTCCGGTCGCGAGCACGTCGGTTCGCCCGCCGATCGCCGCAGCGAGTGCGGCGAGGCCGACCGGCGGGCTGAACAGCGCGCAGACCTCGGCGAACGAGGTGGGAGCCGCCGTCGTCACCGACTCGCCGCCGACCGTGATGGTGACGCCGGACACGAGGGTTTCCGGCATCCCGGCGTTGACCTCGACCAGGCCGGCACCGGGGAAGTGTGCGGCGATGCCGTCGAGCGAGTCGCCCTGGCGCACGGTGTACGGCACCCGCAGGGCGTCGGGGTCCGAAGGCCACGCCCACATCCCGGGCACGACCGGGGGAGAGCCGGCCGAGAGGGCGACGGAGCCGTTGTGCCGGAACAGCGCGCCGGGTGTGGTGGCGTTGACGGCGGCGAAGTGTCCGAGCGTGTCGCCCGTCGGCACGGGCGTCGGCGTCGTGGTGAGGAACACCGGGGTGCCCGGGGCGAAGAGGTCGATGGTCGTGGTGTTCAGCGGCGCGAGCCGGCCGGGTGTGAGGCCTGCCCGGTTGTCGCGCAGGGTGTCGCCGCTCTCGACGAGGTATCCGGTGACCTCCAGGGAGGCGCCCGCACGGAACATGCCCGGGTTCTCCCCGTTCAGCGACACCACCTGCGCGGCGTCGAACGGGACACCGAGGTCCCGGAACGCCGACTCGACGCCCGCCAGCGTCGCCTCGCTGGCCGGCCGGTCGAACGAGACCTGGACCTTGACACCGTTGCAGTCGAAGACGAACCCCGGGGTGAGCAGTCCCGGGCTGTCCTGATTGGCCGTCACGAGCGTCCTGAGGGTGCAGCGCAGCGCCGCCGCGAGCTCATTCGCCGGCGGCGAGTCGGGCGGCACCACCGCCTCGCGCGGCGGGGTGGCGAGCTCGACGGACGGCTTGAGCGGCAGCACGGTGTTGTCCTCGTCGAGCAGCACCTGTACCGGGTCGAGCGAGGGGTCGACCGTGGCGCACACCCCGGCGATCGTGTCCTGGTTGCGGAACGCCGCGCTCACCGGTACCGCGAGTTCACCGGCGTCGAGCATGGCGCCGATGGCCGTGTCCGCGTTCGCCGTGCCCAGCTCGTCGAAGCCGACGCCGTAGGTGGCGCAGAGGCCGTCGAGGGTCGTGGTGTCGGCGGCGGGGGCGGAAGCGATCGCCGCGAGGGAGCCGAGCAGTGCGTGGGCACCGATGACGTACCGGGTCAGCACGGCGACGTCGACCAGGAGCGGGGTGGGCTCCGATCCGGGCTTCTGCTGGAGCGAGGTGAGCAGCGCGGCCCGGACGTCGGGCTGGATGACCTGGTAGTAGACCGGCACCAGGCGGTCCCGGTCGCGCCTCGCCGTGTCGGCGGCTGCGCTGCCAGGGTCGGCCGCGCCCGGCTGGTAGGCGACGGCCTGGAGGTCGACGTCGACGGCGAGGTCCGCCAGGACGCCGGACGGCTCGACGGTGTAGCGGAGTGTGGTCGACGGCCAGGCGCCGACGCCGATGACCGGGTCGGTGTAGCGGACCGGCACGGGGGTCTTGTCCGGACTGCCCGACCGGTTGCCGAACACGTCCTCGAACCACACCGAGACCTGGCTTTCCGCGCCCGCGGTGATGCCGGCGTACGGGTTGCCCTCGGGGGGCGGTGCCGTGGGCACGGCCGGGGCGTGCCGCACGGCGAACCGGCTGATGTCGACGATCCGGGTCAGGTCCCAGACCTCTTCGGCGGCTTCGCTCGCCACCAGGAACCCAAGTTCGTCCGTACCGTCCGCCGGCTTCGGTGACACCGCCCGGCCCTCGCCGCTGCCGCGGAAGTCCGTCGTCGGGTCCAGCTGGAAACCGAGCAGCCCGTACAGACGGCGCAGCCGGCCCTGTGGGGTGTCGTCGGCCAGCGGGTTGGCAAACCGCGCGGTGAACCCGGCCTGACCGGGATCGACCGAGGCGACGGGCCGCAGCTCGGGCGGGTTCACCGCACGCGCGGCCAGCGCCACCGACGCCGGATCCACCCCGTCGCCGACCACCGCGACGTTGGTGAAGGCGAACAGGTGCCGGTCCGGTGCGGCACCGGACTGCGACGAGAGCTGGACCAGCAGCGACAACTGGGCGAGCCCGTCCTGGTCGAAGATCGAGTCGGGCACCTCGCCGCGGTACTGCATCCAGTAGCCGCCACCGCCCACGACGCTGCACTCCCACAGCAGCGTCAGGAACCGCTCGCCATCGGCGATGGCCGCGAAATGCCGCCCTGAGGTGGCGCTTTCGGCCGTGGGACCGCTGTGCGTCTCGGTGGACAGGTTCGTCTGGACGATGAAGGTCCGGTCGGCAACGAGCGGTGCCGAGGTCAGACCCGGGCCGAGGCCGGGCGACGGCGGCAGCTGCCAGAGCAGGGTGAGCAGCAACTGCTCGGCGGGCGGCGCCGGCGGGAAGGCACCGGTCGCCGGCTTCCCGGGGATGCTCCGCAGGTACTCCAGGACCTGCGCGATCCGCTGCCGGTCGGCGGTGTCCGCGCCGAGCACCTCGACCGTCCCCGCGAGGCCTGGAACGCGACGGACGGTGAACGAGACCAGCGTCGCCCACGCGTAGCAGCCGAGCTCCGTGTAGCGGGCGTCCGCGCCGGTCTGTGGCGTCGTCTGCTCCAGCAGGAACTCCGAGCCGCTGCGGTCGGACCCGGCGCACGCGATCAGGTCGTTCGGCAGCCGCCACAGCGAGGGCGGGCCGGAGGGCTCGGCGGGCAGTCGGACGGTGGTGGTCGTCTGCCACGGGATCACCTGCGTGACGGCGTGGCGCGCACCGATCTCGTGCGCAAGCGGCAGGGCCGCGAGCGGGCTCTCGACGACGGGCACCAGCCCGGTCGCCGGGTACTTGTCCCGCAGGTCGGCGGCGGTGATCGAGATGACCGCGCTGTCGGCCTCGGCAGCGTCGATCCGGATCACGCCGTCCTGTACGGCCGAGTCGGCGAAGGTGAGCCAGTCGGCGGGCACAGCCTTGTCGACGGTGATGGTCACGACCGGGTCCTCGGCCCCGGCCGGGGGTGGCGGCGGGCCGGTGACCTGCTGGCCGATCAGCTCGTGGCCACCGGTCATCGGCCCGGTGGCGTGGTACTCGCCGTCGACCCGGACCGGCGCGGGCAGGCGCAACCCGCCCAGCGCGAACCGCGCGACCTGGCCGCTCACGGTGGACATGGCCGGGCCGTCGTGCATCGCGGCGATGAGCTCGTCCACGGCCATCACGGGTACGTCGGGCACGGTGAGCAGCCGCTTGGGCTGGGCTGCCAGCACGCCCGTGTCGAAGGCCATCCGCTCGGCGAGGTCGGCAAGCCCGAGCCCGTACCGCTGGGCCAGTGTCAGCAGGGTGAGGCCGGAGGCCGTCGTGCCGAGCGCGCCCGGCACCTCGACGGTGACCAGCGGTACGAGCGCGTCCGCGGCGGCGGCGTAGGTGTCGAACCGATCCGTGGGCAGCAGGAGCCGGCCTTGGAGCGAGCGGAGCGTGTCGCCCGGCAGGACCACGGCCGCGGCGTCGGCCGGAAGGCGGACGCCCTCCGGGTCCACCGGCTCGTTCGCCGTGCGGACCGCTTCCAGCCAGTCGGCGAACGGCGTGCCGGGCACGAGGTTCTGGATCAGCGCGGCGTACGCGGCGACATCGAGGACGGTGTCGCCCGGCAGGGTGGTCCAGGTGATGGTGGTGGTGCTCTGGTAGGCGGCGGGCACCTTGAGGGTCGGGGGCAGCGGCTGCGCCGGGTCGCCGTTCAGCCGGTCGATGGCCTGCTGGTACCAGTCGGCGAGCGGCACCTCGTTCGGCCGCGTCAACCCGAGCCGGACGTAGAAGACCGCCGCGGTGTCGTCGACGGACAGCCCGGCGTGTACGAACCCGGGCAGCGGCACGGTCGCGCCGGCGCGCAGCAGCGGGGTGGCGTCGCGCAGGTGGTCGAGCAGCGCGGTCGGGTCGGCCTGGTAGGCGTGGGCCAGCTGACCGAGCGTCTGGCCCGCGCCGAGCTGCACCGGCAGCGTGCCCAGGGTGACCGGGGCGTCGGCGGCGACGGGCCAGTCGGGGTTCGCGACGGCGATCGACTGCGCCGTGACGCCGAGCGTGACCGTGAGCGTGTCGCCGGCCTGCGCGGCGGTGAGCCGGTCCGGCAGGCCGGGGTTCAGTGCCAGCAGCTCGGCCGCCGAGACGCCGAGGGACGAGGCGAGGTGGTCGGCGGTGTCCCGGGCGGCGACCTCGTACGGCGTGGTGGCCGTCCCGAAGCCCGCCGCGATGGAGTGGAGCGAATCCTCTTTCTTCACCTCGTGGGGGAACGCGGTCAGCAGGTTCACGGCGGCCTGCGCGGTGGCGCGGGCGACCATGCGCAGGTAGTCGCGCAGCACGAACGTCGCCATGGACTCGCCGGGCTCGTCCGCCACGTCGGGGGAGGGGGCGCGGTCGCGCGGCGGGACCGGGTCGAGCTCGGCGAAGTACGCGATCGCCTCGGCCTCGTACGTCGCGTCGATCTGCCGGTAGGTCGCGAAGTCGCGGTCCCGGTCGGCCGGGTCGGGCAGGCCGGTGGAGGTCCACTTCAGGACCGGGATCATCGGGAACGGCGTCCCGGAGACGTCGTCGGCCGTGTCACCCGCCGGCGTGCCGCTGATGCGGAGGTGGATGTTGTGGGTGAGGAAACCCTGGATGTTGGTCCAGGTGAAACCGTCGTTCTCGGCCTCGACCAGAGCCAACTGCTCGACCAGTTCCAGCAGTTCGTCGAGCGTGACGGTCGGCGAGGAGACGCCGAGCGCGTCGAGGGACCAGCGCAGCAGGCCGTCGGCGAGCCGGTTGAACGACGTGTCGGCGGCGGTGTCCGCGCGCGGGTTGCGCGACACGTCGGGCCGCTCGGTGTGGGCGATGGTGACCGAGTCCACCGGGACGGCGTTGTCGGCGAGCAGCATGACGACGAGGCGGTAGTCGGGCTCATCGTTCGGCGGCGGCGTCCGGCCGGTCCAGTCGACCGGGACGTTGGCGATGGTGTAGGCGGGGACGAGCGTGAGGTCCGCGGTCCGCGGCCGGCCGTCGGGGAAGACGTGTACGTCGGGGTCGAAGTGCAGCCGGTACGGAGGCTGCTCCCCTGCCGCGTACGCGGCGCGTGCTCTGCGGGCCGTGAGGCCGCGGCGAGCGACGCCGGGGGCGAGCCGCCACGGCGGCGTGCTGTCGGAGCCGATCGTGAACGAGGTCTCCAGAGTCAGCGAGAACGAGAACGAGACCGTGATGAACAGGATCTTCACGCTGGCGCTGGCCCGCACCGCGAGCTTCAGCGCCACGACGGTCGCCCGGTGCGCGGCCAGTTCGACGGTCGCCATCGCGGAGATCTGCAGGTTGAGGTCGAGCCGGACGACCTTGAAATCGACCGTCGCGTACAGCCGGCCGACGATGCCGACGGTGCCCCGGCACGCGTAGTAGAGCTCGGTGCTCCCGCCGTCCTCGTCCGGGTGGAACCACGCCAGCACGCCCTCGAAGATCACTACGAGGTTGACGTACATGTCGGCCTGGAGCGGGCCGCGTTGGAAGGTGCGTCCGACGCCGATCGACAGGCCGACACCGAGTTCGAGGACCGGGCTGAACGTCCCGTTGGTGATGCGCGGAACCCGGCTGGAGGTGGCGCCGTTCAGCACGCCGAAGTAGATGCCGCCCCGGCCGTTGAAGATGCCGGCCTCGATCGCGAACGAGTTGGTGAAGTCGCGGTCTGCCGGGAATCCGAGGTCGATCCGGAAGTTGCCGTTGGTGAAGATGTCCACGGTGATCACACCGAGTGTCACGGACACCGCGCCGAACTGCAACTGCCGATAGGCATCGGGGATCTGGAGCCGGGCGTGGAAGACCCCGATGTCGTCGGTGACCTTCTTGTACAGCAGCTCGAAGCTCAGCCCGGCGAGCGAGCCGGCCCGCGGACCGCTCAGCGCCAGCAGGATGCCGTACAGGTCCGGGTCGTGCATCACCAGCTTGACCGCGACCGTGTCCATGAAGGTGGCATCGATGCCGAACAGCCACTGGCTGGATGCGTCGAACACCATCGTCGCCGGGTTGATCGGCGGCTTGCCGGCTGCGGGACTGACCGGTCGCATCGCCGCGACCATCGCGTCGACCACGGCGGAGATGTTGGTGTACCGGGTGAGGTTCTTCGGCGAGACGTGCTGCCCCAGGCCCAGGTAGCGCAGCGAGAACAGCTTCTGTCCCTGGCCGGCGGGTTGGGGTGGTGCCTGGGTGACCGGATCCCATGTCAGTGGCTTGGCGGCGCTGTCCCCGAGCAGTTGGGCGTCGAGCGCGATGTTCACCGCGGGGCTTCCGGCCGATCGGTCGTAACTCAGGCCGACGGAACGGATCTTGACGAATCCGAGGTCCAGCTTCAGGTCGTGCTTGACGGCGACCGTCTGCTTGGTCGGGTCGATGGTCAGCTGCAGACCGGTGAGGTCGATGCTGCCCAGGAAGTCCCAGGGCGGGTCGAGCCGGAACGTCGCGTTCGGGTTGGCCAGCGAGACGAGGGACGTGACCAGCTCGCCGAGCGTGCCGGTGAGGCGGAGGGTGAGGATCCGGTGTCGATCGGTCCCCTCGCCGGTCCAGGACGTCACCGCGCTCAAGGAGAGCTCACCGTACGCGACTTGGAAGGTGTAGTCCTTGCCCGCGTCGGTGACCGACACCGAGGCGGTGATCTCCAGCTTGTTGAGAGCGAAGGATCCGGACAGGCTTCCGGTCAGCACCGTCAGCGGGTCCACCAGCGGGGTGCCGCGAAGGGCGATCGCCAGGTGCTCGTCAGCGGGCGTGGCGCGCAGGCTGCGCTCGATGTCGGCAGTCAGCAGCAGCCGCAAGGACATGCCGAGCAGCGTCTCGCCGACCGTCACCCGAAGGGTGCCGGAGGCGGTGTACGGGTAGCCGGGTGCCGTGCTGAACCGGACGCCGAGGTCGGCGAGTTCGATCGCGATCTCGTTCACCCACGGGGGCGGCTCCTGGCCCAGCAGGCCGTAGACCAGACGCGGGAGGTCGACGGCGCCGGCCATCATGGCACTGAAGACCCAGGCACCGTCGCCCGGGTACTCCGCCTGGGCCAGCAGCGTGATCGGCGCAGCGTCCGGAACCGCGATCTCGCCCTTGCCGACCATCAGGCCGGAGACGCTGTTCTGCGACACCTGGACCTGCATCTGCAACCCGATCAGCGCAAGGGTGACGTTGCCGGCCGTGATGGGCCAGTCGCCACTGACGGCCAGCGCGGCGGAGTACTCGTGGCGCAGCAGCGAGGCGTACACGTTCAGTGAATCGCAGGTCAGAGGGGCGCCCACGGGCGGTCCGTCACCGCCGAAGAAGGCGCGGAACACCTCCGAGATCGGGATGTCGAACGGCTCCTTGGTGGTCGCCGTGAACGCCAGTTCGGGCAGCGTCAGTTGGACGGCCACCACGATGTCGTCCAGGCCGGCTCCCGTCAGGCTGCCACGTTCCGCCGCCACGGCGTACGGCCCCGCGGCGCCCAGCGAGGAGCGGTTCTTCTCGCCGAACCGCATCGTTCCGAAGACCGCACCGGTGACCAGCGTCGGGCCGGCCGGATCGAAGCTGAACACCCAGCTGGTGCCGACCTGCTCGATGGTCAGGAAGGGCACCGGTGGGTCCCACGGCTCCTTCGACTCGATGCGAACCGTGGTGGACGACAGGCCGGCACCGGCGCCGGCACCGGGGCCAGGGCCGGGGTTGCCGGAAGCGGGCACGATGCCGAAGCCGAGGCCCTTCAGGCCGAACACGTCGATCGGCGCGATGCCACTGGGCAGCGTGAAGTCCGTGCCCTCCGCGCCGGTCATCGCGATCAGCGCCTGGATTCCCTGTTCCAGCCCGAGCGGGGTGGCGAAATCGATGGACAGCGGCCAGACGTAGTCCCCGAAGACCAGCGGACCGCTGATGGTGACGATCTCCTCCGGCTCGGTCGGCAAGGTGACGTCGGCGAACAACAGGACCGCCGAGCGGCGCGCCCCCGCAGCGGGCAGCGGGTACGGGTCCGGGAAGTCCGTGGTCAGCATCAGACCGACCGCGGAGACGTCCAGCTGGGCGAGTTGGAGGCGCACACCCGGTGCGACGGCACGCAGTTCGAGGACCGGTGGCGCGTCGGCCGGGAACGTCACGGAACCGTCGACGTAGAGCCGGTCGCCCAGGAAGGCGGCGTACCCGGCGAGGATGTCGCTGCCGGGCACCGAGACACTGCCGCGCATCAGCAGGGAGCCGGACAGCCGCGGTTGCGCGCCGGCCGGTAGGTTCGTGGCCGTGACCGCGGGCTGCTCCAGGACGAGCGGGCCGAGCACGCTGTCCCCGAGGGACAGTCCGCCGGTGGTGCCCTTGGCGGGCCGACGGCTGCCTGGCAGTTCGCCGAACGCACCCTCGAACGTCCATGTCGTGGTCGCCGTCGTGCTGCCGAGCTCGAGCCTCAGGGCCGCCACGTCGGTCCCGGACTGCGGAGTCCCGGTGAGCCGCATGGTCCACGGAGTGTTGAGATACTCCGTGGTGGCCGTCAGCCGGACACTGTCCGGCCCCATGGACACCTGGCCACCACGGACCTCGAGCTGGTCGGCGCCGAGCGAACCCAGCAGACCGGCGAGCCCGGCGGGCGCGTCCCCGCGGAGCCGGCCGGACGATGCGGCGTTTCGAAACGCCTCGTAGATGCCGTCGAGTGACATGTGGCCTGCCTAGGGTTCCGGAGCCTGGACGACGTCCTCATCCGGCCCGTGCATCCTGAACGTCCTGACCGGGCGGAATTCCACCATCTCCTCCGGCCGCAGGCCCAGAGCACCCGTGAGCCGGTACACGATGTCACCGACAACGAAATCGGTGCCCGCCGCCGGGAGCGGCGCATCGCGCTTTCTCTTCTTCTGTTTTACATTCAGCTTCTGGATGGTGGTATTCACCGCGAGACTGATCGTGAAGGTGTCCCACTGGACCATGGTCTTTTTCTGGAAGAAGACGAAGGCCACATAGGTGTGCGGGGAGGCGGCTTCAGTCGTCCCGACGAACACGTCGATCACCTCCTTCACCGGGTGATTGTCGGTATTCCATGGGCCGGCGCTCGCCGCCACTTTCTTCGGCTTCATCACCTTGGTGGCGAAATCCTCGACGATCGTCCAGGTGAAGTCCGTCTTGGCCTTGCCCTTGGCGGTATAGTTCTCGACCGCCGTGCGCAGCGCGCCATGGTGCGGGATCTCGAGCGCCAGGACCTGGGGCGTCAACTGCGCCCCTCCCAGTTTCGTGTTGATCGCGTGCATCGTCTGGAATGTTGCGTCGCCGGGAAGCACGACCGTGTTGATCCCGTTGTCCACGACCACCACCGCGGACGACCCGTTCCTCACAATGTCGGGCGTCGCGCCGGGGACGTCCAGATTCGAGACCAGGAGACGAAATTTCACGTCCTTGTGCACGGCGAAATGTGTGGGAGCGACGCCCCCGCCAGGATAGTTGCTCTGTTCCGGAGCACTGAAAGTGACTGTAGTCGCAGAGTACTTCACGGCCGTGAGGAATTTGGTCACCGTATCCTGGTTGCCTTTGATCCAGGAGAGCCCGCCGATGTGCACGCTACCCACGCGGGCGTCGATCGTCTTGAGTTCTTTGCCCAATTCGCCGAGCAGACCGTTGTGGTCGTCGTCCTGGTGCGAGATGACGACCAGATCGAGCATCTTATTGGGCGTCGTCGTCCTCTTCGCGACTTTGTCCTTGATGTGGTTGATGGCATCCTTCCCGTAGGTCGGGCTGCCACCACAGTCGATCAGCGCGAGATAGTCGGCCGCATCCTTCTCGACACCGTCGTCGTAGATCTCGACGAGGGTGGTCATGCCCTGACCGCACCACAGCAGTTTCACCAGTGTCAGACTCGGCACGATCAGTCCCCTCTGCCGGAACGCAGCACTGCCCGGACCGGCGGTGGCGGCAGGCGCTTCGGGTCGGTGGCCGACGCGTACGCCATGTACCAGCCCACCTTCGAGGCGCCGCCCTGGTCCGGGTTGCCGAACAGGATCACGTCGTTGTGCCCGGGCGGGAACGCCAGCCCCAGCAGCCGCAGTGCGAAGTCCCGCAGCCGCAACGTGTACGTCCGCGGCAGCTCCGGCTCCTCGGCGACCAGGAACTCCACCGACTTGAAGCCCATCGTCACCACGCCCTGCAGCGGCAGGTTGACCCCGAGCAGCCCATCGGCCCCCGGCAGCCGCACACCCAGGTAGATCCCAGGCTCGGTGTCGGCCGTGCCCGGGCTCCACGCGACGAGCACCTGGACGGCGAACGCCTTGCTCCCGGCGAGCGCGCCGAGCGAGCCGAGGTCCACGGTGTAGTCCAGCCCGTACCACGGCTGGGTGAGCGTCGACTGGTCGAGCGGCGCGGTGACCGCGACATAGCCCATGTCGGCAGGTGTCTGCGGCGGTGGCGGGGCGCCCGCCGCGAGCTGTGGATCGGGTGTGGCGATGAGTCCGTTCAGCCGGATGGGGAAGCGGGCGACCAGCGACTGCGCGCGCGCCCTGCTGTTCGCCTGGTCGAACGAGAGGTTGCCGTCCTTCAGCGTGAACCTGGTGGTCCCGGCCGGATCGCCGAGGTCGAACGACATGGCGATCGCCAGGCCGCCGAAGCGGAGGTAGCCGTCCTTTCCGGCCGAGTCCACGCCCCAGCAGAACGGGTCGAACCTCTCCGGCTCCTGGAACCGCAGGTTGCCCGCCAGCCGGAAGACGGCGTCGACGGTCGCCTTGCCCGACCCGGGGTCCGACGCCTTCGCCGTGACCAGCTGCGTCGACAGCAACTCCGCACTCTGCAGCACGAGTCCGTCGAGCTGGAAGGTGTTCTGCCCGGCCATCGAGAACACGTACGTGTCGTGCGTCGTGCCGTCGGGCAGCTGCTGCCGCTGGAGCGCGCCGTCCAGGATGATGTTGTTCCCGTGCGTGGTCGGCAGCAGCCTGGCGGGCGCGCCGAACAGGCGGTTGACGAGCAGTTCGGCCTTGCTGGTGAACGTCGTGACGACGGAGTTGCGCACGCCGACCGTCAACTGCAGGACGCGGAAGGCGTAGTGGACGTTCTCGCTGAAGTACTGGTCCTCGGGGTTCTGGTAGTCGATCAGCCCGAACATCGCCGAGCGTTCGAAGACCAGCTGCCCGTCCGCGCGCCGGTACG
Organism: Streptomyces sp. NPDC002054; assembly: GCF_040296685.1. NCBI lineage: Bacteria > Bacillati > Actinomycetota > Actinomycetes > Kitasatosporales > Streptomycetaceae > Streptomyces > Streptomyces sp. NPDC002054. The sequence continues at coordinate 90,192 of NZ_JBEOXT010000020.1, forward strand.
GGGTGAGCGACAATCCGAAGTGGTGTGCTGCGAACTGCGCCGGGTCGATCCCGGCCGCGAGCACCTGGAGCTCGTCCGGCAGCTCGTCCAGCGGGACCTCCGCCGAAAGGGCCAGCACACCCGTCCAGTTCGGGTCCTGGACGACCTGCAGGAACGACGCGTAGGGCGACCCGGACGGCGCGTTCTGCGCCGCCTCGATGACATCGCGGATCGCCTTCCGGGCGTCCGCCGGCCGGCCGGTACGGGAAGCGGCCTCGGGCCAGGCCCAGGTCGACACGTCCGCCACCAGGTCGGCGATGCAGCGTCCCAGAACGAACTTGACGATGAGGTACGTCGACTCCCGCCAGCTGTCCGGGGAGAGCCGGAACGGCCAGCCCCCGGCGACCGGCGTCAGTCGGCCGCCGTAGCGCAGGAAAACGAGCTGCTCCTCCTCGGTGATCCCGGGACACGCGTCAACCAGTGCGGCGATGAACGCGGTTCGGGTGTCGTACGCGGTGTCGTGCATCGCGCCGCGTACCGCGCTGAGGACACTCGTGGGCACGCCGCCGTGGTCCACGGGGATGGTGGCGATGACGTCGAGCGTCGCCGTGGCGAGCTCGTACGCGACCGAGCCGAAATCGTTGAACTCCTCCGGATTGCCGAGGACCAGGAAGAGGTTGTTGGTCTGCATCGCCTTCCGGAACCGGCCGGTGACCGTGGTGAAACGCAGGTCCGGCTTCGCCGCCGCGCCGCCGTCGTGGCCGATGCCGAGCCAGCTCCAGCTGAAGTCGGGTGCCAGTCCGACGGCCAGCCCCTGCGGCGTCACGGCCACGGTCGGCTCGGCGTCTGGCGCCCCTTTGCCGTCCTCGCCGTCTTCGCCGGGCAACAGCACCGCGCGGCGGGTCGGTGCGATCGCCAGTTGCTCGACGGAGGCCGCGTCGGGAACCGCGTCGTCGGCGAGCCCGTGGAACGGCGCCATGGGGAAAGGAGTCCGGGGCGCGGTCGCGGCCGGCACCTCGCAGAAGTCCAGCAGGTCGACCCCGCCCGCCGAGGCCGCCTCGCCGGCCGTGTACAGCGGCGCGTCCTCCGGCTGGCTGTAGTACGTGACGACGCCGGCGTCCGCGGCCTGCCCGACCGACACCCATGACGTCGTCCCGTGCGCAGTGAGCGAGTCGGCGCCGGTCCGGTCCGGGCCGAGCGGTGCGTAGGCCGGCTGCCCGGGCAGGAACGCCAGCGTGCAGCCCTCGTCGGGCAGGCCGAGGTATTCCAGACCGGACATGCCGCAGATGACACGAGACCCCGCGGTCGCGGCTTCGACGGCGAACGGCCCGTCCGGGACAAGGTAGTAGCCGACGTTCCCCTTCTCGTCGGAGAGGTACGGCGCGAGGCCGAACACCAGCCGGGCCGGGTTCGCCGTGCTCGTTCCGGCCTTGAGTGGACGGAGGTCCACGCCGTGGCCGAGTACCGTGGCGTACCCCGAAGGCAGCGCCGGCGGATCGCCCGCGCCCGTCGCGCACGCGAAGAAGCCCAGGGAGGTGCGCTCACCGTCCAGCGGCCTCAGCGGATCGATCTGGGTATGGAACTCCAGGCCCTCGTCCTCCGGTTGGCGTACGACGCCGAACCGGATGTTCTTGACGACGCCCTCATCCCCGGGGGTGAAGAAGCGCAGCCCGGCCCCGAGCCCGGCGAACGCGTCCCCGCTGCCGGCCGGTGCGTGGATGACGAACCGCCACGCACCGGTGTGCCCCGCCGCCATGCACAGCAGCGTGGTCGTGCGCCGAGCGGGGAACCGGGCCGTCGGCGAGTACAGCGTGACGGCGGACCAGTCGGCCCCGTCGGCGACGGCGAAGCCCCAGCCCGCCGCCGTGTCCGCGGGAGCGACCACTCCGCCCCCGGCCAACGCGAGTCGGTAGTCCGCAAGCTGGAAGGTTGCCCCGTCCACCACCCAGGTGCCGTCCGGGCCTTCCCGGGCGGGCAGCGCGGTCGTCACCCACGCGGTCGGCGCCGCCGCCGGGTCCGCGACCCAGAGGAAGCGCGGCGGGCCCTGGGGCGCGTAGTGGTCGAGCCAGGTCCGCAAGTCCGCCAGGAACACCGTCGAGTCCGTGGCCGGCATTCCGAGGAAGACGTACGCACCACGGCTGTCCGCCCACGTCCGGGTCAGCGTCGGCCGGTCGCCGAGCGCTCCCGGGTCGGAGGCGAGGAAGGCCGCCACGCGGTCCGCCGGATCCGCCCAGTAGAGCGGGGTGTCCCCGGCACGGGTGAACGTGGGCTCGGTCATCAGCCGAGTCCCGTGGCGAGATCGAGACGGTCACCGTGCAGCAGCGGCAGGTCGAGCACGGCCGGGTCGCGCGGCTGCCAGCCCGGGACGACCAGCCAGTCGCCGGCCGGCCCGTCGGCCGGAGCCGCCGCCGTACGCGGCCGGTGCATCGTCACACCGCTCAGCGGCACGGGGACGGCCGACGGCCTTCGGCCCCCGCTCGCGAGCACGTTGCCGAGCGTCGTCCCCACCGGCACCAGCCGGGATGCGCCGTTCACGCTGATCCGCACCATCGCGCGGACCGTCGCGCGACCGCGCAGGTAGGCCGCGGCGACGCCGCCACCGGGCGGGTCCTGCCGGCGGACGTTCTCGGTGGCCGCGTCCAGCGCACCAAGCGTGGTGGCCGCCAGCAGGACGGCGTTCTGCTGGGGCCACATCGACCCCGGGGTGGTCGTCGGCAGCAGCGTCCTCGGGTAGACCAGCCGCGCGTACGGCAGCCGCAGTGCCTTCGCGAACAGGTCGAACACGCCCGCGCTGCCGTACAGCTGCCCTTGCCCCGTGGGCGGCCCCGAGGGATTCGGCACGTCGACGCCGTTCTGCCGAGCGAGCCCGGCGAGGAAGGCGTCCAGGCCGTTGGTCCAGGTGCCCGAGTTGTCGTAGGAAGCCACCTCGTAGTCGGCGACGCCGGCCGTGACGAACCCGGACAACGGGTTGCCCTGGGCGCCCGGCGCGATCTGGTAGCCCTCGTACTCGACGCGCATCACGATGCCCGGGCGCAGGTCGAAGCAGCCGCGGTCGAACCGCAGTCCGTAGGCGAAGTACAGCGTTTCGTCGAACGTCTGTGGCATCGACCGGGACACCGCCTCGGTGAGCGCCGCGACCCCGTACGGGGTGATGCCGAACGGCTGCAGCTGGGCGAGCAGCGCGGCCCACTTGGCGATCACGTCGGGGCGGTCGGTGAAGTTCCACACGGGGCTGGTCGCCGGGATCAGCAAGGTGTACCGGTACGGCCCGGGGTCGGTCGGCGTCAGGACGAAGCCGAGCGGCAGCTCGATGTCGTCGACCTGCCGGGTCAGGAACAGCTCTGGCAGTCCGAGCGTGATGTCGGCCGCCGTCAGCGCCGGACCGACCTGCGGCGCGATGTACGAAGGGCCGACGAACAGTGCCTCGGTGAACACCGGGACGGGCTCCGACGGTGCCCCGACCGCCACCGACGCGAGCGCCTGTACGACGACCGTGGTGGAGGTGTCCTCGATCTCCACCGGCCAGCTGCCCGAGGCCGTCGCCGTGTCGCCGAGCGTGGTCAGGGTCTTGCCGACGACCGTGCTGACCCGGTACCCGTCCACGAGCGGTGAGGGCAGCGCCTCCCAGGACACGCGCAGGTCGGCGCCGTCGTATGCCACCCTGACGCCGGTCGGTGCGACGGTGAGCAGCGCGGCGGCACCGCCGGGTGGGCCGACGGCGACGTCGGCCAGTCCCCGCAGGGCGAGCGTGGCGGTGTTGGGGATGTCGTCGGGCAGCGTCAGGACGATCGGATCGCCGGTGACCGGCTGGTCCTCAAGCTCGATCTCGGTGCCGTCCCAGCGCGCCACGGGCCGCACGCCGGTCAGCGGCGGCGACTTCGGTGGCGTACACGCCAGCGTCACACGCCGGCCGGCGCCGACGGCCACGCCGGTGAGCTGTGGACCGGCTGTGACCAGGTCGACAGACGCCACCGGTCCCCTCGCGACGCCGGCGACCCGGGCGACCGTGGCCAGGCCGGCGGTGAGCGGCAGGTCGGCGGACTGGCCCCGTGTCAGGAGGGTGGTGGCGCCGACGGTGACGCGGAACGTCCCGTCCTCCGGCCCGCTCCAGGCCAGGGCGACCCGGTCGCCGTCGGCGCGGACGAGGGTGAAATCAGCCGGCCTGGTGGGCACCGGGAGCGGCACGGACCACGGACCGGTCGCCACACCGTCGACACCGCGGACGGCGACGGCGACGACGTCGCCGACCGGCACGGTGAACACGGCGGTGCCATCCGGGCCCACCCGCTGAGGCGTGCCCAGAACTCCGTCGACGTACAGCACCGCCTCGATCGGCACACCCTCGGGCAGCTCGCCGGCCGTCGCGGTCACGACGAGGTCCGCGTCGCAGACCACCGACGCGACGGCCGGCGTGGCCGGCACGGCCGGGGCCGTCGCCGTCGGGCCGATCGACCGCCCGGCCCGCCCGCGCACCGACACCGCGTACGCCGCGCCGCGCGGCAGCGGCCCGGGAACGGCGAGCGACAGGGTCGGCGCGGGGCTCACGGTCTCCCGGCGGACCGGCACGCCGTCGCGGAACAGCACGGCGTCGTACGCGGTGGGTGCGAAGTCCGGCGGCACCACATCGATCGAGACCGTCGCGGCGTCCGATGTCACCCGCGTGACGCCCGGCGGCGTGCGCCGGATCTGGAGGGGTGCCGACGGCGGCCCGGAGCCCGCCTTGTCGACGGCTTGGACGACGACGCGATACGTGCCACCGTCGACGAGGCCGGGCTCCAGCGCGAGCGTCGTCGCGGGCGCGTGCACCTCGGCGGCCGGGAGGAACACCCCGTCGTCGTTGAGCACGCTGACCCAGTAGGCGTCCGCGGTGGGGACGGCGGCCCAGGCCACCGAGAGCAGACCGGCATCGAACTCGACGGCGAGAAGTCCGGGCCGCTCGGTCGGCGCCGCGAACCCGGGGCCGTGCGGGCCGATGGACACCACGTCCTCGCCGGTCCGGACCCGGGCGAGAGTGGCCGCCACGGTGGAGCCCGCCGGTGGCGGCTGCCTGACGACGAAGGATCCGCCGGCGACCGGGACGTCCGGGACCGGCGTGGCACCATTGACCACGAGCCGGACCAGGAACTCCTCGCTGTCCGCGGCCTTCCAGGACAGCGTCAGGGCGCCGGTCACCGGGTCCGCCTCGGCACGCTCGACCGCGACGGTGTCGGTGACGATCGCGACCTCCGGCGAGAGCTCCGGCCCCGAATTGCCGATGAACATCCCGATTCGGGCCTGGTAGGCCTGACCAGGGGCCACAGCGAGCGGCAGTGCGGCATTGGTCGCCGCCCCGGCCCAGGCCTCTGCGACCGTGTGGGGGCCGTTCAGTACCTGCACCACGTACGCCGGCACGGGATTCGGCCGTCCGGGCCCGCTCCAGGAGACGGTCAGGACGTCGCCGTCGTACCGCACCCGCCTGATCACGGGCGGATCTGGTTGTGCGCCGCCTGGTCCACCCATGAACCGCCTCCACGTGCCGACGAGTGTGCCCATGCCGGCAGCACGCACTCACCGGCTGCGGATCGCGACCAGGAGTCCCGACCCGCACAGCGCCCTTGGCGGCATCGTCTGAGATCCGGCCCGGAGATCGTTGTAGCAGCCAGACGAATTCAGACCGCCGCGAGAGCACGCCGTGTCGTACAACTGGCTCCGCACTCCGCTCAGCCGGAGCAGCGGCAGGTTGATGTCTGTGCGCCGGGCACACTCGCCACCGGGTCGGCTGTGCTCGCAGCATGGTTCCGGCCGTGGTGGCCTGTTTATGGTGCCTCGCATTCACACCGAACCCGATGGTGTGCGTGTCGGTACCAGTGCCAGGAGGGCAGCCGATGAGCGCAGTCTCAGTACAGTCCGGAACCGCCGGAGTCCCGGACGGGGCCGGCGGTCCGCAGCCCGTGGGTGCCTACTTCGAACGCATGCCGTTCGGGAGGGCCCACGCGCTGATCGCCCTCGCGTTGTTCATGGCTTTCGTCATCGAGTCGTGGGAGCAGCTCGCTCTTGTCTACGTCTCCGCCGACCTCGGCGACGCGTTCGCCCTCGACACCGGACAGATCGGGTGGGTGCTGTCGGCCGTGGCGCTCGGCATGATCCCCGGCGCGCTCGTCTGGGGGCCGGTCGCCGATCGCATCGGACGCCGGGCCGTGTGCTTGTGGAGCCTCGGTTCGTACGGTGCCGTGGCGCTGGCCAGTGCCTTCTCGCCGAACTTCACCACGTTGATGGTCACCCGAGTGCTCTCGGGGATGGCCCTGGCCGGCATTTACACCGTCACCTTCCCCTACTTCCTCGAGCTGCTCCCGGTCGGGCTGCGCGGCAGGGCCGCCGTCTACCTGTCGATCGGCTGGCCCATCGGCGTGCTCGCCGCCGTGGGAGCGACCCAGGCGCTGTCCGGAATGGGCTGGCACGTCGTGGCCGTGGCCAGCGCGCTGGCGGCCCTGTGGGTGTTCGCGATCCGGGCCTGGGTGCCCGAGTCGCCATACTGGCTGGCCGCCCGCGGCCGGCACGCCGAAGCCCGGGCGGTTCTCCTGAAGCTCGGCGCCGAGGTCCCCGAAGGCACCCGCTTCGCCGTGGTCGAGCCCGAGCGGGCCGGCAACCCGCTCGCCCTGCTGCGCGGCCGACTGCTGCGCATCACCGTGCTCATGCTGATCGTGAACTTCGCCTTCAACTGGGGCTACTGGGGCCTGCAGACCTGGCTGCCCACGCTGCTCATGGAGAAGGGGCTGAGCATGTCCAGCAGCCTCGGCTTCGTGGCACTGAGCGCCCTCTTCATGATCCCCGGCTACGTCTCGGCCTCCTACCTGACCGGGCGCTTCGGTCGCAAGAAGGTCTTCCTGCCGTACGTGGCCGCCGCCGCGGTCAGCGGCGTGCTGTTCGCCTACTCCGGCAGCCTCACCCAGCTGTACGCCGCCAACTTCGCCCTGTCGTTCTTCAGCCTCGGCGCGTGGGGTGTCTGGAACACCTGGAACGGCGAGTTCTACCCGACCGCACTGCGCGCCACCGGATACTCCTGGGCCACCGCGGCTCAGCTGATCTCCACTTCGGTCGCACCGTCGGCCGTCGGGTACCTGCTGGCGCGTGCCACCGGGTTCTCCTCCACCGTGCTGTTCATCACCGCGTTCCTGGTGGTGGCGCTGGTCGTGGCCGTGCCGCTGCCGGAGACCGAGGGCCGCGATCTGGAGTGATGCATAAGTGATATATAGGGGCAGATGGTGGCAGGATCATGCGGGTGAGGCTGGGAGTGGACGTGGGACGCGTCACCACCGTCGCCGTGCTGGTCGGGCCGGGCGGTCAGACGGTGGCGCGCGCGGTGGTGGACAGCGTTCCCGGCCTCGGTGAGAGTCTGCGCGCGGTGCTCGCCGCGCTGCCCGGGGATCGGACCGGTGAGGTGGACGCCGTCGGCCTCACCACAGACCTGGAGCGCCGTCCGCCGCGGCTGCGACCGGTAGCCGCATTGCGGATCGCCCCGCCCAGCCATCCGTCCCTCGGGCCGCTCGCGGGCTGGCCTGCGCAGGCCGCCCGCGAGGTAGGGCCGCTCCACGCGGTCGTCCCGGGCGGATCCGCGCTCACCGGGCGGCAACTGGCCCCGCTCGACCGGGCAGCCGTCGCGGACTTCGCGCAGCGGGCCGCCGACGACGGCGTCACAGCCTTCTCGGTCGCGGCGGCCGGCGCGCTGACCCGCCCCGACCCGGAGCTTGCCGCCGCCGAGGTCATCGCCGAAGCCGTGCCCGGCGCGGAGATCACCTTGTCGCACGAGCTCGGGCGGTCGGGGCTGCGGGAACGCGAAAACACCGCCGTCCTCAACGCCGCCCTGCGGCCGTGGGCGGCACGCGCGAGCGATACGGCTGAACGCGCGCTGCGCGCCGGTGGTGTCCGGGCGCCGCTGCACCTGGCCCGCAACACCGGCGGACTGGTATCCGCCGCCTACTTCCGCCACTACCCGGTCCTCGCCATCGCCTCCACCACGGCGAGCGCCGTGCGGGGCGCCGCGCTCGCGGCCGGGGCGGACCGCGCCGTGGTCGTCGACGCCGGGGCCGCGGAATTCCGGTGCGCGAGCGTCACCGACGGCGAAGTGGAACGCTCCGACGCCGGCCCCGGGCTCGGCGGCGTCGACCTGGACCTGGCCCGGATCCGCACCGACGCACTGCCCCGCGCCGACCTCGTCCGGAGCGGCGCCGAGCAGGTCGCCGACCTGGTGGCCAGGGTCCGGCGACGGACCCCCGGCGGCGTGCTCCTCGCGGCGGGCGGCGACTGCGGGCTGGTGCCCGTCCGAGCCCAGGATCCGGCGGCTGCCATCGCCGCCGCGGCCTACGGAGCCGCCCGCTCGGACATCGTCGCCGAAGTCGATCAGGTCGCCGTGGCCGGGGGCCGTGCCGAACTCGACCGGCTGCTCGGGCTCGCCCGTGACCAGGCCCTGGCCCGGGTCGTCGCCGCCGGTGCCGCCCCGGCCACCGCCCGCGTCGCGTTCGCCGCCCACACCCCCGTGTCCTACCTGCCCGAGGGCGTTCACCGCCTCCGCGTCCGCGCCGTCGGATCCCCCTCGGGAATCCCGTCATGACCCGGGGCCGCCGCACATGACGCCCGGGGAGGAGACCGCGCTGGACGCCGCACGGCTGGAGGAGCTCGCCAAGGGGGCGCTGGTGCTCGCAGCGGGCGCCGAGCATTCCTCGTACCGGGCGAGCCTCGACTGGGCACGGGCAGCCATCGCAGCGTACGGGCCGGTGCCGCTGGTCCGCCCCGGCGACCTGGGCTCCGGGCAGATGTGCGTCACGGTCAGCCTGCTCGGCTCTTCGGCCGCGCTCGCCGAGCAGCTGCCCACGGGCGAGGAGCCGCGCCGGGCGGTCCGGGCACTGGAGCGCCGCCTGGGCAGGGCGGCGGACGCCGTCGTGCCGCTCAACACCGCGGCCGAGAACGCCCTGCTCGCAGTCGTCACAGCGGCGTCCTGCGGGCTGCCGTTGGTGGACGGGGACGGCTGCGGACGAGTGCTCCCACTGCTGGAACAGACCACGTTCACCATCGCCGGGATCGATGTCGCCCCGGTCGCCCTGGCCACGCCGGCCGGGGACGTGGTCGTTGTGGAGGCGGCCGGCAGCCGCGTGGAGGGGCTCGTACGGCCGCTGGTCCTCGCGGCCGGAGGCTGGGCGGTCGCCGCCTGCTACGCCATGGACGGCGAACGACTGACGGCGGCCGTGGTTCCCGGCACCGTGAGCCGGGCCCTGGCGGCGGGGCGGCCGACGCACGGTGACCCCTTCGCGCTGTGGCAGCCGCGGCCCCGTCGACTGGGCATCGGGCGGATCACCGCCGTGGAGCACACCGCGACGCCGGAACCGGACACCGCCGGGGGCACGGCGCTGCCGTCCCGGCCGACCAGCGTGGTCGTCTCCGAGACCGAGGGCTTGCACAGACGGTTCCGCCTGGAGGCACACAACGAGGTACTGCTGGTCCTCGCCGACGGCGCGCCGGCCGCGGCTGCGCCGGACCAGATCCTGATGCTGTCGGCAGCCGACCAGCGGGTGCTGGACGTTGAACGTGCCATGCCCGGCATCGAGGTGGAGATCGTCGTGATCCCCGCCGCACCCGCCTGGCACACCCCGCAGGGCTGCCGACTGGCGGCTGCTGGTGGGCTCATCCTGCTGAGCCCGAACCCGGACCAGGACCCGGATGCGCGGCAGGCGAAACCTCCGGACGCGGAACGACCCGAGGAGACCCGGTGGTGAGACGTCCTGACCTGCCCGCACCCATGACCGTCGCGGAGCTGGTGCAGTACGGCCCGTTGCCCGGCGTACGCATACTCGGCAGCACGGGACGCGACACCCAGGTCCTGGACGTGCGCATCGTGGACCGGCGTGAAGCGCTCGACGACCTGCGTCCGCATACTGCGGTCGTCCTCACCGAGGCGCTCGCCCGGTCGGGATGGATCGTGGAGATGGCCCTGCGCAAGGCCTGGGAGCAGGCGGCTGCCTGCGTGGTCGTACCCGAGACGGCGGCGGTCGTCCATCCGCCGGGCGCACTCGCGGACCGCCTCGGCGTTCCTCTGCTGCTGATCGGCGGCGACGCGCTGGAGGGGGCCGTACGGATCGCCTCCGCGGTGTCCCGGCCGGATGCCGGCCGGACCGCGCTGCTGGCCGACGCCGCTCAGCGCCTCGCCGCCGCCGGCCCGCACGTCGAGCGCGTACTGGCCGCGCTGCACGCGGCGCTGCCCTCGACATCCCTGGCCCTCACCGATCCGGTGGGCGGGATGCTGGCCGGGCGGCGGGCCGCACTCGACTCCGCGCACCCGGTGCGGCTGGACGTGCCGGGGCCCGACGGACACCCGCTCGCGGTTCTCGTAGCCGACTCCCGGTCGAAGGAGGCGGGTTGGGCGTCGACCGTCGAAGCAGTGCTGCGGCTGGCGGTACCCCCGCTGACTGCATGGGCCGCCACCCGCCGCCTCGCGGAGGAACAGCTGGACCGCCGCAGCGAGTTGCTGCTGCACCAGCTGACGCATCCCTCCGAGGACGTGGACGTGGCCGAGGACGAGGACGAACAGGCCCGTGCCCACGTCCGGGCCGAGGCCGCGGCGCTCGGCTGGCCGCTGGCCGGGCCCCTGATCGCGTTCGCCCTGCGACCGGCCGTCGTCGCGGAGGCCGGCACCGGGCCCGCACCGGGACCCGCGCTGCGTGCGCTCTGGGCCAGGTACGGCATCGGCGGACCGCTCATCGCGTACGAGGACTGCTGGGTGTCATGGCGTTCCGCGGCAGTCGGCAGCCCGGCCCCGGACCCGGAGGTGTGGCTGCGGCAGGGCGAGGCACAGCTGCGTACGGCCCTCCGGGCGATCGGTGACCAGCTGCCGCTCGCCGGGGGAGTGGCCGGCCCGGCCGGCGGCACCGGCACGCTGGGCGTGGCGCTCGCCGACGCCAGGGCCGCTGCGGCGGTCGCCGCGGTACCCGGGTCGGTGGTCCGCGCCGACCGTATGGGGCCCGCCCAACTGCTGTCCGCGTTGCCCACGAAGGCACTGCGGCGGCCCGCCGAGGTCGTGCTGGGCCCACTGCTCGCCGCGGACCGGGACGGGACGCTGCTCCGTACGCTGGCGGTCGTCCTGGACCAGGGCGCCGCCCCATCGGCGGCGGCGGAGATCCTCGGTGTCCACCGGAACACGGTCGCGGCGCGCCTGGAGCGCATCCGCTCGCTCGGCTTCGACCCCGAGGACCCCGCCCAGCGCCTCCCTCTGCACCTGGCCTGCCGCGTCCTGCTGGCCGAGTCCTGAGGGGGAAGCGGCGATGAACGCAGCCCCACGTGGGGAGGGCCCGGTCGCCGCGTGGGGGATTCGGCAACCGGGCCCGGTTCAGGGTGGAGTCGGAGCGGTGGGGCGTCAGGCCTCCACGCCGTAGGCGGACGCTGCCCGCCCACGGCTCAGCAGGCCCTGCCGGAGGTCTTCCCGTACCGCCTCGGCGGGGCGCTCCGCGACGGGACCGAAACCGCCGCCCCCGCCGCTCTCGCAGCGCAGCACATCGCCCCGGCGCACTGCCAGCGCGTTCACCTTGAGCAGTTCGCGCTCGCCGTCCGGGCCAGGGTTGAGGACGACGCGGGGTGCCGCGCCGGTGCCGCCGCCGAAGACACCCCACGCGGGGGTCACGGAACGCTCCCACCACAGCGACAGGTTCTGGTCGGCCTCGAAGGTGTACTGGCGCACCACGCCGTTGCCGCCGCGGGTGCGGCCCGCCCCACCGGAGTCGGTACGGATCGAGTACTCGGTGACTCGTACGGGGAACAGCGTCTCCAGCACCTCGACGGGCATGTCCCGCAGGGAGCCGTTGACGTTGTTGATCAGGCAGGACTCGCCGTCATCGGTCTGCCAGGCGCCCCAGCCGCCGACCGTCGCCTCCTGAGAGACGAAGAGCCTGCCGTTGCGCGGGTCTGTCCCGGTGAACTGCACGATCATCGAGTCGCCGTAGCTGGCGGCGGCGGCTCGCGCGGGCACCGCGGGCGCCAGCGCCTTGACCACGAGGTCGATGACCAGCCCGAGGTGGGAGTAGTAGTACTGGCACGCCGCCGGCTCGACGGCGGCGAGCATCGTGCCCGGCCGGGTGACCACCTTCAGCGGCCGGAAGGAACCGCCGTTGAGCGGGACATCGCCGCTGACCAGCAGTTTGTAGCCGACCCGGCAGGCGGCGACGGTCTGCGCCGCACCGCAGTTGACGGGCCCGCCGGCCTGGTCGGCGCAGTCGGTGACGTCCATGGTCATCCGGTCGCCGTCGATCTCGACGCGTACGGTGACGTGGAGCGGGGTGCGCAGGTCGATGCCGTCGTTGTCCAGGTAGCCGGTCGCCTCGTAGACACCGTCGGGAATGGCGGCGATCTGCTCCCGCTCCAGCCGCTCGGTCTGCGCGAAGATGGCGTCCCGCGCGGCGAGGACAGTCTGCAGGCCCCAGCGGCGGACGATCTCGGCGAACCGCCTCGCGCCGGTACGGGCGCAGGCCACCTGGGCGCGCATGTCCCCGAGGGTGGGTTGCGGGAAGCGGACATTGCGGGCGATCAACGAGTGCGCCTGCTCGCAGGGTTCGCCGCCCTCATAGATCTTCAGCGGGCCCATCCGCAGGCCCTCCTGGTAGATCGAGGTGGAGTCCATCGAACCGCCGGGGTCCTTGGAGCCCATGTCGATCCAGTGCGCACGGGACGCGGCGAAGCCGATCAGCTCACCGCCGGCGGCGTCCTCGGTGAAGATCGGCGCGTAGACGGTGACGTCGTTGAGGTGGGTGCCGCCGATGTAGGAGTCGTTGAGGACCCATACGTCGCCGGGCTTCCAGACGTCCGCGCCGTACGTCTCCTCGGTGGCCCGGGTGCACACCTCCAGGTTGCCCAGGAAGATCGGCAGGCCCGAGGACTGGCCGAGCACGTTGTGGTCCCGGTCGAGGAGGGCGACCGCGCAGTCCTTCGCCTCGTAGATGGTGGGCGTGTAGGAGGACCGGATGAGGGTGGTGTTCATGTCCTCCGCGGCCTGCAGCAGCGCGCAGCGGATGATCTCGGTGGTGACCGGGTCGACGACCCGGCTGCCGGTGTCGGTCATGCCGTGGCTCCAACCTTGATGACGAGGAAGCCGTTCTCGTCGACGGTGACCGACGAGTCCGGGGGGACGACGGTGGTGGAAGTGGCCTCCACGATGACCGCGGGACCGTCGATGCGCTGCCCGGGTGCGAGCCGCTCGCGGCGCAGAACGGTGGTGTCGTGCGACCGGCCGCCGAATACGACCGGCCGCTGCCGGACGGTGTCGGAGGCGGTCTCGTCGGCGGCGTACGGCACGGGTGAGGCCTCGGGCAGCGCGCCGAGCGCGGTGCTGCGCAGGGTGACGAATTCGACGGGCGCCTCGGGTGTGGCGTGCCCGTAGCGGCGTTCGTGGAGGGTGGCGAAGCGCTCGGCGGCGGTGGCGAGGAAGTCCTCGCCGGCCGGTTCGGTGGCGGCGAGCAGCGGCACGGCGAGGGTGTAGTCCTGGCCCTCGTACCGCATGTCGACGACGTGTTCGACCCGCTGCCGTTCCACGGGGACGCCTTGCTGGGCGAGTTCGGCCAGGGCTTCGGCCTCCTGGCCGGCCAGCGCCCGGGCCATGGCTGCGCCGTCCAGGTCGGCAGCCAGGGTGAAGAACTGGCGGGTGAGGTCGCGGCGGACCTCGGTGCCGAGCATGCCCCAGGCGGAGAACGCGCCGGGGAAGCGCGGCACGACGACCTCGCCGATGCCGAGTTCGCGGGCGATCTCCACGGCGTGCATCGGGCCCGCGCCGCCGAACGCCAGCAGGACGAACTCGCCGGGCTCCAGGCCGTGTTCGACGGTGAGCGTACGGATCGCCTGGGCCATCTTGGCGTTGGCGACATCGCAGATCCCGCTCGCCAGGTCCACCGGCTCCAGACCGAGCTCACCGGCGAGAGCGGCGACGGCCTGCTGGGCCGCGGCCACGTCGAGCGTCATGTGGCCGCCGGCGAACCAGTCCGGGTCGACGCGTCCGAGCACCGCGTTGGCGTCGGTCACGGTGGCTTGGGTACCGCCGCGCCCGTAGCAGGCCGGGCCGGGGACGGCTCCGGCGGACTCCGGGCCCACGCGCAGGCCCCCGGCTTCGGCATAGGCGAGGGAGCCGCCGCCGGCGCCGATGGTCTGCAGGTTGACCAGCGGCATCAGGACCGGGAAGCCGTCCGCCGAGCCCTCGTTGGAGACGTCGGGGCGGCCGTCGAGGACCAGCGACACATCGAAGGAGGTGCCGCCCATGTCCACGCAGATCGCGTTGCGCCGACCCAGCAGGCCCGCAGCCGCCGCGCCGCCCATGGTGCCGCCGACCGGCCCGGACAGCAGGGTCTGCAAGGGGTGGCGGCGGGCATAGGCGGCGTTCACGATGCCGCCCGAGGACTGCATCACCTGGACCGGGACGGTCAGGCCGTGCTCCGCGAACCGCCCCTCGATCCGGCCCAGATAGCGGCGCACCACAGGGCCCGTGTACGCCTCCAGGACGGCCGAGGACGTCCGCTCGTACTCGCGCCACTCGCCCGCCACCTGGTGCGACAGCACCACGACGACATCCTCGCCGAGCTCCTGCTCCAGGATCTTCCCGGCCAGCAGCTCGTGGTCCGGATTGAGGTACGAGAAGAGGAACGAGACGGCGACCGCGTCGAAGCCCTCGTCCTTCGCGCGTCGGGCGGCAGCCCGTACGGCGTCCTCGTCGAGGGGTTCGAGCTCGATGCCGCGCCAGTCGAAACGGCCGCCCGCCTCCATCGTGTCGCGGCGCTCTACCAGCGGCTCCGGCTTGCGGTAGTGCAGGTCGAACATCCGGTCCCGGTTGCCGCGGGCGATGTGGTAGACATCCCGCATCCCGGCCGACGTGAGCAGCAGGACGCGGGCGCCCTTGCGCTCCAGCAGGGCGTTGAGGCCCTGCGTGGTGCCGTGAACGAAGAAGGAGATGTCGCCGGGCGAGTCCACCGCCCGGCCCAGCGAGGCGAAGACTCCCTCGGCCAGGTCGCCCGGGGTGGTGGGAGCCTTGGCCGCGAAGTAGGTACCGCTGTGTTCGTCATAGGCGACGACATCGGTGAAGGTTCCACCGATGTCCATGGCCACCCGGTATGTCATTGCGCCTCCCGGCTTTCTCAGGGGATCGCCGAGGACGCTAGCCCGAGGCTTCCGGGGAAGGCTGTGCGCGGCGCACGGGTGGCGGGCCGCCACAGTGCGCCGCGCCTGGTTCAGTGATCGCCGACGGGAACACCGCCCGGCTGCTGCACGTCCTCGTGCAGGTGGACGATGCGCCACCCCGCGTCGGCACCCTGCCGCAGGACCGCGGTGTTGCGAACCAGCTCGGGGCGCAGCTCACCGGCCGACGGGTCGGGTGCGAAGTCCACCCGCAGCCAGAAACGCAGCACCGCGATGTCACCGAAGACGTCCACGACCTGCCCGTACGGCTCCAGCCCGGTCTCCACCGGCCCCTCACCAGCGGGCGGGCGTTCCTCGCGCACCCGGTCCAGGTCCGGCTTCCCGAAGAGCAGCCCGGCAGTCCCGGAATCCCACACGGTCGCCTCCGGGTCCAGACAGGCATCGATCCGCGCGCGGTCCCCGGCCGAGTAGGCCCCGTACATGGTGGTGATCACCTGCCACACAGCGGCTGCTGTCTCCGGGGCCACGCCGGGGCGGGCTCCGACGGGGGACGAGGGGAATGCGGGCATGACGGGGCCTCCTGGAGCTGCGCGGGAGAGAGCTCGCGCCTCGGAGCGGGGCAGCGGCGGGCAGCCAACCTACACACCCAGGCCAGGAGCTCATGGTGCGCACCCATGCGCCCTTCAGGGCGCGTTGATGGGCGCGAATCGTTGTAGGCTCCGGAGACCGCCCTTGACCTGCGTGAAGCAGGCAGGGAGCAGACAATCCGGGAGTTTCTTCATGCTTCGCACCATGTTCAAGTCCAAAGTCTGACATTTGGGCACCTGTGCAGGTCAGAGCCGTGATGGCCGGGCCCAGGTCAGCAAACGCTCAGCATGAGACCGGACCCCGTTCCGTTCGGTACTGACCTCCGGCCCGGCGGCTGATCCGGCGGCCCTGCCTGCGTCGCGTCCAGTGCCGCAGAGACCTCGGAGACGGCCGATCCGGACGCCGGCCGTCAGAGGCCGCCGGGTCCGGAGTGCTGTGCTCCCACGAGGACCGGGTCTGCCGCAGTGCGGTAGTAGAGGACTGAACGGCCGGCGCGTCGGCGCTGGGCCAGGTGGGCCTTGCGCAGGATGCGCAGGTGCCGGCCCACCGAGCCCAAGGGCAGGCCGGTGAGGGCTACCAGCTGGGTGGTGCTCTTCGGGGTGTTGAGCAGGGTGAGGAGTTCGGCCCGGGCGGGGCCCAACAGAGCAGCCAGGGCCTTCGGCGCCAGGCGGCGGTCGTCGTCGACGAGCACCCCCGAGCACGGGTAAACGACCGCGTAGCGGCGGGCGAGGCGCGAGGGCCGGCTTTCGACTGGCGGGACGTCCCAGCAGACCCAGCTCTGGTTCAGGGTGACCGGGACGAACATCAGCTCCACCCCGGAGAGTTGCATCGGAGGGCTGTCGCAGGCGGTGATCTGCAGGCGGTCGTCCCCGAGCCAGCGCATGCCCGGGCGCATCTCGTTCAGGGCGGTGGCCCAGCCGTGCAGGCCGAGCCGGGCGGTGCGGGCGACGATGTCGGCCTCGATGATCCGCCTGCGGCGCGGCCAGGAGGGCCGGAGGGCTTGGGTCCACACCCAATCCAGCAGGTCCGCGGCCCGCTGGGCCAGGTCGTCGCGGCGCAGCAGCGGCGGCAGCGGGCCGTTCGACGACTCCGCCAGGTCGGCGAGGACGGCGGCGGGCGGAGTGCTGCGTACCTGCTCCAACTCCTCGGCGAACATACGGCCGCCGCCGCCCAGGGGCGTCGGGGTTAGGAACGTCGCGTTCCATCGTCGGCCCAGCGCGGCCCCGACCAGGGCGGCCGTGACCGGGTCGCCACGCAGGCGTTCCCGGTAGCCGCAGATGTGGTCGTCGAGCCACTGGCGCTCGCCGGCGTGGGCTGCGCTGCCGTGGTGCAGGTCTTCAGGGGGGGGCGAGGGCCTCGGCCAGCGGAGAGGTGACGAACCGACCCCCGGCGAGGGTGTCCGCGTCGACCTGCCACCAGCTCATTGGTTTCGCCTGCCCGCGAAAGTCTAACGATCAGTCGATCACGTCGGAGAGACTCGCCGCCATGCGTACGTATGGCGAACCGTTCCGCACCAGGGAATTCACCCCGCTCTTCCTCGCGTCCGCCGGGCAGACCGCGGCACAGACGATGAGCGGACTGGCCCTGGGCATCCTGGTGTTCAGGCAGACGGGCTCGGCGCTGCTGTCCTCCCTTGCCATGTTCGGCCCCGCACTCGCCCAGATGGTCGGGGCCGCCACGGTGCTGTCCGGGGCGGACCGGCTGCCGCCCCGCGCCGCGATGACGGTCCTCAGCCTGCTCTTCGGTGCGGGTACGGCCCTGCAGGCGATCCCCGGGCTGCCGGTCTGGGCGCTGTTCGTCGTGCTGCTGGGGCTCAGCATGCGGGTACGGGCGAGGTGGATGCCCCACAGGTCGAGCTGGGCGATGCCGTGGCGCGCGACGAGCTGACCGCCCCCGCCGCTGCCCAGCACAGCGTGACTGCTGGTCACCGCGCATGCGCTCGGCATCGCCTTCGGCGGCCCGGTCCTGACGGCGCCGACCGTCAGGCTGGGCCTACGCCGACTGCTCTGCCTGGTCTTGGCCGCGTGCATCGCCGGCAACGTGCTCGCGGCCACCGCCTTCGGGATGCTTCTGGCAGCCCGGGCGTTCACCGGAACCGTCCACGGCGTGTTCCTCGGGGCGGCTTCCGCGGTGGCCGCCGGCCTGGTTCCCACCGAACGCCGCGGGTACGCCGTCTCCCCGGTCTTCGGCGAGGAGCGGAGCCGCGACCTCGACCTCCTCCTCGCCGACGGGCAGCTGCTTGTGCTCGTTGTCCACGGCCAGCTGATCCTGGAGCGGGCCTGCCTGACCGGGAGCGTGCCGAAGAGCTGTCCAGGGCGTGCGAGATGGCGCCGTAACCGCGCAGGCCGCTGGCTGCCCGCGCACGCGAGCGGTCGGCGGCCGTGTGGCCTTCTCGCTGTTTCAGGGGCATGGCGTGGCGGGGACTGGAAACGGAGCATCAGCCGTCGTGCCGGTCCCAGACCCTGCTCAGGCGGTTGCGGTGAAGCCGTGCCGAGCGCCCAGACGCCGCAGCGAGGCGATGCCGGGGATGCCGTCGGCGGCGTTGCCGACGTAGGAGCCGCCGGCCTTGCTGCGCTGCCAGGCTGCGTACGCGGACACCGTCTTGGTGCCGAAGGAACCGTCGGCGTACCGGCGTTCGAGGAGACCCTCGGCGACAAGGGCGCTCTCGACGATGCGGACCTCGGTCGGGTAGGTGGTGTGTCCGTCCGGGGCCGGCCCGTCCTTCTTCGCGGCAGCGACCAGATGGGCGACGCTGACCTTGGGCTTGGTCGGCTTCGGATCGGTGGTGTGGCCTTTGTGCAGGACCTTGGCGGTGTCGATCGCCCCCGGATCGCCGTGGTCGTTGCCCGGGACATCGACGTGCCCGAAGTAGCCGCCCCTGGACTGCCAGACGGACCGCGAGCGGGGCTTGTCCGGCCCCGGGTAAGGCGCCGGCGGTCCGGCCGGGAACTCGTCCGGCACGCCCCAGGAGCGGGCCGCGGCCAGGATCTTCTGCCAGCCCGGCTTCTGCGCCGGATCCCAGCCGGTGGTCCAGGGCTGATGGGCCCGGCCGAGGACCTCGATCTGGATGCAGACCCTGCCCTCGCGGTTCGTCCGCCGGGCGCCGTCGTTGCGCAGGGCCCGGCCGCTCTTGTCCAGCGGTCCGAACTGGCCGACTCGGTCGGTCACCGGGCAGTAGATGAGCTGCGGCTCGGCGGCCACGTTCAGCAGGTACGACCCGATGGATTCCAGGTACCTGCCGCCGGCCGGGGACTCGGTGGTGTGGTGGACGACCCGGGGCGGATTGCCGGGGGTGTCCATCGCCCCGCCGATGACGCCGTCGCCGAGCCGGATCACGCCGGGGATCCATATGGTGCCGCCAGCGCCGCTCGCCAGCACGTCGGCGACGGCCGGTTCGTCGGTGGTGAGTGCGCCGACGCCGGTACGAGGCTCCGTGTCCGGGTCGCGGATGACGAAGGGCTTGGCGTCCACCGGCTCGTACAAGTCCAGGTCACCGTCTTCGCGCAGCACGAAGACCGAGCCGGGGCGGCGCGGGTGTTCGACGGCCGAGCAGGGCGTCGTCTCGACGGCGGCGATGGCGCGCGCCTCGTCGACGTGCGCCTGGCTCACCTCGCCGCAGTAGGTGACGGACCGGTCGGGGTGAAGGACGGCAGCGTGGTAGGTGGTCATGGCGCTCCTGGTCGGGAGTGGGGTTGGATGTGCATCGATCTGTCCGCGCGGCGCGGGGTGGGTGGACAGGCGCTGGGGGCAGTCGCTGCCGCGTCCGCATCCGCTCTAGGTGCGGGTGGACTGAAGCCGCGACCGCCCGCTGTGCTCGGCGCGCAGTGGCACGAGGTCTCCCAGCGAGGAGGAGGGCTCCAGTCCCAATTCTTCCCGCAGGATGCGGCGGCATTGTTCGTATTGGCACAATGCCGCAGCCCTATTGCCGGCCGCCAAATGTGCCTTCACGAGCACGCGATGGGCACTTTCCCGCAACGGCTCGGTGCGTACGGCCGCGAGTCCGGCGGCAACGGCTTCACCATAGCGACGCGCTAGTGTCAGCCGCTCGGTCATTGCTTCCAAGGCATAAAGTCGCAGCTGATGGTATTGCTCCTGCTCGATCAGCATCCAGTCATTTTCCGGCCATTCCGGAAGGAGGTCCGCCGACAAGTTCGCCAGCGTCTGCATGGTGAGGATGTCGTCGCACGGGCGCGCGCTGTCGAGGAGCCGGTGTGCGTGTGCAACAGCGTCGTGCAGATCTACGGCTATGTTCCTGGAGAGGGCCAGTTCGCGCGTGGACGCGTCGATGACGGGATGGCCCAGGCGGGTCGCCCGCCACAGGGCCGACCTCAGGTTCGCGTTGGCGCGTGACGCTGTGACGTCCGGCCAGAGGACCCCCGCCACATATGTGCGGGATCGCGGCACATCCTGTAAAGCCAGGAACGCGAGGAGTCGTTGTGTGCTAGAGGAAACCGGAAGGCGCGTGTGGCCAACCGCGAGTGTGAAGCCCTTCAGCAGCCTCAAAGTAATGAGATGTGTTTGTCCGTTCATCGACGCCCCCGGTACCGATGTCGGCTGGGTGATCTTATTTCGGATCGTGAATTGCCGAAGCCATGTTACGCGCAAGTTATGTCTGCAGGATCGACCAATAGCGCGACGGGCGTTGATGGGGAATCAATGGAACGTCACCGAAACGTCACCCGTCCCGTTCCAGCAGGTCGTCGAGCCACGTCCGCACCGCCTGGAGGACGTCGACCGTCCTGCTCGCCGCCGCGGGGGGTTTCTGCTCTCCGTCGACGGTCGCGATGATGCGCGCGCGGAAGCCGTCCGACCTGCCGCCTTCCAGCCACACTCGGAGCACGAGGACGCCGGACCGCGTTGAGGGGGTCTCCATGAGAGAGCAAGTGTCCCGGACGGGTGTCACCCCGGCGTCGTCAATCCGTGTCCCGTGACGTCGTGGCGCGAGGCGAGGACGCACCCGTGACGCCGATGTGACGGGTGAGTCGCGGACGGATCACAGGGGGGTCTGCATGCTCTCGGCATACGTGGACGGCACGCGCCGGTTCGGGGGAGGGGCTTGGAATGGGTGACTTCGGTGTGATCGCCGATGTCTCGTCGATCATCGTGAGCACTCTGACGCAGGCCCTGCGCGGGTTGAGCCAGGTGGAACCGCCGATTGCGGAACTGAACGACCTCTCCGAGACGGTGCAGACACCGCCCCCCAAACTCACCGTGTTCCTCTACGAGATCGCCGAGGATCCCACGTCGCGCAACCGGCCTCCGGTGCGCTCCCAGCCGCCCGAGCCCCTGACCACCCGCAAGCCGCCGATGGCCCTGCTGCTGCGGTATCTGATCACTCCCTGGGGCGGCGACCAGGCGACCCAGCACCGGATGCTCGGGCGCGCTATGCAGACCTTCTACGACGACGCGATCCTGGATGGCGCACGATTGTCCGGCGGCCTGGCGGGCAGCACCGATTCGCTGCACCTCACCTTGACGCCGCTGACCCTCGATCAGAAGTCCTGGGTCTGGTACGCGATCCAGAAGCCGTACCGGCTCTCGCTGAACTACGAGGTCCGCGTCGTCAACCTGGACTCGGCCGTGCAGACGGCGGTGCGGCCGGTGCGGAGCCGGACCATCGAGGGGACGGCGACGCCATGAGCGCCTTCCTGCCCCTGGCCCGGTCGACGCTCTACAGCTCCGTCTGGCTGGTGCCGTTCGACGACTACGCACGGCGGGTGCGCGCCGCGGGCGTGGAGGTCCGCCTGGATCGGTTCGACGAGGCGAGCGGGGGCTGGCTGCCGTCGGACGACAGGGCGGTGCTCACCCCCAGCGGGTCCATCGCCTTTCCCGGACTCGGCAGGCGGGCAGAGCCGTGGGCGGCCCGGCCGGAGCGCCACCGGGCCCGTTTCGCAGCGGTCGGCTACCAGCCGCTGTACCCGGCCGACGGTCTGCCGTTCTCGGCCGACCTGGTCGGCGTCGAGTTCCTGGTCCACCCGTACGACGACACCCACCCGCCCACCGCCCTGGCCTCCCCGAGGCTGGTCCGGCTGCTGCCGGGGGTCGCTTTTCCCTACCCGCCCGGTACGCGCACGGTCCACGGTGTCGTGCTCGACGCCGCCACCGGGGCGCCTGTGGCGAACGCGCTCATCGAGGCCGGGGGGCTGACGAGCCAGGACCGGACACCGTGGCACGAACGCACTCTCTCCGACGCCCGGGGGGCCTTCCGGCTCTCCCTGCGGTGGGAGGGGGAGAAGGCCGCCGAGCACGCGGTCGAGGAGACATTCCGACTGAAGGCCACCGAGCGGCCGGGCCGGACCGGGTCGCTGTTCGTGCACTTGCCCCAGGACGCAGAGCGTCAGCACGTCATCGAGATCCGTGAGCAGTGAGGAGCCCATTCATGGCCGAATATCTCAGCCCCGGGGTCTATGTCGAGGAGATCGACGCGGGGCCGCGGCCGATCGCGGGGGTGAGCACCAGCACCGCCGGGATGGTCGGGGTCACCGCGCGCGGTCCGTACACCGGCAAGCCCAAACTGGTCACGAACTTCCTGGAGTTCCAGAACACGTTCGGCGGCTTCCTGCCCGAGCCGGAAGCGTCCGTGCGGGACGCGTGGGCGAACAACCACTCCGAAGGCGGCCGTTGGTGGCTGTTCCCGCTGGCAGTCAAGGGCTTCTTCGACAACGGCGGCCAGCGTCTCTACATCAAGCGGGTCGCCAGCGCACAGGCGAAGCCCGCCTCGGGCGTCCTCGGCCAGGGTCTGGTGAGCCGGATCACCGCGGACGCGGCGCGCGGCGCGACCACCCTGCAACTGGGCCACCTGATCGGCTTCAGCGGCGTGGGACAGCAGATCCAGATCTTCCGCGGTGACGACCAGCAGGCCATCCACACTGCCGCGGTCTCCGGCTACGACATGACCACGCGTCGCGTGACGCTGGCCGGCGCCCTGCCCGCCGAGGTCAGGACCGCCCGGGGCGACTACGTCCAGGTCGGGGCGCGCGGCGCCGAGCAGACGCTGCGGCTGTCCGCCGTCAGCCCCGGCGCGTGGGGCGGCGGTGTCCAGGTCCGGGTCCAGCCGATGGTCGGCGCCGCGCTGCCGGTGCTGCCCGACCCGCAGGAGGGCCCGCTGTTCATCACGCGGCTCCTCGCGGACGCGGCCGCCGACAGCGAGACGGTCGAGGTGGCCGCGGTGTCCGGGCTCGACCCCGACGAACTGCCGGCCGATGTCTGGGCCCAGATCGGCTCCGGCCGGTTCAAGGTCCAGGCGAGTCAGCCCGCGGACGGGAAGGTCACCCTGACCTTCCCGGCAGGCACCACCCACCCGCAGTGGGAGGCCGGACTCACGGTGCGCCGGGTGCGCCGGGGCAACATCGCGGCGGGGCGGACCCTCCGGGTCGGCGGCGCGAGCAGGCTGTACGGGGGAGCGGTCGTCCAACTCGACGACGGCACCACGCTGACCGCCGTCAACGTTGAGACGGTCGCCGGCGACGCCGTCACCTTCGACCGCGACGTACCGGGGACGTTCTTCGAGACCGACCGGATCCACCTGATCGAGGCCGAGGTCAGCACCCGGTTCACCGGCTCCGGCGGCACCACGGTCACGGAGACCTTCCCGGGTCTTCGGCTCTCCGGCGACACCCCGTCGAACCTGGTGACCGCCCTGGCCGACCGGTCGCAGCTGGTACGGGCCACCGCGTTGCCGGGACTGTCCACCGACCCCACGAAGTTCCCGGTGCCGGCGAGCAGCTCCTGGCTGACGCTGGCGGACGGCGATGACGCGTACGAGTCCCTGAGCGTGGCCGACTTCGTCGGCACCGACGGCGGCAGCGGGCGGCGCACCGGCATCGTCGCGTTGGAGGACATCGACGAGGTCGCCGTCTGCGCGGTGCCCGGCATGTGGTCGGGCACGGTCGAGTCGAGCCTGATCACCCACTGCGAGCTGCTCAAGGACCGGTTCGCGATCCTCGACCCCCGCGACGGCCTCGACATCGAGGGGATCCAGGCGTTCCGCGAGCCGTTCGACACCAAGTACGCGGCGCTGTACTACCCGTGGCTGGTCACCCGCGACCCGTCCACCAACCGCGATGTCGAGGTGCCGCCGTCGGGCCACATGGCCGGGATCTACGCCCGGGTGGACGCGGAGCGGGGCGTGCACAAGGCACCCGCCAACGTGGTCGTCCGGGGCATCCGGAAGACCGACGGGTTCGCCCAGGACATCACCAAGCGTCATCAAGACCTGCTGAACCCCAAGGGGATCAACGCGCTGCGGTTCTTCCCCGGCCTCGGCCACCGGGTGTGGGGCGCGCGCACGCTGTCCTCGGACAGCTCGTGGAAGTACGTCAATGTCCGGAGGCTCTTCCTCTACCTGGAAGAGTCGATCGACGAGGGCACCCAGTGGGTGGTCTTCGAGCCCAACGACGAGTCGCTGTGGGCCCTGGTCCGTCAGACGGTCACCAACTTCCTCACCACGGTCTGGCGCAGCGGCGCGCTCGCCGGCACGACAGCCGACGAGGCGTTCTTCGTGGCCTGCGACCGCACCACGATGACCGAGGACGACCTGGCCAACGGCCGCCTCATCTGCGTCATCGGCGTCGCGCCGGTCTTCCCCGCGGAGTTCGTGATCTTCCGGATCCAGCAGAAGACCCGAGAGACCCAGCTCGCCTGAGCACCCGACCGGGCAACCCCAAGGACCACCGAGGACCACCGAGGAACACCGAGCCTGAGGAGGGGCCGCCATGCCGCCCGTGACCAGGGACGATCCGTACGCGTCCTATAACTTCCAGATCATCGTGACCAACGTCAGCGACGACGGTGTCGCGGTGAGCGGGTCCTTCACCGAGGTCAGCGGCCTTGAGCTGGAGATCCCGCCGATCGAGTACCGCAACGGGAGTGAGGACATCACCGTCCGCAAGATCCCGGGGCTCAAGAAGTACACCAACCTCACCTTCAAGCGCGGCGTCACCGGCCATGTCGGCTTCTGGAACTGGGTGGTCGAGGCGCTCAACGGCAAGGTACGGCGCACCTCCGGTTCGATCGTGCTCCTCGACGAGAACCGCCAGGAGGCCATGCGCTGGAACTTCGACCGCGGCTGGCCGACCAAGTACACCGGCCCGACCTTGAGCGCCACCAAGAACGAGATCGCCATGGAGACCCTCGTCCTCGCGGTCGAGAAGCTGGAGATCGACGCCTGACATGACCAGTGAAGCGCTTCCCGGCGTGTCCCTGACGTTCGCACCGCGCGGCTCCGAGGCGGAGCCGCTGCGCACGGACGTGGCGGCGTTCCTCGGCCGGCTCCGCCGGGGCCCGGTCGGTGCCCCGGTGCGGGTGGAGAGCTGGAACGACGTCGTGGGCGCCTTCGGGCCTCCCCCGAGCTCTTCGAGCAGGGGGGACACCCTGGACGGCGCCTTCGCCACCCCGTACGCCCTGCGGGGCTTCTTCGAGAACGGCGGCCGCACGGCCTGGGTGCTCCGCGTATCCGGGCCGGCCGCCACCGCCCGGGCCCGGTGGACGGTCGGAGACACCAGCGGATTTCCCCGGGCGCGCTACCAGGTGGTCGCCACCAGCCCGGGCACCTGGGCCAACGGCGGGCACATCGCGATCCGTTACCAGGCCAGCACGGTCGCCGGGCCACCCACCGTGAGCGTTCAGGTCACCGTGCCCGGCGAGGTTCCCGAGTCGTTCCCCGGCCTGCCGCTCGCCGAGCTGGTCGAGCGGCTGACCGAGTCCCGCCTCATCCGGCTGGTCCCGGACGGGCCCCCGCCGCCGCCCGGGCGGCCAGGCCCGATCTCGCTGTCGTGGAACCTGACGCTCGCGGGCGGCACCGACTCCGTGCCCACCCGCGGCGAGTACGAGGACGCCGTGGCCGTTCAGGCCGAACTCCCGGAACCGGCGCTGGTGGCGATGCCCGACCTCGGCACCGACCTGGCAGGCAGCGCGCACACGGCCGTGGTGCTCGAACTGCTGCGGAGCGTCGATGCGTCGCACGACCGGCTGGCCGTCCTGGACGTGCCGCCCCGGCTGGCCTCGGCGGACGAGGCGGTCGACTGGGTGGGGTCGCTCGCGGCGACGGGCGACAGCCGGCTCCTCGGCTGCGCTGCCGTCTACCACCCGGCGCTGCGCACCCCGGACGGGCACGGGCTGCGCACCGTCCCCGCCTCCGGGCACGTCCTGGGCGTCATCGCCCGCCTCGACGGCGAGCGTGGAGCGCACCACACGCCGGCCAACGCCGTGATCCTGGAGGCGGTCGACCTGGCGGACGAGTTCCCCGAACCGCAGCAGGCGCGGCTCTTCGAGGCGGGTGTCGACCTGGTGCGGTGCACCCGCGGGCGGGGGCTGATCGTGTGGGGCGGGCGCACCCTCTCCGCCGAACCCCGCACCCGCCACATCGCGCACCGCCGCCTGGTGCACCTCCTGGTGCGAGCCATCCGGAGGGTCGCGGCTCCGCTGGTGTTCGACGTCAACTCATCAGAACTGCGGCTGACGTTGGTGAGGGCGATCACCTCGGTGCTGCTTTCCGCCTTCCGGGCCGGGGCGCTCGCCGGGGCGCGGGCCGAGCAGGCGTTCCGGGTGGTGTGCGACGACACCAACAACCCGCCCGAGCAGGATCCGGGGCAGCTCGTGTGCGAGATCGAGGTCGCCCCGGCCGTCCCGATGGAGTTCATCCGGCTGCGTCTCGTACTCGGCCAGGACCGAGGCCTGGAGGTGATCGAGGCATGAACCAGGATCCGCTGCCGAAGTACCGATTCCTGGTCACTCTTGACCCCGGCGACGCGTATCTGCCATCCGCGCAGGCGTTGCTGCTGCCGCTGGTCGCATCCGGCGCGTTCCAGGAAGTCGCCGGTCTCGGAGCGCAGCTGGAGGTGACCGGTTATCCGGAGGGCGGTCGCAACGACTCGGTGCACCAGTTGCCGGTGCGCCACTCGTGGAGCCGGATCACCCTCAAGGCCGGCGTGGTGCGCGGACCGGGCCTGTGGGCCTGGTACCAGGCCGGGCTCGCCGACTCGCTGGGCGCCCGACGCGACGGCGCGGTGATCGTGCTCGGCCCGGATGGGGCACCCGGCGCGGCGTGGGCCTTCCACGGCGGGCTGGCCGCCAAGTGGACCGGCCCGGACCTGCACGCCGAGCAGAACGCGATCGCCGTCGAGTCGCTGGAGATCGCCCACGAGGGACTGACCAAAGTCCTTCAGGACAACGCGGCGAGCGCCTTGCCGCGACCGAACCAAGGGAGGTGACCGACGTGCCGAAGGTGACCATTCACCATCTGGAGGTACGGCTCCAGGTGGACGGCGACGACGGTGCCGTGTTCACCCGCCTGTTCAACCAGCACATCCAGGCCTGGTCGAAGCTGTACGAGGACGTGTGCGCCCGTGCCAAGCACACCGAGGCCGAGCGCCGCTTCGGCGACGGGGAGGGTTGATCGTGAGCGTGACGCCCGTCTCCTTCGCCCGGCAGGGCGCCGCTCAGGCCCGCCTGGAGATCGTCCGCCCGGTCATCGCCGACGAGAGGCAGCGACGGATCCCGCTGCGGTTCAACCCCACCGACTACAAGCTGAGCAAGTCGAACACCTTCGCCGAGATCACCATCCCGGGCCTGGAGACCCCGCCGCTGCAGTACGTGCGCGGCGGCACCGAGACCCTCACCGTCCAGGCGCTCGTCGACACCTCGGACACCCTGGAGAACGTACGGAAGGCGTACGTCAACGCCCTGCGCAACCTGCTGCGGCCCGACGGCCGCGAACACGCGCCGCCGGTCGTGCGGTTCGTGTGGGACGAAGAGGTCTTCACCGGTGTCGTGGAGAAGCTGGACGTCAACTACCAGCTGTTCCGGCCCGACGGTGTGCCGCTGCGGGCCATGCTGGACCTCTCGCTCAAGGAGTTCCGCCCGGCCGCACTCCAGGTCGCCGAGACACCGCGCTCCTCGCCCACGGTGGAGAAGAGCTATGTGGTGCGCCGCGGCGACACGCTCAGCTCCATCTCCAGCGCCCTGTACCGGCGGCCCGACGCCTGGCGGGAACTGGCGCGCGCCAACGGCATCACCGATCCACGGGACCTGCGGCCGGGCCGGGTGCTGGCCGTGCCCAGGCTGCCGTGAGGAGGGCGCGATGAGCACTCCCACGCCCGAGGTGGCCTCACCCGACCGGTACGCGCCCGAGTTCGAAGTACGGATCGAGGGCCTGGAGATGGACCCGTCCACCAAGAACGACATCATCGACATCAAGGTGAACCGCGACATCGACGAGATGTCCGGCTTCGACCTGACCCTCAACAACTGGGACGACGCCAACCTGCGGTTCAAGCACAGCGACTCGCCGAGCTTCCGGCTTGGCGGCCGGGTGTCGGTACGGCTCGGCTACGCCGACAAGCTGCTCACCGTCGCCACCGGGACCATCTCCACGCTCAGCCCGAAGTTCAGCGAGAGCGCGTCCCCCACCGTCCAGGTCAGCGGAGTGGACGGGCTGTTGCGGCTCAAGGACCGCAAGCCCACCGAGAATGAGACCAAGATCTACCGCAATCTGCCCGACTGGCGGATCGCCGAGCAGATCGCCCAGCGAAACCACCTCCGGGTCGAGGTCACCCGGGAGGGGCCGACGCACGAGCGGGTGGTGCAGAAGAACCAGGACGACGCGACCTTCCTGCTGGAGCGGGCCAAGCGGCTGGACTTCGACTGCTACATCCTGCCGGACCCCAGGACCGGCGAGGAAACGCTCTACTTCATCAAACCGACCGACGGCCGCGACGGCCGCCCCATCCGGGTGTACCGGCTGGCGTACGCGCCGGGGCTGTCCACCGGCCCCAGCGCCCAGCCCGAGGGGCTGATCCCCAACCTGATGGAGTTCACCCCGACCCTGACGGTGTCCCAGCAGGTCAGCAAGGTCACCGTGCGCGGCTGGGACCCCCGGACCAAACAGGCCATCGCCTTCACCGCGACCGCGGAGAACCTGCCGGCCGGGCAGAACACCGCCGACGGGCAGAGCGGGCCGCAGGTCGCCGAATCCACATTGCAGGGCCGCCAGGAGGTGCTGGTGGACGCGCCGGTCGGCAGTGACCAGGAGGCCCGCGAACTGGCGATCAGCCTGCTGCGGGAGCGTGCCTACGAGTTCATCACCGCCACCGGCAAGGTGGCGGGACTGCCCGAGCTGCGACCCGGCGACAACCTGGAGATCCACGGCCTCGGGCGCCGGTTCTCCGGCATGTACTTCGTCAAACGGGTCGAGCACACGCTCAACACCGGTGGGTTCTTCACCCAGTTCACCGGACGGCGGATCCACCAGGGGGACCAGTGACCACCAGGACCACACCGCGGGCCCGCAGCACAGACAAGCGGTACTACGGCGTCGTCGAAGCGCTCGTTGTGGAGAACGAGGGCGACGACGAGGGCCGGGTCAAGCTGAAGTTCCCGTGGTTCGACGACGTCACGGTGACCGACTGGATCCGCGTCAGCCAGCTGTACGCCGGCCACGGCTACGGCACCGTGTTCGTACCCGAGAAGGGCGACGAGGTGCTCGTTGCCTTCGTCCACGGGGACATGCGGTTCCCGATCGTGCTCGGCGGCCTCTACAACGGCAAGGACAAGCCGCCGACCGCCCGGACAGAGGGCCGCGACCAGAAGACGATCCGGACCAGGCACGGGCACGAGGTGCTCCTCGACGACTCGCAGTCCACGGCCGCCGTGCGGATCAAGTCGGCCGCCGGACACGTGGTGGAGCTGGACGACCAGGGCAAGGCGATCCGGATCACCGCCGCCGAGGGCGGCAGCGTGACCGTGACCGCGCAGGGGGAGATCACACTCAAGGCGCCGAAGGTGACCGTCGATTCTCCCTCCATCGACCTCGGCGGCGGCGCCACTGAACCCCTCGTGCTCGGCAACGCGCTGCTCCAGGCGTTCAACACCCACACCCACCCGTCCGCCGCCGGGCCCACCGGCCCGCCCACCCCGCCGCTCACCCCCGCCGTACTGGCCAAGAAGGCGAGGACGGCATGAGCGAGGAGTTCCTCGGCACCGGCTTCCGGTTCCCGATACGGCCCGACGCGTCCGGGCGGCTGGGATACGCCGTCGGCGAGGAGAGCATCGAACACTGTTTGCGGGCGCTGCTGCTCACCGGCACGGGCGAGCGGGTCATGCGTCCAGAATTCGGCACGCGGGCCCACGAGTTGGTCTTCGCGCCAGGCAGCGTACAGAACCTGCGCGACCTGGAGAACTCGATCGCCGCCGCCGTCCGCGCCCATGAGCCGAGGGTGGAGCTCGACGAGGTCCGCGCGGAGGCCGACCCGGCGGACGAGTCGCGGATCACCGTCTCGGTGGTCTACCGCATCCGGCGCAGCAACACCAAGGCAAACCTGGTGTTCCCGTTCTACGCCGGGCTCACGGGGCTCTCCGGCCCCACGCGGAGGATCTCATGACCCTGCCCGCGCCCAAGCTGGACGACCTCACCTGGGCCGACATGATGGCGGCCATCCGCCGCCGGATACCCGCCGAGTCGGACGGCATCTGGACCCTGCACGCGCCCGCCGACCCCGGCGTCACCCTCCTCGAACTCTTCGCCTACCTCCTCGAACAGCGGCTGTACTGGCTGGACCAAGTGCCGGACGCGCTCGTGGTCGCCGTGCTGCGGCTGCTCGGCCTCGAACCCCCGGGCCCCGCCCGGTCAGCGGCCACCGTGCTGCGCATCGCGGCCCGGCAGGCGGGCACCGCCGTCCCGGTCATCCCTGCCGGGACGGTGCTCACCCGTGACCCGGCGGGGCAGGTCGTCTTCACCCTCGACGACGACGTGGCCGTCTTCCCGCTCGCCGAGGGCGCGGAGGTCACCGTATGGACCGACCGCGACCGTACGGCCGACCTGCCGGCCCGCCGGGGAGTCCCGCTGCTGGCCGGCGACGGGGCTCCCGCACAGGCCCGGTTCACCCTGCCGCTCACCGGAGCGCACCCCGCGCCCGGCCCGCTCAGCCTGCTGTTCGAGCTGGACGCGCCCGCCGCGTCCGCGCCGTCATGGCTGCCCCGGGCGGTCACCGACGTGCCGCCCCCCGCCGAGCTGACCTGGTCCTGGTTCCGGCCGGGCACCGACGTCCGCGG
The DNA here is from genome assembly GCF_040296685.1 of Streptomyces sp. NPDC002054. NCBI lineage: Bacteria > Bacillati > Actinomycetota > Actinomycetes > Kitasatosporales > Streptomycetaceae > Streptomyces > Streptomyces sp. NPDC002054. The sequence goes on from NZ_JBEOXT010000020.1 coordinate 120,939, forward strand.
CCCGTTCGAGAAGGTCGAGGACGGCACGGCCGGGCTCAGGCGCTCCGGAGTCGTCCGGCTGCACCCGCCCGCCGGCTGGACCAGCGAAGACTGCGGGATCCTCGTGTCCACTCCGGCCGCGACCCACGCCGCGCCGCCGCGCCTGCTCCAGCTCGCCGTCAACGTGTCCGCCGCGCACCACCGTCAGTGGCGCACCGCGAGCGGTGGCGAACTCCAGGAGCAGATCGACGCCTGGCTCAAGCTGCCCGGCCAGCACCTCGTGCTGCCGGCAGCCATGGACCGGCTCCTGGAGGCGAGGCTGCGGTTCGCGGGGGAGGAGTGGCGGCCGGTGCCGGACTTCGCCTTCGGCGGGCCGGCCGACCGGATCTTCGTGCTCGACCGGGCCGAGGGCGCGCTGGTGTTCGGCGACGGACTCACCGGCCGCATCCCCCGGCCGGGCCGCGACGCCAGCGTCGACTACGCCGTAGGCGGCGGCCGGGACGGCAACGGCGGCATGACCGCGAACTGGCTTCCCGCCGCGGCCCTTCCGGCGCGGTACGGGGCCGTGTCCGCCGCCAGCCTCGTACGCGCCGAGGGCGGCGCCGATCCGGAGACCGTGGCCGAGGCACGGCAGCGCGCCGCGGCCTCCCTGGGCGAGGCGACCCGGGCGGTCACCGCGGACGACTTCGTGACCCTCGCCCGTACGACACCGGGCGTCTCCGTCGGCCGCGCCCACGCCTCCCTGGGCGAGCACCCCGGCTTCCCGTGCTCCCCGGTACCCGCCGCGGTGACCGTGCACATAGTCCCGGTGGTGCCCCGGGACGACCTGGCCCGCGAGGACTTCGTCGCCGCGCCGCACCCCGACCCGGGCATGCTGTGCGCGGTCGCCGCCCGACTGGAGCAGGCGCGGCTGCTCACCTCCGAGGTGTTCGTCCGCGCGCCCCGCTACCGCGACGTGGCGCTGCGCGCCGACCTGTCGGGCGACCCCGCCGACCGCGCCCGGGTGTCCGCCGTGCTCACCGAGGCGCTGCGCCGCTTCCTCGACCCGCTGGTGGGAGGCGACGACGGGGACGGCTGGCCGTTCGGGCAGCGGCTGAGCCCCTCGGCGCTGCTGCGCGCCGCGCAGCGCGCGCTGGGGGACCTCGCGGACGTGTCCGCCGTGGCGATCGGCCTCGACGGGGCCGCCCCGGACGAGGACTGCCGGGAGGTGCCGCTCGGGCCCGGTGAACTACCCGTCCTGCGGGCGGTCCGCACCCGGATCGTGCCCGCCGTCGAACCGGGGGAGGGGCTGGCATGACCGGCGAGGTGTGGTGGGAGAAGGCCGCGCGCGAGGAGGAGGGACGGGTCGTTCCGGGCCCGGGACCGACCGGCGCCCAGCCGGAGCTGACCGACGCGACCCGGGAGGCGGTCCGGGCCGGCGTACGCGGCCGGATCGCGGGCTACACCCCGGACTGGACCGACCCCGACCGCCAGGACGCCGGTGTCGCGCTGGTCCGCCTCTTCGGCACCCAGGCCGAACCCGTGCTCACGCGCGTCAACCGGCTGCCGGAGAAGGTGCTGGCTGAACACCTGGCGACGGCGGGGGTGCGACGGCGCCCCGCCGGGGCGGCGGCCGCCCTCCTGGAGTTCACCGTGAACCCGCCGGACGGGGCCTCCGTCCTCGTACCGGCCGGGTTCCAGAGCGCGGCGTCCGGCCCGGCGGGCCAGGTGGTGTACGAGACGGACCAGGACCTGTACGCGACCCCGGCCGCCCTCGCCGCCCTGGCCGTACAGGAGGGCGGGACGCTGGAGACCCTGCCGCCCGGACCGGCGGGGCCCAGCGCTCCGTTCGCGCCGTTCGGCCGGGACCCGGAGCCCGGCAACGGCCTGTGGATCGGGCTCACCGGGACCGCCGCCCCCTACCCGCGGCTCTCGCTGGGCTTCGTGGTCGCCGCCGCCCCGCCCGCGCCCGCGGACTCAGGCGGCCTGTCGCCCATGCCGCTGCCCCCCGCGCCGCTGCTGCGCTGGGACGTACTGGACGGCAACCGGCTCGTTCCCGCCGAGCTGGTGCGCGACTCCACGGCCGGGTTCCGGGCGAGCGGCACCGTCGAGCTGCGGGTCCCGCGCTCATGGGCGCCGGGCAGCCCGCCCGGCGCCCGGCCGAGGCCCCCGCTGCGCTGGCTGCGCCTGCGGATCGCGCACGGCGCCTTCGACGGACCGGCTCCGGTGCTGTCCGGGCTGCGGCTGAACACGGTCGCTGCCACGGCGGCCCGCACGATCAGGGACGAGCCGCTGCAGCCGATCCAGGACACCGGAGCGGGCGGCCGACGGCGCTTGACGCTCAGTCAGATGCCGGTGCTCGCGGGATCCGCGGTCATCGAGGTCGACGACGATCCCGGCGCCGACGTGTTCGGCACCACGGCCGGTTCCGCCTCCCGCTGGCGGGAGGTGGAGAGCCTGGCCGCCTACGGCGCCGACGACCGGGTCTTCACCGTCGACCACGAGAGCGGCGAGGTGACCTTCGGCGACGGCGTCCACGGCGCGGCCGTACCACCCGGCTTCCGCAACGTTCGCGCCGTCCGCTACCGCGTCGGCGGCGGCAGCGCCGGAGCCGTGCGCGCGGGCGCCGTCAACACCGTGGTGACCGCCCTGCCGTACGTCATCGGCGTCAACAACCCCTTCCCGGCCTCGGGAGGTGCGGATGCCGAGCCGGACGCCGACGCGATGCGCCGGGGGGTCGGCGAACTGCGCGCCCGAGGGCGGGCCGTGGCACCGGCAGACTACGGCCTGCTGGCCACCCGCGCGCCCGGCGCGTCGGTGGCCCGCGCCCGCGGCGTGCCCGGCCATCACCCGGACTTCGCCGGAGCGCCGATCCCCGGCGTTGTGGGGGTCCTCGTCGTGCCGCCGGGCGACGACAGCGGAGAGCCGCCGGTCCCCACCGCCGCGACGCTGCGGGCTGTCGCCGACTTCCTGACCCGCGAGGCGGCCCCCGCCGGGGTCACGGTGGTCGCGGCGCCCGCGCCGTACCGCCGCGTCGCCGTCGAGTCATGGGTCGCCTTCGACCCGGACCTCGACCGCGCCGTGGTCCTGGCCAGGGCGGGCGACGCGGTGCGCACCTATCTGGACCCGCTGCGCGGCGGGGAGGACGGCGCGGGCTGGCCGTTCGGCGGCGCGCTGCGGCACACCTCACTGGTCCGGCGCCTCCTTGCGGTCGACGGGGTCCAGGCCGTGTCCCGGCTCTCGCTCACCGTCGACGGAGTCCGGCTGCCGCCCTGCACCGACCATGCGATCGGGCCCCACGACCTGGTCTGGCCGGAGCAACCGCTGCTGATCCCGGTAGGAGTCCGGCCATGACGTGCACACCACACCCCGCCACCTTCCGCCTTCTCGACGCGTACGTCGGCTGGGACGAGACCCGCGCCGGGAGCGAGCCGGGCACGGGCGGCATCGTGGGATTCGACGACCCGGCGGGGATCCGGCTCGCCTACCGCGGCGCCGCGCCGGAAGGCCCCACCAGGGCCCAACTGCTGCCGTGGTTCCCCGACCCGCGCCTCGCGCCGGGGTGCGATCCGTGCGCCTGGTACCTGCTCGTTCCCCAGGAGCGGCGGCTGCTGCGCCGCGATGTGTGCACCGGCGCCTTCACGCCGGTATGGCCGCCCGACTGCGACCCGGCCCCGCTGCGCGAGCCGGTCTCGGTCGCCGCGCGCGGCCACCGGCTGGCCGTGGTGGAGTCCGACCGGGTGCTCGTGTGGCGCTGCGAGGGCGCCCAGCTCACCGGGGTGATCCCGGTGCGACAGCCCCGGTGGGCCGCGCTCGCTCCCGGCGACGAAATCCTGATTGCCTGTCAGGGCAGCACTCAACTGCGCCGGTTCGACTCGACGGGCGGCTTCCGTGGGGTGCTGCGCACCGGCGTCCGGGGCGAGATCATCGGGTTGCGCGCCGGACCGGAGCGGACGGTATGGCTGCTCACCGACGACGGGGCCCGGCTGAGGATCCACAAGGGCGGTCACGGCCGCCCCTTCCGCGCCGCGACCGTGGACGAACTGGCCGAGGCCCTGCCGCCGTCCGCGCTCGCCGCGGTGGACGAGGACGGCTTCTCCTTGTGCGACAAGGGCGCGGACGGGCCGGAGACCCACTCCTACACGTGGCGGGGCCTGCCCCGGGACACCGAGCCGGGGCCGGCCGACGTGTACGTGACCGGCGGCTCGTACCTCACCACCGTGATCGACAGCGGTATCTCGCGCTGCCGCTGGCACCGCGTGCGCATCGACGCCGACCTGCCGGCCGGTACGGCGGTCCGCGCCGAGATCGTAGTGACCGAGGACGGCCGCTACGAGGAGAGCGACTGGCAGGCAGCCGCTCCGGGAGTCGGGGACTTCCTCGTCGACCAGCCGCCCGGCCGCTTCCTGCGGCTGAGACTACGGCTGTCGGGCGACGGCGCCGCCACCCCGGTCGTGCACCGGATCCGGCTGGACTTCCCCCGGGCCACCAGCGCCGACCTGCTGCCGCCGGCCTTCCGCCAGGACCCCGTGGCCGACGATTTCACCGAGCGCTTCCTGTCGCTGTTCGACGCCACGTTCGCCGAGCTCGACCGGGTCATCGAACGGTATCCGGCCCTCCTCGACCCGGGCGGGGTCCCCGATCGTGTGCTGCCATGGCTCGCCGGACTGCTGGGCCTGTCGTTCGAGGCGGGCTGGGACGCGCGTACCCGGCGCGCGCTGCTGGCCGCGGCCCCGGAACTGTACCGGCGCCGGGGCACGCCGTGGGCGCTGCGGGAGGCGGTGCGCATCGTGTTCGGGGTGACCCCGGTCATCGACGAGCTGGCGACGGACCGCCGTTGGGCGCAGCTGCGCGGGGCGGTCGGCTGCGCCGGTCCCGCACCGGGATCGGGGCTGGGACCGGCGACCGGACCGGATCCCGGGCAGAGCCAGGGGCTGGGCGCCGTACGGCTGTTCGGCCGCTCGGCGAGTCGCTTCCGGGTCGGCGGCTCGGCTTTGGGCGCGGCGCCGCTGCGCGCGTTCGGAGATCCGGACGGCGATCCGCTCACCGCGCACGCCCACCGGTTCCGGGTGCTCCTGCCCGCCGGATCGGCGGACACACAGGCGCTGCGGCGGCTGGTGGAGCGGCAGGCGCCCGCGCACACGGTGGGGTCGGTACGGACCGGCGGTGCCGGCTTCGTGGTCGGCTCCCGGTCCACGGTCGGCGTGGACACGGCGTTCGTCCCGCTGCCCCCACCCGTGCTGGGGGGCGGCAGCCCGCTGCGGCTGAACCGCGACGGGGTGCTCAGGCCGGGACCCGGAGGAATGCGCCGAGGGGTGGGCGTGGGAGTCGTCTCCGCCGTCGGTGTGCATACACAAGTTTCTTGAGAGGACGGGGCGATGACGGAAACAGGGAAACCAACCACGGGGCAGTTCGACGCGCCGCCGCTGCGCAGGCTGCGCTACTTCCACGGCCAGATGCTGGGTGCCAGGGACTTCCAGCGTGAACAGGAATACCACCGCGAGAAGTTGAAGCTGCGCATGCGCCGCCTGCTCGGCTACGGCGTGGTGTGCGGTCTGTTCGTGGAGCCGGCGCCGAGGGACGACGACTGTCCGCCCGGCGGCGACGCGCACGCGACGGCGACCGACGAGTCCGCGCCGGCCGAGGAGAGCACAGCACCGGAGCACACCCGGCGCAGGGCCAAGGTGAGGATCAGCCCAGGCCTCGCCGTGGACTGTGACGGCAACGAGGTCGTGGTGCGGGGCAGCTGCGTGATCGACCTGTGGAAGGCGCTGCCCCCCGACGAGCGGGACACCGACACGGTCTGGGTCGGCATCCGGTACGCCGAGCGGCCAGTCGAGCCCACCCGCGCCGTGTACAACGACGCCTGCGCGGACACCTCCGACTGCGAGTTCGGCTGGACGGAGGAGTGCTACCAGATCTGCGTCACCGGGTGCGAACCTCCGGTGGACGAGCGCTGTGACACCTGCTGCTCCCCGTGCGAGCACAAGGTGCTGTGGCTGGCCCGGATCGACTGCGTGGACTGGCACGAGCCGGTACGCCGGGACCAGATCCACATGAACGTGCGCCGCCCCTTCGGCCGGTACGTGCCCACGGTGATCACCGGGATCAACTGGATCCACGGACACACCTACACCATCGACGAGGCCAAGGCGCTCCTCGGCACCCAGGACGAGGACGCCGGGCTGGCAGTGCGGTTCTCCGCCGATGTGCGCACCGACTCGCTGCAACCCGGAGTGGTGGAGCTCCAGGTGATCGAGGGCGGCAGCGGCCGCAACGCCTCCACCTGGTACATGGGCGGCACGTTCGCCGAACCGGACGCCGACTGCGGGGAGTTCACGCAGCAGTTCCGGTACCGCCAGACCACGCGCGAGACGCTCCAGGACGGCGACCGCGTCATGGTCACCGTCCGCTCCGCGTTCATCCTGGACCGCTGCTGCCGCCCGGTCGACGGCACTCACGTCGGCGGACGCGTACCGACCATCGACGCCGACACGGGCTCGTCCGTGGCCCACGGAGGGTGCGACCTCCCACCGTCGGGCATCGGTCCCTGGACGTCCGGCACCGGTGCGGGCGGGGACGTCTTCGAGAGCTGGTTCTTCGTGAAGGAGCGCTGATCATGTCAACAGACTGCGGATGCGGATGCGGTGGCGACGCCACCAGGACCTCCGCTTTCGTCCGCCCGCGCTTCTTCGCGGGCCAGCTCCTGACCGAGGACGACCTCAGCCTGCTGGTCGACTACACGACCGCGAAGGGCAGACTGCACAACCGCTCCCTGTACGGGCCGGGTGTCGTCTGCGGCCTCGGCGTCACCTGCGCCCCCTGCGGCGGCGGAACCGTGGCGGTGCACCCCGGGCACGCGCTCGACTGCGCCGGCAACGACATCGTGGTGCCCTGCACCGAACAGGTCGACGTACGGGCCTTGGTGCAGGAACAGCGGATCAGCGCCCTCGGTGTGGACTGCAAGGAGGACTGCGACGACGAAGGCGGGCGCCGCTACGGGCTCTACGTGCGCTACCAGGAGCTCCCTGTCGAGCCGGTGGCGCCGTACGCCACGGAGGAACCCTGCCCCTCGCCGGGCTGTGTGCCCTCCCGGATACAGGAGGGGTTCCGCTTCGTCGTCAAGTGCGACGACGTCGAGGACCACCGCCACAACCCCGGCACCCAGCTGCTCGCCAGCATCGGGGACCTCGCACGGGCCGACCGGGCACGCACCCGTGACCGGCGGCTCGGTTACTACCTCGACGCCCTGTTCACCGCCGCGGTCGGCACGGGCCGGACGTTCCGGTTCGACGCCGCCGACGCCAAGCGGTACGCCACATCCCTGGCCTGGCTGCGCGAGAACGCGGGCGGCGAGGGGCCGCCGCCACCGCCGGCGGCCCGCGAGATGACCGAGCACGTCCGCGCCCTTGCCAGTGGCGTGGCCCGGTTCGACACCTACGACCCGGCCGGGCAGGAACAGCTCAAGAGGGAGTACCCGGACCTCGCCACGGTCCAGGAGGCCCGCGGCGTCCTGGGTACGGCCTGTGCCCGGCTCGGCGGCACCGACATGGAAGCGGTGTGGCCCGACCCGCTGCGCCGTACACTCGCCCGCGCGGTTGTCACCGAGACGGCGGCCCGGGTCCTACCGGAACGGGGCGACGCCGACGCGCCACTGGAGGTGCGCATGGTGGCCCAGGGCACACCGCTGAGCCACGCGCTGCGGGTGGAGTTCCGGGCGGACCTCAGCCTGATCCGGGAGTGGCTGCTGTGCCGCCTGGACCAGGTGGGTGAAGTCGGCGACTGCCGGCTGCGGGCGGAGGTCGCCGCCGTCGACGTACCGCCGCTGCTGCCGGTCCCGCCCCCGGACAGCGTGGAGAAGGCGACCATCGCCGAGGTGCAGCAGATCGCCGAAGCGGCGGCGGCCCTGACCGTCGCGCTGCGGCGCTTCCTGACCGACGCGGCGTGCGCCACGCTCAACCCGCCCTGCGGCGACTCCACCGACACCGACGTCCTGCTCGCGCACCTGGAGCTGGACGGCTGCGATGTCGTACGGGTCTGCTCGGCCACCCGGGAGCAGGTGCTGCCGGGCGGATCGGCGTACGGCGAGTGGCTGCCCAAGCTCTACCGGCTGCGGGAACTGGCCGAGCGGGTGTGCTGCGGATCCCCGCCGCGGCACCAGAAGCTGACGCTCCCGCCGGAGGGCGAAGTGGGACGGCCGTACGTCGAAGGGCTGCTCGGCGACTGGCCGCGCACGGGGGACCTGGAGGAGATGCTGTCACTGCTCCTCACCCCCGCACCCGGCGAGACACCGCCCAAGGCGCTGCACGAGCAGGTCTACACGACCCCGAGCGAAGTGACCGACAGCATGCACGAGTTGGCGGTCCTGCGGACACAAGTCGCGGATCTGACAGCCATGCTGGAGGGGCTGCGCACCCAACTGGGCAGTGCCCAGACCCAGGTGGGCAGGCTGCGGGAGCAAGTGCCCGAACGGCTCGGTTCCCGCCTCGCGGAGCTCGAAGGAGCACCCGACCAGGCGCACGACCAGGCGCACGACCAGGCACGGGCCGGGGACTCGGGCGAGGTGCCGGGTGAGGCGTCGGGTGAGCCGTCCGACCAGGACGAGCCGGCCAAGCCCGCGGCCACGCGCACCCGCTCCTCCCGTAGCCGGAAGTCCGGGGAGACGCCATGACGGGTCCCCTGCGCCCCACTTTCCACGAGGGCCAGGTACTGGCCGCCGCGGACCTGTCGGCCACCGTGGACTACGCACGCGGCCTGGCCGTCCGGCACGCGCGGCACCTGCACGAGTGGGGCATCGCCGAAGGGCTCGGCCTCGTCACCGAGCCCCGCACCGACCCGCTGACCAACGCCCGCCACGTCGGAGTGAGCGTGGCGCCGGGAATCGCCGTCGACGGCACCGGCCGCGAGGTGGTCCTCACTGAGCCGGTCGTGCTGCGCGAGAGCGACTTCGACGAGGTCAACGGCGCGGACCAGCCGACGGACGAGCCCTACCCGGTTTTCCTCACCGCGGCCGACCGGGAACCGGCCAAGGCACCCGGGCCCGTCTCGTGCACCGGTGGCGCCACCCGGACGCGCGTGGAGGAGGCGTACCAGATCCTCTTCGGGCGCCTCGGCGACGAGCGGCTGGTCGAGGAGCAGCGCCCGCCCGCGACCGGCGCCCCGCCGGCCGATCCGCCCGTCCGCTGGCTCGTCCTGCTCGGCTACGTCCGATGGACGGACGGCCACTTCAGCGGCGTGGAGACGGCGGCGCGCGGAGTCGGGGTGCGCTTCGCCGGGGTGCGCGCGGACACCGTCGCGGCCCGGTCGGGCTCGCTGACCCTGCGGACGGGCCCGGCGGTCCAGGAGGGCAAGCCCGCGCTCGTGCTGTCCGGCGGCGACCAGCCGAGCCTGGTCTTCGGCCTGTACCAGGGCAGCGGCAGGGTCGCCCCGCTCATGACCGTCGCGGCCAACGGCAATCTCGCCATCGAAGGAAGCTTCAGCGGCCGGATGCCGGCCGGCAGCACCCTGGTGACGTCCGGCACCGCCACCGACGGGATGCTGCTGCCGCTGCCCTCCGGCATCACCGCGGAACAGGTCGCCGACGGCCAGGTGGTGATCCATGTGCAGCTGACACCGCGCACACCGCCTCCCGCCACGGACTCCATGCTGGTCAGCACGGTGGAGGCGGCCGTCGACGGCGACCGTCGGGTCAGGTGCCGGACACGTCTGTACGACCCCTTGGCCAGCCCGGCCGCGGTCGTCGAACGGCCCGGGGCCGTCGATTTCCTCATCCTGGCAACGGTCGCGGCAACGAACGGCGGTACCTGACGATGGCTCTTTCCGTGGTGTACGTGGCCGACACCGGCCATGTCGTGGGCGCGCTGGCGCTGACCGGCGCCGGCGCCCCGCCCGATGTGGCAGCGCTCGTCGGACGCGCGCTACCGATGCGCGTCCTGCTCGGCGGGGGCCGCACCGCGACCCTTCCGCTGAAGGCCAGGGAGCTCGCCGTGGCGGCCGTGGACGACGAACCGGCCGCCCTCGCCGACCCGTTGGCGTTCGGGGTCGAGCTGACCCCCGAGGGCAAGCCCAAACCCACGCTGCTGCGCCTGGCCACGTGGACCGGCAGCGACAGCATCGCGCTGGCGACGGACGGGCTCACCGTCACCGTGCAGGTCGCGGCGGCCCGGCCCGCCAAGGTGGTCGCCCTGGTCTCCGACGACCAGGACACCCGGGTGCTTGCCGGGGAGATCCCCGCCCAGCAGACCCAGGTGAAACTGCCGGTGACCCTCGAAGCGGGCAGCGCGCACGGCGTCCTGGTGCTCGTGGCCGGCTGGGCGGGCCGCCTGGAGAAGGTGGTGGTGACGTGACCACGCCCACCGCACGGACAGCCGGGGAGGCCGGGGAGGTCACGGTGCGCCGGTGCACGGTGACGGTGGTCCGGCGCGGTGGGTGGAGCTGGGGACCGGATCCGCGCGGCCTGGTGCAGCAGGTGATCGACACGCTGCCGGAGTTGCTGGCGGACCACTTCGGGCAGCAGCTGACGGGCGACGGCCCGGATGTGGAGATCACCGAACCGGTGACCGTCACCGTCCGGCCGGGCGGGCCCGGGTGGCCCGGCCGGGCCACCGCGCCCACCGAGGTCCACTTCGCGCCGGTCTCGATGGTGGAGGTCCCCGGCGACGCGCCCAGCGACGCGGTGTCGTTCGAGGACTCCTTCGCCGCGACGGCGAGTGAGTGGGACGAGCCGGAGGCCGCCGCGCTCTTCGGCGAGCTCGCCGAGCGGGGCGAACTCGACGCACTGCTCGCGCTGTTGCCCGACGAGTCGCTCCAGGTGTACGCGCTCGCCCTGCTCGGCGCCGACGACGACGCAGCCGCCCGGCTGCTCACGGAACTCGCCCGGCGCGCCCGCCCCGGAAGGCTGTCCGAGCTGCTGCCCGAGCCTCTGCGCACCGAGCCGGCGGGCACCGGCGCCGCGGCCCTGCCCGGGCTGCTCGCCGCGTACGTGACGTCGGCGGACTACGAAGAGGTGGCACGGCTGGCGCGGTCCCTGGCGGGCGGGCACGACCAGGCCGTCGAGGAACCGGCTCCGCAGGCGGCCGGAGCCGGCACCGTCCGCTCCGCTCCGCCGGCGGGCGGCGCCGTCGCGGCCCGCGCCACCGAAGAGGTACGCGTGGCCTCCGTGCTGCCGTTCCTGCTCGCCGGACCCCTGGCACGCATCGGGTACCTCGATGCGGTCGGCCCTGCCCTGGCCGGCGTCGAACTGGCCGAGGAGGCACCGCTGTTCGCCGCGGCCCTGGCGTACAAGGTCCTGAGCGTGACCGCGCGCGGCTGGCGCCGCGGCGAACAGGACAGCGAGGCGGCTGCCGCCTTCGCCGGGCTCGAACCACCCGTCCCCGAGGAGCGGCTGGCCGCGTTCGCCCGCGTCGTACGCCCCGCGCTCCCGGTGCTCGACGGCGTCCTGGCGCTCTCGGTGTGCCGCGGCCACGACCCCGCCGACCCGCTCCTGCTCACCGGGGCCGACGACACGCTCCTCCTCGTCGACGCCCAGGGCATGTTCCCGATCGCCTGGGCGGCGGACGTCGCGGCGCTGCTGCCGTACTGGCAGGCCTGCGGGCAGCCACCCGTGCTGGTCTGCGCCGGCCCCCTGCCCCCCGGCTCCCTGCGCGAACTGGACGCGGCGGGAGTGCCGTTCCTGACCGGCGTACGGCCGCTGCGCGGCGATCCGGTGGTGCGGCTGCCCTGGCGTACGCCCCTGTGGACAGGCACGGCGTCCCCGTGGTCGGACCCGCGCCTGGCCACTGAACTGCCCGTCCACGCCGACCGGTTCGCAGGCTTGGTCACCGCTCTGGTGACCGAGCGCCGGGCAGTGCCGCTCGCACAGGACGGCCGGCTGGAGCGCACCGTCACACTGGCCGCCACCCTGGGCCTGTCCACGATCGCCTGGACGCTCTGGCGCGATCGGGAGCCCCCCGATCCGCTGCTGGCCCTGAGCCGCTTCGCCGACCTGGAGGCCACCGTCCGGTTCGAGCCCGCCGCCGTCCGGGTGCGGGTCCCGATGGGACGGCGCCACGCGGACCTGCTGCGCGGCGGGCTGCTCACCGACGTGCGCGACGTGGTCTGGCTCGGCGGGCGGACCCTGACATTCTCGGGAGGGTGAGCCACATGGGCGAACCGGCGCTGGAACACCTGCGGATCCGCCTCACGGACGTCCACCGGGCGCTGCGCGCCGCCGTCGAGCGGCAGGCGCGGATCGCGGCCCGGCTCACCCGGCCGGACCTCGCGCCGTACTGTGTGACCGACGAACAGGTCGAGGTGCTGCTCGGCGAGGTGCGCGCCTTCACCGACGCGATGGCTGGGCCGTACGTACTCCAGCGGCCCGAGCCGGAAGCCGAACGGGATCTGAGGCGGGGCGCGTCGGCCGAAGGCCAGACCCTGCCGCTGGACGCGCTCTCCACCAGGTTCGGCCTGACCCGCGCCGAACAGGACGCCCTGCTCCTGGTGGCCGCGCCCGAACTGGACCGCGGCTACGAGCGGATCTACGCGTACATCGTGGACAACCTGAACCGGCGGCTGCCGAGCGTGGAACTACTGGTAACGGTCGGGGCGTTGGCCGGAGTTCGCGCCGATGAGCCGCAGGGCACGGCGGGGGAGCCAAGCGCGGCCGCCCGCCTCGCGCTGCGCCGCGCGCTCGGACCGGCCGGGGCGCTGCGCCGCTACGGCCTGCTGCGCACCTACGGAGAGTCCGCCCTTGAGCTCGCCCAGGAACTGGTCCTGGGCCCCGGAGTACTGGACTTCCTGCTGGGCTGGGGCACGGACGTAGGGCTGCTCGGCCACGACCCCGGCGAGGTTGTACAGCCGGAGCCACGGGTCCTGCCCCCGTATCTGGCTTCGGACCGGCTCACCCGGCTGGGCCGCGCGCTGCGGTCGGGAGACATCGACCTGGCCGGGCTGTGGGGCACTCCGCCCGACGGCCAGCTCGATGCCGTCCAAGCCCTCGCCCGCGCGGCGGGAACACCGCTGAGGTGCCTGGCAGCCGATCCCGAAGCCGACTTGCGGACGGCCGCCGCACTGGGTGCGTTGCTGTGGGTCCCCACCGACGACCTGTACGGCGAGGCGCACCGACAGCAGGCCGACGCGCTGTCCGGCGCCCTGCTCCGCTCGCGGGCCCCGGTGTGCCTGACCGGCCTGAAACCCTGGCGGCCGGCGGGACTGCTCGCCGCCCGCGGCTACGCCGAACTCACGCTTCCCACACCGGGGTTGGGCGATCGCCGGACGATGTGGTCGGCCGCGCTTCCGGACCTGAACGGCACGCTCCTCGAAGACCTCGCCGTCCGTTACCGGATGAGCGGCGGCGAACTGCGCGCCGTGGCGTCGGTGGCCGGGGCCGGGGCGCGCCTGGCGGGCAATGGGCACCCGGAGCCGGTCGCGGACCACGTTGAGCCCGCCATCGCCACCGTCATCCGGGGACGCGGCGGCAGCGCGGTGCGCTCGATCGTGCCCCGGCGCACCGTGGACGACCTGGTCCTGCCCGAGGTCCAGCTGAACCAGATCCTGGAGATCGCCTCGGCCTCCCGTGCCTGGCCCCGGATCGCCGAGACCTGGGGTTTCGCACGCCGCTCGGCGCACGGCGGAGTCAAGGCGCTCTTCACCGGCGAACCCGGCACCGGCAAGACCATGTCCGCCGAGATCGTCACCGGCATGCTCGGCCTGGAGCTGCTCAAGGTGGACCTCGCCCAGATCGTCTCCAAATGGGTGGGGGAGACGGAGAAGAACCTGGAGGCCGCGTTCCGGCAGGCCGAGGAGAGCCACGCGGTACTGCTCTTCGACGAGGCCGACTCGTTGTTCGGCAAGCGCGGTGAGGTCAAACACGGCACCGACCGCTACGCCAACCTCGAAGTCGGCTATCTGCTCCAGCGCCTGGAGGCCAGCGACGGCCTGGTGATCCTGACCAGCAACCTCAAGGACAACATCGACCCGGCGTTCACCCGGCGCTTCCACTTCGTCGTCCACTTCCCCCGCCCGACCACGGCGGAGCGGCGCAGACTCTGGCGCCTGGCCTTCCCCCCGGAGGCCCCGCTCGCCGCCGACGTGGACCTGGACGTCCTGGCCCGCCTGGACATGACGGGCGCCGCAATCAACGCGGCAGCCCGCACCGCCGCACTCGCCGCGGCCGACGGCGGCAGCGCTACGATCGACATGCGGCACGTCGTCCGCGGCGTGGCCCGCCAGTTCCAACGCGAGGCCCGGCTGCTCCGCCCGGGCGAACTCGGTCCCCATCACCATCTGCTCGATGACACCGGATCCCAGGGGTGAGACACCGATGCTGCCCACCGAACCCCCGCTCTCCCTCCACCGCCTGGTGGCCCCGGTCCCACCCGCGAGGGCCCAGGAGACGGCGACGGCGACCCGCCAGACCCGGCCGGCCACGGCGCCGGCGAAACCCCCGACTGCCTTCGAGCGCCTCCTCGTGGCGGGCCAGAACCAGGTGGGCAATGCGGCGGTGGCGGGCGCGGCGGCTCAGGCGAGTCCCATCCCGCCCACGGCCATGGCAGTGGCACCGAAGCCGCGGGCTGTTCAGCCCTCCTGAGCCTGAGGCCCGGCCAGCTTCCTAGCCAACTCCCTCACCAGTTCGAGAGATTCGCTCGCCTGGTCCACCTCGGAGCGGTCGACCGACCCGGCGCCCCGGTTCGACGGCAGCCGGGCTTCCTCTTCAAGCCGGCGGAGGTCGTCGGCGTGCGCGTCCTCCAGAACTGTGAGCATGGACTCTCCGCAGCGCACCGCCTCCGTGTCACGGACTTCGATGCCGGGGTAGTCCGTCACGTCCAGGCAGTAGAGCGTGGGGCGGCCCGCCCGCAGCTCCGCAAGCCGGTAGCAGACGACGCGGTCGTCCTCGCCGGGAGCGTACGCCGGGATCTGGAACAGCGGCATCAGGTCCGGGTCGCGGGCCAGGATCAGCAGTTCGGTGTCGGCCATCTCGTCGGGACCTTCGGCCGGGCCGCCCCGTTCGGGCGGTACGGCCAGCTGCCAGGGCTGATTGGTGAAGTACACCAGGAGATACCGCACCCACGGCCCGGCGTCGACGAGGGCGAAGAACTCCTCGGGAAAGTCGACTCCGTAGCACTCGCGCACCACCTCGCGCGGCCCCAGCCCGCACCCATACAGTGCGCGCGCCAGTCGTGCCATCGACCCGTAGTCGCCGCGCGACGCCTCCTCGCGCAGCCCGTCTACCGTCTCCGGTTTCACTGCGACTCTCCTCCGCTTCGCGGTGCGTCCCTCATCGCCTTGTCCAAGGCAGTACGGATACCTTCCCAGAACTGGCGCATCTGGGGCGCGGTCAGCGCCCTGACGATCTTCTCCGTCACCGCGTGAGCCCTCTGGACGGCCTCCTTGGTGCGCTCGGTGTGCTGGTCGTTCTGCTGCTCCGCGCCGCGGACGAGCCGGTCGATGGCTTCTTCGAGCCGCCGCAGATGCGCCTGGACGGCGTCGCTGCTCACGCTCAGCCTGGGGTTGTCGGCCATGAGCATGGCGATGTCCTCGACATGGACGAAGACGCGCTTCTCCAGTTTTCCCCGGAGATTGGGCAGCATCCCGGGATTGGCATAGAAGAACTCCCGGGCCAGGGTCCGGGCACTGGCGTAGGACTGCGACTGGATGATGAGCGCGTACATCCGGTGCGCGACGCGAATCGCCTTCAGCTCACCGCCCTTGGCCCGCATGAGGCCTTGGTCGGCCAGGTGGACGCCCGAAGGCCGTACGGTCAGGCCACGGTCCTCGTCGCCCGGCTCCGGGCTCGTGGTGGTGGATGCCTCAGGGGCGTAGGCGACGGGCAACTGCTCGCCGAAGACCTCCATGAACTGGATCCGCAGCTGGCGTCCTTCCGCACTGCCGATTCCGTAGAGCCCGCCCTGGATCTGGCGCAGGGCGTGGATACGGCTGTTCTGGAAGAGGCCGTCCGGCCGGTGGCGGTCCCACGCCTTGACGAGCATGTTCGGCTCGGTCGGGTAGAGCATCTGCGGGAACCGCCTGGCGATGGCGACCCGAATCGCCCGGTCCAGCCCGTTGGCGAGCAGCGTGAGCTGCTTGGGGCGCTGGTCGCCCTCCGGGCTCCAGTCGAAGCCCTTGAAGTGGTAGCCGCCGATCGTGATCTGCGGATGGCTCCCCATCGCGTCCAGGATCTGCTTGTACGCGGCAAGGACACCCGTTGTCTGGGAGACCGCGACTCCGGTGTCGGCGTCCTGGCCCAGGATGTGGACCTGGTCGTTTGCGTGCGACAGGATGGCCGCCGCCTCGCGGGTGTACGAGGAGTTCGTCACCTGTTCGCGGAAGAGACCGTAGGGGAGGGCGTCCTTGTCGCGCAGGCCCTTCTCGTGGTTCTCGGCGATCCGCTTCTCGCCGTCCGTCAGGTCCCGGTACTTCTTGCGCACCTCCGCCAAGAGGACCTCATGGCCGTCGTTGTGGAGCCACTTGGGCGTCCAGATGAAGCCGAACACCGCCATGATGAGCTTGACGGGCCGCTTGACGGTGTCGATGGCCTCGTTGAGGACCCTGCTGTCGTTCTTCTGGTCCAGGTGCTCGAACGTGTTGACGCCTATCACGACGGCGGTGCTCACCGGTCCGAAATGCTTGGTCTCAGGGTGCTTCCACGCGTCGTGGAGATACCGGGCGGCCATGCCCGGATTCTTCTTCACCTCGCCCGGGATGGCCGCCAGGTTGATGACGAAGCCGGTCCGGGGGTCGCTCCCCGCCATGGGGATTGCCTTGATCGGGTTGAGCTGGTCTACCACCTTCCCGTGCTTCCTCATCTTGAAGTGCCCCTCGGCCGGGCCGATCTTGTAGGGGAACTTGTCCCCCAGGTCCTCGACCGGGGTCTCCGCCTCCGGGTTGATGGACACCCTGATGCGGTACTTGTCCTCGGCCACCTTCTTGAGCTGGATCCGCGTGAGACGGTGCCGCCGCTTGATGGCCGCGAGCCCGCGCCGTACGGACTTGACTGTGGCCGACTCCTCGTGGAGCAGGCGCGTCGCGTCGCGCACGGCGGCGTCGAGTGCGCGCCTCTTGTCCGCCTCGGACCGCTTGTCGGGACGCTTCTTCCTGCGGTCGCGCCTGTCCTTCCGCTGCGGCCTGCGCCGGTCCGGGCGTCGCCGCCGGTCCGGGCGGCGCCTGCGCGGCCTGCCTGGTTGCTCGCGCTCCGGGCGTGGCTTCGGCTTCGGCTTGGGCTTCTTCTTGTCGAACTTCGACTTGATCTTGGCCCACAGCTTCTTCACCAGGCCGACGATCTTGTCGATCACCCAGTCCACCGCCCGGTCGACCGGCTTGGACATCGCCTGGACGATCTGCTTGACACGGGAGGCGATGCCCCCGACGCCGAGGAGGGCGGCGAGGAAGCCGAGCAGGACGGGGATGGAGCGGGCCAGGGCGCGTTCGATCAGGCCCGGTACACCGCCGCTGCCGCCCCGCGCGATCGCGATGACCGCGTCGAGCACGGCGTTGACGAACTCGAAGATCTGGCGTGCCTGGGTGACGATGAACCGCACGATGTCGATGATCAGCTTCACCGCCCGGACGAACGCGGACGCAGGGTTGAGCAGCGAGATCACCCACATGATCCCGGCGGTCACGATCGTGGGGGTGACGTAGGCGATGACCTTGTCCAGCAGGTCCTTGCGCAGGTCGCCCACGCGCGTCTTGAGGTCCTCCCACATGCCGAGGACGCCGCGCTTGCGGACCTCGGAGACCAGCGGCACCGAGGTCTCGGCAGCGGCGACCGCCGGTTCCATGTTCGGCACCTTGCGGGTGATCCGGGCGCGGATGTTCTGCCAGGTCAGCCCCAGCAGGCCGGCGAGCATTTTCACGACGCCCTGGGTGTCGAACTTCGCGGGGATCTCGATGCCCGCCTCGGCCGTCTTGCCCAACAGCCAGGACATGATGCCCTGTTGCAGGTGGCGGCCGATGTTCTGAAGGAACTGCCGCAGGCCGGCGCCGACGGCGGAGACGAGGTTGCGCAGGAAGCCGATCGGGTCCTTAAGGATCAGCATCACGGCCGAGGCGGCCTTGGCGAGGACCGACAGCAGCAGCCGCTTCAGTTCCAGGATGGTGTTGATCACGGCCTTGACCGCGGCCACGGCCTTGGCCACCAGGCCCTTGTTCTTCTCCTTCTCCGCGGCGATCTCGTCGTCGACGGACTTGAGCGCCTCGGTGTACTTGGTGGCGAGGGTGTCGACGAGCTGGGTGCCCTTGTCGTCGACGGACTGGGTGAGTTCGTCGAACTTGTCGCTGAATCCGGCCGCGGCTTCCTGGCCGATGGCGCGCAGGTCGGCCGGGAGCCTCCGCACCGCGGCCTGGAGCTCGGTCCGGCCTTGTGCGATGCGGCGTTTGGCCCGGTTCAGCTCCGCGCCGATGGTGTCGGCGACCTCGGAGATCACCTGGCGCATCCGGCGTACATAGTTGTCGCGGGCCTCCTCGAAGATCTTGTCGGCCTCGGCGGGCAGCCCGGCGAACTTGTCCCGCACCCAGCGCAGTCTGCCCCTCGCGCCCGAGTACCGGCGGTCCTTGTACTCGTCCATCTTCCGCTTGTGTTCGGCGGTGAACGCGTCCCGGGCCGCCTTCTCACCCCGGCTGAACTGGTCGTCCACGAGCTTGTCGAGGCCTTCGAGGACCGCCTCGACGTCCTTCTTCATCGTGTCGAAGACGCCCTGGAGGACCGCCGTGACCTGGGCCCGCTTCTCCTCGTCCCGACTCTTCGCACCGGTCTTGCCCGTGTCGACCTGCTGCCCGGTGCGCACCCGCTGGGCGGCCATCGCACCCATCGCCGCCACCCCAAGGCGCCGGGCCTGCGCGGTGGAGGCCCGCAGTTCGCTCGCCTCGTGCTTGCGCATCGCGCCCGGGGCGGTCTCGGAGTGCCGCTCGGCGGCCTTCTTCTCGCCCAGCGCCTTGGCGAACGTCGGCTCGTTGGACTTCTGCAGCTGCGGTTCGGTGACCTGGGCGTCGGCCATGTGCTGGTTGACCTCGGCCGGCCCGGCGGACAGATCGGTGGCCGACGGGGGAAGCTTGTCCGGTACGGCCTGCGCGGGGTTCGGCGCGCCCGGCGTGCCGGGAGGCCGGTCCGCGCTCATCGGCACGACCTTCTTGGGCACGGCCGCCGACGTGTCCGGCGCAGCGGCGGTCGTCGTGGCGATCTGCTCGGCGGAATCCGACTTTCCCTCGCCGACCCTGCCGTGCACCTCCGCGCGGACCTCGTCCGCCTTGCCGGAGCCGGCGAATTTGTCCGCCTCGTCGAGGTTCTTCGGTGCCTTGTCCGCGATCGCCTTCTCGACCGCTCTGATGAACGCGTCCTTGTCGAATTCCTTCGGCTTGGCCTCGTTCATTTTCTCCGCGTTCGCGGTCTTGCCCTGCGCGACCTCGTCGTCTTTGGGAGGCAGCGCAGCGTCCTGCGCCGCCACCGCCTCGGTACGCGGCGGCGGATGCGAGGCGGCCAACGCCTGCTTCTTGTGCCGTACGTCCTTCTTCAGCGAGGCGAACTTCGGATCCGCATCGGGGCCCGACCGGGCCTTCACCGCCGGCGCGTCCTGCGCCGGCGCTGCGACGGCGGGTGCGGCCGGGGCGGCACCCGCTTCGCCGCGGCCGGCCGTCGCGATGGCGCCGTTGCCGACCATGTCCTGGGCGGCGCGCGCGAGCCGCCCAGGGAAGGGCGGGCCCGTCGACGTTCCGCCCACGAAGGGTGCACCCGTCACCGTGCCGCCTGCGCCCACCAAGGCGGCCGTCATCGCCGCGTTGGACGGGGCCGTCGGGTAGTGCGAGGAACTGGTTGCCTCAGGCTGCTGCTTCGTCGGCGCGGATACCGCCGTCGACACCGTCGGCCGCACCGCGAGAGCCTTCGGCGCAGGCATCGGACGGAATCCCTCCCACGGCATGTCGGTGGTGACAGGAGCTCGGTGCCCTAGGGACACCCGACGCAGTGTGCCAACAAGGGCGTGACGAGTTCGTCACCTCCATATCCCCTCAAGCGTCGCCGTACGCCATGGTTGTGGTGCGTTGGTAGTCGTCGACGACCACCTCGCCGCGTATCCCGGTCTTCACTCCGACCGTGTCGAGGCCGAGAGCAGCAGTGACGGGGCGGCGGCCGGTGGCGATCAGCAGGTGGGAGGCGCGCAGCTCGACCTCCTCGCCCACGTGGCTTCGTAGGGCGGCGATCCTGGCGCGGTTCTCCGTGCGTACGGAGGTGAGGGCGGCACCGGTCTGGACGGTGATGCCCTCGTCCGGGAGCGCCAGTTCGATCACGGCGGAGATCCGGGCTCTTCGAAGGGAGCGAACGGGTCCAGGCCTCGACCACGGTGACCTTGGTGCCGGGGCGGGCGAAGAGCTGGGCCCCCCTTCACCTCGTTCAACGGACCGGCTGGTGGCCCGCCAGGAGGGCGAGCCCCTGCCGGAGGCCGCCCGCCCTGCCTCTTCGCCCCGCGCCACGGGCCCTCGGTCGCCGACGCCGAGTGGACGCCCCTGGGCGGGGCGACCGCGAGGTCCCGGTCGGCGTGGCCGACCAGGCCCGCCTCGCCGACGGCCAGGACCCGCTCGTACGCGAGCGACTCACAGGTAACTTATCGGCCGGTTGTGGCGCAGCCGACAACCCGGATCGGGACAGAAACCGACCTATTTCCCTCCTGCGGTGGTTCCGGAAGCATCCCGGAGTCCCTCGCGTTCGAGACCGCCGCCACCCTCGACGCCTGGCTGTCCGGCACTCAGTGATTGGTCAGCGTGAGCGCTGCAACACCTGCGGAGAGCTGACCGGACATGCGAATCGCTGTACGCTGCGGACTCCGCCCTTGACCTGCAATGAGCAGGCAGGGAGCAGACAGATCGGGAGTTTCTCCGTGCTTCGCACCATGTTCAAGTCCCACATCTGACATCTGGACGTTTCCGCAGGTCAGAGGCCCGGCAGCGGGGCTTTGGTCAGCAAGCGGTCAGCATCAGCCCCTGGGGCAGATCACGGAACCACAGCCGCCGGCCGTTGCGCATGTTGCTGGCGCAGGTAGCGGGTCGGCATGCCGTGGCGGCTTCTGTCACGTGGACCCCACGTCGTTGAGGCCGAGTCCGGCCGTCCTCGCCAGCGACACGGGTGCAGTCATCCGTGCATCCAGGCAGCACTGGGCCGGAACGTTCGCTCACGCATCCAAGGCAGGAACCCCCGGACGGAGGGGCCCTTGCGGGTCCTACTCGGTAGTCGACCGTTGGCTCTGCCCTCTGCCCTCTGCCCTCTGCCCTCTGCCCTCTGCCCTCTGCCCTCTGCCCTCTGCCCTCTGCCCTCTGCCCTCTGCCCCCTGCCGGCCCGTGGGCCAGAATGCGGAATCCTCGGACGATGTGATCGCTGATCCGGTTTGATGGCGCGACAGGGCTCACCGCCCGGTAGGCGCCGTGCGGCGAGCGTTCGTGGGACGAGGGGAACGGCCATCACATCGACGTACGACACCGTCGGCAGCGCATTCCGGGACACCGTGACCGCCCTGACCCGACGGCGGATCGAGATCTACCGGCACGCCGGTGAGGAATGGCGATTCGCGGAGAGCCTGAAGTCCGTCAGCGAGGACACCGCCCAGGAGTACGAGGGCCGCACCGTACTCGAACTCGTCCAGAACGGGCACGACGCACTCGGCGGCGACCACCCGGGACGCATCTCCGTCCTCGCGGTCCCCGAGGAGGGCGGCGGCGTCCTCTACGTCGCCAACGAGGGCGCGGCCTTCGACGAGAACAACTTCCGCGCCATTACCGAGGTGGCTCTGTCGAGCAAGGCGGCGGGCGAAGGCATCGGCAACAAGGGGCTCGGTTTCCGCAGCGTGCTGCAGCTGACTGACTGGCCGGAGATCTACTCCAAGACCTCGGCCGACTCCCCGGTGTTCGACGGCTACTGCTTCCGGTTCGCGCGACCCGACGACGTACACGCCCTCGTGGAGGATTCCGAGCTAGCGGCCCGCGTAGTCCGGGACATCTCCCCCCTCGCGCTGCCCGTGCCGGCCGAGGCCACGGACCCCGTACTCAAGGAACTGGCCGAGGACGGATTCTCCACCGTCGTACGGCTCCCGCTGCGGGACCCTCACGCCTGGGGACTCGCCGTGGCGCAGATGAGCGGGATGGCGAACGGTGACGCGCCGCTCCTGCTCTTCCTCGACCGGGTGGCCGCACTCCTCGTGGAGGTGCGCGGCGAATCCCCTGACGGGTTCACGCGGGTCCTGTCCCGTACCGAGCATGCCTCCGACCTCGTCCTCGCCCGAGAGAGCGACTGGGTGACGGAGGTCGATCTCGCTGACGCCGGCCGCTATCTGCTGGCGCGCCGCACTGTGGAGGCCGGCGCCCTGAGCGAGGCGATCCGACGCAGCGTACGGGCCCGGGAGATCGATGCCGCCTGGGAGAACTGGAACTCCGAGGCATGGGTGGCGGTGGCCCTGAGGCTGGACACCCCGCTCGCGCACGGCCGTATGTACACGTTCCTCCCCATGGCCGCCGCTGCCCGGTCTCCCTTCCCCGGGCACGTCCACGCCCCCTTCTTCACGAAACTGGCGCGGCTCGACATCAGCGAGTCGGTGGCCCTCAACGATCACCTCCTCGACCACGTCGCACACCTGGTCGTGGACCTGAGCCGGCGCATCCGCTCGGAATCACCGCGCCCGGTGGCCGCCGATCTCGTTGCCGACCTCGTCAGCTGGGACGTACCGAACCGGCTGAACGCCGCTCTCGACGGCAGACTCGGCACCGAACCGATCGTCCCGCTGCACGGCACGGAGACCTGGGGCTCACTGCAGGACTCCTACGCGTGGCCCGAAGGGAAACGCCCCTGGCGGGTACTGACCACCGACGCCCTCGCCCGCGCAGGAGCTCCGCTGCTCGCTTCGTCCGTCGGCTCCGTCCGCCACGCGCGACTCGACAAGCTGTGCAGAGCCGTCCTTACCGCCTCGCTCCGCGCACCGGCACAACTGTCGGCCGAATGGGTCGAACGTGTGGCCGCCACGCTGCCCCGCGAGGACGAGACCGCGGATGGCCCCCTGTGGGGCGCCTTCTACGGTGATGTCGCGCATGCGTTCGCGAGGGACCAGGAAGCGCTGCGCGGCCGCCGCATCATCCTCGACCAGAGCCTGCGGCTGAGGAGAACCCTCGGCGGCGCCGCCGGGTCGCAGCAGAACGACGGAACCGTCTTCCTCCACCCCGACCCCGACGCCGACTCCGTCACCCGGGTCCCCGGTGACCTCAAGGCGCTGCGCCGCCGCATCGCCTTCACCCACCCGGCGATCGTCTGGGACCCCCAGGGGCGCGACTTCCTTCAGCGCCACCGGCTCGTGCGCGCGTACGAACTCGACCGGGTCTTCGACGCGCTGGAGGAGCTGCTCGCCGGCCGGCCCACCGAGGCCCTCGGCCGCGACGCCCTCGTCTTCGCCTTCCGGCAGTACCCGACCCTCACCCGGACCCAGCGGGGCCGCCTGCCCCGCATCCCCTTCCGCGTGCCGCTGACGACCGACGGCTGGGGCAGGGCGGCACGATGCTCCTTCTCACCCGCCTGGGGCACCGAGGGGGCACGGAGGCTGGACCGGTTCCTCGCCGAAGGCGGGGCAGGGGTGCCCGCCGCGATCGCCGCTCAGCGAGATGGCTGGATCAGCGGACCGGACAACTGGCCCACACCCGTCCGCGACAGGCCCGCCTACGTCGAGTTCCTCTCGGCACTGGGAGTGTGCGACGGGCTGCGCCCGGCCCACGTCGGCGGCCGGCTGAAACCCACTTACGGCAACGACCTGCATCCGGCCGGCCTCGCTGTACGCTTCGGACTCGGGGACCAGGTGGCCGCCGCCTGGACCGCGGACGTCCAGAGAGGGTGGACAAAGTTCGCCCACCCCTGGACACCATACGAGTTCAATCGAGCACCGGCCCACCTCGCGGGAGGGGAAGAGGTCGCGGCACTGCCCAGAACGGCTCGGCGTGAGTTCGCAGAACTGCTCCTCCACGGGCTCCGCACCTGGGACGGCAAGGTGCTCACCTTCACCGTGCACAGGCCCGCGTACAACTTCAAGGACGAACACGTCTGGCCGACGCCGTTCGCCTCCTTCCTCCGGGGCCTGGCGTGGCTCCCCGTGGAGGAAGCAGACGGACCCTTCTTCGTCACGCCCGGCCAGGCGTGGTTCAGCACCGACGGCGAACTGCCCGCCTTCGTCCCCGCCCTGCCCCTGACGATCCGGCGGCTGCTAGCCGACAGGGCCGTCGCCGACCGCCTCCTCCACCTGGGTCTGCGCCGATGGGACGACCCGCAGCACGCCGGGGCGGTCGTGCTGCAACTCGGGGGCACGCTGGACAATGGGGAGGTCCCCGAGTACCTCAGCGTCTCCTTCAAACGGCACTACGAGCGGGCCTGGTCGCAGATCGCACAGACGGGAGTCTGGCCCTGGGCGCCCGGAGAGGAGATCCGGCTGGCCGTCAGCCGCGCCAACACGCTCGGCGCCCTGACGGCGCCCGCCTCCGGCGGGGGAACCACCGTCTACGTACGCGACCAGGAGGACCCTCTCAAGGAAGCGCTCATCGAGCTGGCGGGTCACCCCGTACTGGTCGCCCCGGCCGATTCCGGGGAGGCCATCGTCCGACTGGCCGAGGCGAACGGGCTCCGGGTGGAACGCACGTCCGCCACCCATGTCCAGGTCCGGCACCGGGACGGCTCCCCGATCACGCCGGACGGAGCGGCCACCGCACTCGTCGAACGCGGGGAATGGCTGGTCACCGTCGTCGCCCTCGCCATGGAGCTGAAGTCCGGGGCGTTCATCCGGCGCAGTGAACGCGGCGTCCGTGCCGCGCTCGAACGGCTCCGCACCATCCGCGTCGTGCACGCCGCCGAGGTGGAGATCGCCATCGCGGGCGCACCGGCCGAACCTCCGTCGACGACCCGGGCCCTGCCACTGCCCGACGACGACCACCCCACCGTGGTGGTCTGGAGGAGTGAGGAAGGCTGGGACGAACTCCAGGCGGCGACGCCGGCCATCGCACAGCTCCTGAACCGCCCATGGCTGCAGGACGCGCTCGAACTCGTCCTGGTGAAACTGGAGCGGCTCTTCGGCGGCCACATGCCCGGCCACATCGACGACGGTTCCCTGGCCCAGGCCCTGGACACGACCGAGGCCAAGGTCACCGAGATCAGGCGCCACCTCACCGGCGACGTACAGGACGCCGTACGGCTGATCCGTCCCGTCCTGGCCTGCGCCACCACCGGCGACTGGGACGAGGAGTCGGAGAACCTCCTGGCCCGTGCGGTAAACGAGTCCGAACTCCAGGCGGTCATCGACCGGTGCGCACCGGACCTGCCCGTCTCGTCGGAGGCTCTGGTGGCCCTCGCCCGCTCCTCCACGACGCCCGCCGAACTGCGCGACGAACTGCGTCTCGACTTCACGGAGTTCAACGCGGCACTGGTCACGCTCGGCCCCGGATACTCGCCGTACTCCTACCCCGACGTCCACGAGCAGGCCTTCGGCGACTTCGCGCGTGCTCACGCCGACGCGATCCTCGACCGGCTCCGCGAGCGCTACGCGGCCGTTGCCGATGAGGGCGGCGACTGCACTACGTACGCGGCGGCCCGGGGCCTGCACGACCTGCGGCCCGACCCGGACTGGCTGCCCCGCTTCATGACCCCGCCCCCGGAGGCGATGCGCGCCAGGGTGGGGGAGTGGCTGCGCGAGCACGGAGCCGACGACGACCTCGACCGGCCGGGAACCCTCCCGCCCGTCGACTTGCTCCGTGAACGCAACGCCTCCGCGATCGACAGCCTGGTGAAGGACCTGCTTCCCCGGGTGGAGGCCTGGTGCCGCAAGCAGGGCGTCGAACCTCCGAGCGGCTGGCACGGCGCTGTCCTCCTGGAGTCCAAGAACTGCGTTGACAAGTCCGGGTTGAGCGATCTGGTGGAGTTGGGCCAGCGCCGGCTGATCGATGCGGTGGAGCGCGCGGTGGGGTGGCCCGACGGCATGCCGCGGACTGCGGATCTCGTACAACTCAGCCTGACTTCTGACGACTTGGCGCGGACGCCGAAGCGCCTGTCCTCTGGCTCCAGCGGTACCGGCGGCCCCGTGGCACGCACCATCACCATCGGGGACGCCGAAGTCGGCGTGGGACGCGACCAGCTCTCCGCCATCGCGGACATCGCGGCGCGCACGGTCGGCGAATCCTTCCTCGCCCAGAGCGGCAGGGTGCGCCTGGACGCCGTACAAGACGTACCCCGGCCACGTGCGGGAACGGCCGTGCCCAAGCAGCGCATCGTCGTGGCGAAGATGAATCAGACCAACGAGGACCAGCGTTCGGCCATCGGCCTGGTCGGAGAAGTAGCGGCGCGCGCATGGCTCCAACGTCGGTACGCGGACGTGTACTGGAGGTCCGGATACGCGGCTGTCGTCAACGGAGACCGCGACGCGTCCGATTCGCTGGGGTACGACTTCGAGGTGAAGTGCCGCGACACCACCCGGTTCTACGAGGTGAAGGCGCTGAGCGAACCGATCGCCGACCGGGTCGAGTTCGAGCTCGCACCGTCCGAGGTGGATGCGGCCCGCCACCACGCCCGCGGCAACCGCTACCGCATCCTGTTGATCACCTCCGCGCTCGCCCCCGAGAACCGCAAGGTCTTCGAGCTGCCGAACCCCTTCTCCGCGCAGGGCCGCGACCGGTTCAAGATCGTGAGCCGAGGATTGCGCTATCAGTGCTCACCTCTCGAGAAGGGGTAGGCTCGGCGCTCCAGCCTTCCTCGGCAATGGCTATGGCGAGGGGCAGGCCAAGCTCAGCGGTGAGGTCGAGTTGGCGCGCTTCGTGCTGCGGCCCTCAACCACACTCGAGGCAGCCGCCGAGGTGCTCAGCAGGGTGGCCGTGATCGGGTCACGGATGGCACAGCACACGACTCAGCCGCAAGCCAAGGAGACTGTGATCGCGTTGATCGACGGAGAATCTGATAGCGCCGATGCAGGGGTGGACGGATAGATGACGGGTGACTTTGGACCCGACCGCTTGCGGCAGCTCTTCGGCGACCCGAACGAGGACGGGGTCTACCTTGTTGGCGTCGTGGAGTTCTCGGACGATGCGAGCGAGGACCAGTGGTCGTACGTCGGGAACACTCAGATGGGGACCCTGGAGTCAGTTGCCAGCAGGCTCGGCTATGAGCGGCGTGACATCACGATTGTGGAGCCTTACCGAGAGCCTGGCCGTGGGGTGCTGCCGGACGGAACAGAGCTGGCCGTGACCTCGACCACCGTGCGAGGGAGTGCATCCTGGCATCGGAGTAGCCGGGAGCCAACGCCGGAGGAACGGCTCCGGTGGGCAGGGCATCCAGTGCGGCCGACACCTCCGCCCGAGCCGGTGCCGGTTGGTCCCAACATGGATACGGCGAGGCCTCGGATCGAGGAGCACCAGGGCGATGTCTTTTACACGAAGACCGGCAAGCCCTTCATCTACCGGACCAACCGCTACACCCTGGTCATCGTCGAGAGCCGGCGCAACGTGCAGTGGCACGAGATCAGGTCAGCGCTGGAGGCATGGCCGATCGCGGGGCCGTCGGAGATTCCACGATGCCCCGAACGTTCTGGGCGGTACGTCTACGGGATCGTGTCCGACGAGCGGATCCGGCAAGGGGACTGGTGACGACCTTGGACCTGCGGCTCTGTGGCGGCTGATGTGATGCTCGCCGAACCTGTCGAATCGTCGGACGCTACAGCTACGGTTATGGGTAAGTTTCTACTATCGCGACTTCCTCGTCGACCGAGCGCCGAGGAGCACCCGAGCAATGCCGAGGACGCATGGCCGAGGACCAGGAGTACGAGGAGGTCGACGCAGTTGTTCGCATCCCCAGGGGTGAGCGCCTCGCCGACTCGCGGAAGAGTGAAGGCTGGAGTCGTGGGTTCACTCCCAAGACGAGCGACAAGGGGCCGGAGCACGTCGAGATCCGCCTGAAGGCCGACAAGGAGTCAGGTTTCACAGACAAGCCCGAGATCGTCTACGTCACCGAGTACGTGGAGGATCAGCGTCCTCAGCTCACCCCCGGACAACAGGCCGTAGTTAACATCGCGGTCCAGGTCATCGATGGTCTCGTAGAAGTCGCGAAACCTCTCGTTGCGCATTGGTGGCACACCCAGGCCGTGCCGGTCCTCGTTGCGAAGCGCGAAGGCTTGGTGCTGAAGCAGCAGGCCCGCAGAGCCCAGAAGAAGGCCTTGCGGGCCGGGGGCACGACGTCACCTCATGTTGCTGTTCAGGGGGTTGCGGCTGACGCGCTTTCCCAGGATGCGGCCACCGCGCCCAGCGGCCCGAAGGCCACTGTGACGAGCGGGCAGTTCCAGCAGATGTTCATGACCTGGCTGGCTCGTGAGGACGCCCAGCAGGCGCTCTGGAGACTCATCATGAATGCCGAGGTCGAGGATGGCGGTGCTGCCACCCTGGCATGGCAGCAGGAACTGAAAGAGCTTTCGCCTGAGCAGCGATCTGAGCGGGTCATGGAGTTCCTCGCTACCAACCCATCGATCCTGGAGGACTTCGCTCGTCAGCTCATAGGCAGCATGGCCCCCGGGCTCGGCGAGACGACTCTCAGGTACGACCGGGTCTAGGCGATGTTTCTCGGATCTCCTGACGTGGGCGGGGTGTTGGGGTCAGGCTGTTGGCATGGGCCGTGGGGATCTGACGAACGCGGAATGGGGCCGCCCGAAGCGGAAGATCTCCAACAGCGAGGTCCGCAACCTCCTTGGCTCCCAAGTGCACTTCGGCGCCGACGTGGCGATCTTCGTGAGCACCACGTACTTCAGCGATCTTGCTGAGCGTTGCGCGGTGCAGAACGGCGTCTTGGCCGTCCATCGCGACCACCTCGGCCTGTGGAACAACGGCGTCGCACGGTCCGCTCTCGCCTCTGTCAACGGCTCCGGACAGGGAGACCGCCAGCATCGCGCCCGCCGGAAGAACACGTACGGATAGCCGGAGACCCGGATTCTGCGGTTGACGGCCTCCA
The DNA here is from genome assembly GCF_040296685.1 of Streptomyces sp. NPDC002054. Taxonomy (NCBI): domain Bacteria; kingdom Bacillati; phylum Actinomycetota; class Actinomycetes; order Kitasatosporales; family Streptomycetaceae; genus Streptomyces; species Streptomyces sp. NPDC002054. The sequence goes on from NZ_JBEOXT010000020.1 coordinate 149,857, forward strand.
GGAGTCGTCGGACTGGCTCAATGGACCCATGGAGATCGGTGAGCACTGGGCCTATCGAGCAAGGCCGAAGGAACTGGGTGGTGCACTACGCCGAGTGGAGATCGTCCGAGTGGGCGGCGCCGGCAGATCCGGGAGCGTCCATGTGCGCTTCTTGGAGGGTGACGCAGCCGGCCTCCAGGAATGGGTGACCCCCAACTGTCTGCTCGTCCTCTGGGCTGACGTGGACTCCTTCCGGGCGGACGACGCGGCGGAGCTGGCCCTGGCCGAGGCATCGAGGGCAGCGCGGGGAAGCGCCGAATTCGAGGCGGCCCGGATGATCCTCGGCCTCGTCCGACCCAAGGGCCGGCTACGCCTGCGTAAGGCGGTGGCCGACGCGGGTGTCCTGGAGCTCGGGCGCCTCGACGAGACCGCGCCACTCGTTGGCATGGACGCTGCCAGACTGCGCGACGACCCGATGCTCCACGAGGACCGCCACGGCTGCTCCCTGGCGGGCTGGCCGATCACCGAGCGGATCGCACGCCAGGTCGCCCAGCGGATGGCCGACGAGATCCTCCCGGAGGTCGACCAGCGTCAACGAGCCATGGAAGAGGAACGTGACCGAGCTTCCTGGTACGGCTACCAGCGCCGGGACGACCGAAAGCTGGACGCGGAGAAGGAAGCCCTGCGCACGGTGCGAGAGTGGTGCGGACAGGAGAAGGCCGAGCGCCACGACGAACTGGTGGCCCTGAGGGAGGAAGTGCTACGACTCGGCGAACTGGTCGAGCGCGCCGTGAAGGCGCTCCGCGACCGGGGCCACGGCGTCATCGCCTCCACCATTGAGCGCGACCTGGGCGTCCATATCTCCAGCCTTGGTCCAGACGTTCGTCGCTGAGCGCCCGCGAGCGCTCCGGCTCCGGCCGTACCTCCGGCTGGGCCGGGGCGGGCTTCGCCGGCGGTTTCTCCTTCTCGGGACGATGCGGGTGCCAGCCGTCGAGGAACGGACGAAGCTGGTCACCCGTCGGCTCCGCGTGGAAGTTCCGCCCGCGGAGCCCTTTGCGGCCCAGGACGGGATCGAGCCGGTTTGCCTCTGACCGCCCCCAGGCCGACCACTCCCGAAGGCTCTCTGCCTCGACAGGGTCATCCGCCTGGTCAGCGGCCTCGTCCAGCGCGTCGCAGAAGGCCCGCATCTCACCGGCGGCTCGCCACTGGTCCAGAGCCGTCCCGAACGTCTCGGCCCGCGTCGCGTCCACCGCCTTGATCGAAGCCACGCTGACCGCGGCCTCCCACTTCTCCTGACGCCGCCGCTGCTTCTCCGCTTCCAGCCGTTGGCGCTCGGCTTCCTGCCTCGCCCGCTCCTGCTGCAGCCGACGCTGCTCCGCTTCGCGTTCCTCCCGCATGCGGCGCTGTTCCGCCTCGTACTTCAGCTGGCCCGCTCCTGCTCCTGCGCACGCGCCTTCAGCACCTTGAAGACCGCATCGATCTGGTCTTCCAGCCGCTTCCCCTCGGTGTCGGCCCACTCCGTCTTGATGCCGAGGCGCAACTCGAGCTCCCCTGAGGGCTCGAACCGGTGCGAGGGCGTCACCCGTTGCCAGTCATACGTACGCTGGCCCGGCTGCTTGGGCACGTATCGGACCTGCCGCTGCCGCTCACGGAAGCTAATCTCGTACGTGATGCCATGGACGGTGAGCAGCGGCCTTGGCTGCTTGCGCTTCCTGGAGACAGTGATATCGCCATGGAGGGTGAAGGCGCGCTCGGCAAACAACCGGATCAGAGACAGAATCCGGGGGAATACCTCTTCCGAGACCTCGAAGGCGCTGTGGTCCTTCTCGACTGCGGCGATCACATCGTCGATGTCGGTCAGAGTCCGGCTACGCGCGAGCCGGATGCGGTTCCACTCGGTGTCATCCTCGCCGCTCACCCGGAGCAGCCCGAAGCAGATGTCGCCCTTGGCCCGCCCGGTGTACTTCAGGTGGTACCCGGCAGGAGGGCACTGCCTTGCGGCATCGAAGGCCCGCCGGTACCGAGCCCGCTCCGCCTCACCCGGATCTGGGATGCGCAGGAAGTGTCCGGCCTGCTGCACCTCCGCGATCAAGGCCGCCCCGATCTCCGCAGAGGAGGGCTGCCGAGCCTTGGGCACACGCGGAGCACGAGGTTTCCTTTCCGCTGGAGTCTCGGGATCCGGAGGCTCAGACTCTTGGGGTGCAGTGGCGGCCGCCGTTGTACGGGTCCTCCGTGGCGTGGGTTCGGGCCGGTCTGGGTGATGGCCATGCTGGAGGTAGAACCGCCCCGCCTCGACGATCTCCGCCTTCCACCGCCCACCTTCCTGCGGCATGGTGATGAGGCCCCGCTCTTTCAGGACCCGTGCGGTGCGGGCGAGGTCCGGGAAGTCAGAGGTGACGGGTTCAGTGCCCTCTCCGATGCGTGTGAGGAGGGCAAGCTGGCGATCGTTGAGCGGCGTCCAACGGTGCATGTGATCGTCGTACCGTCTCTCCTCATGCCGATTCAAGTCGTGTGGCAGCCCAGATACCAGTCACCGCAAGGTGGTCATCATCATCGTGACTCCCCACCCCGCTGACGGCGGCGGCCTTTTGGCAGGAGTCTTCGTGGATGAGGTCCCGCCGTTGCTGACCTCGGCAACGGCAGTGGGAGAAGCCGATCTTCGCACCGCGCATGAGACCTGGATCTTGGACTGCTGACCGCAGCAGGTTCTTGGTCGGCTGGCGGTACAGCAGTCACACCCGCACTGACCAGGGAGAACGGCGCTTCATGCAGCTCTCGGGTGGGAGCTGGTCGGGAAATGGTCCGGATCTTGGTCTGGCGGGCGCGCACTCGGGCTGCGCCTCGGCAGCAGGGGAGCGGTCTCGACGACGCTTCTCTCGCTGACACCAGCTGCCGGCCGTGTCAGAGGTGTGAGGGAGAATCCGCAGCTGTACGACAAGCGCCGCGGAGCGGAGCCGAGATGGGGGCGGGGCTGTGACGGAGAACGAAACCCTCTTCCGGGGGGCCGCTGGGGGATATGGCGCAGACTGAAGCGGGCTCTGTAGGAGTCCATCCGGCAGACCTCTACATGGCGGCGGTCAGCTGGTGGTCTGCGGCCGTGGCCCCTGCGGTCTCGATCGCTTCTTGGCCGAGCGCCCCGGTGACGGTATGGGCGTCTGTGGTGCGGCGGGAAGGTACCGAGGACGATTCGCTGCATGGTCTCCTTCGCCAGCTTCTCAGCGAGTCGGCTCCTTTGGCATTCCACCACGATGTGACGAACCGCAGACTGCTGGGTGCGGCCTGCCACGCAACCCGGCGTGCCGAGAGGGCCGGTGTCGGTGCTCCCAGCTTCCTCCTGACGGGTTCACCGTTCATACCACGTCGTGGGGGCTCCAGTATCAGCATGTCGTTAGAAGGGCCCATACGGCAGGCGTGGGACGGCCGGCACAGTCTGCCGACCCGCGGAGTTGGACGCTACCGGTCGGGCAGACCCGGACCTCAGTTCGGGTCACTGTGGGAGGTGTCTGCGCGGGAGTGGCGCGGTTTCTTGGCGACCGACGCGGCCACGTACTCGCGCCTCCTGCACTTCTCCCGCCGCTCAGCGCCTGCCCGGTGCACGGACCCGGAGCCGGGCAGCTGGCGCCACGAGCTGGCAGCGGCATACGGCTGGGCCTTCAACACCCGGCCCGAACTGACCTACACGCGCCGTGCGCGCCGACAGTGGCACATGATCCGCACGGCCGTACATCATTGGGAAGACCTTCCCGAGCGGCACGCCGACTTCTTCGTCCGGATCGGCGATCACGTCTCCCGCATCGCGGGAACTCTCGCCACCACCGAACGCACCGCCATCCACAGTGCCCACGTGGAGTCCGCCTGGTCGCTGACCCGCCGTGCCGTCCTGGACACTGCAGAACTCGCCGCGATGGACCGCAGCGCGGTGGAGCAGTTCATCAAGGACCTGGACGAGACGCTTTCCGACATCGAGCCGGAGGAAGGGCGAGCGGCGCCGATCCGCCCGGTCCAACCTGAACACAGTTCCTCGCGGCTACGAGGTAGTGGCCGCCGCGGACAGCAGCAGGCGACCGGCAGCAGCAGCGTGCGCAAGCTCAAGGAGTGGTACCAGGATCAGTGCCAGATGTGCGCGGCTGTGTTGGTACTGCCCTCACCTCGGCATCGGTACAGCGAAGCCGCCCACATCCGGGCGCGGGAGGACGACGGCCCCGACGTGGTCGAGAACCTGCTGTGTCTCTGTCCGAACTGTCATGTCCTCTTCGACGCGGGCGCACGGATTCTGACCGACGACCTCAGGGTCGTCGACACCGTGACGGGCCGGCTCGGGGAGCGGATCCGGCTCCACCGATGGCACTTCATCGACCTCGAGTTCGTGCGCCACCATCGTCGGCGCTGGACCGGCGATGAGCGTGGCGGCGCTCTCTTGGACTGAGACGGAGGTGCGATGGCAGGCACCTTGACGATGGCTCCGCCACCATGTCCGGCTGCCCCGTCTCGCCACGGGCGATGCCGGTGCGCCGGCCGGCGTGCTCTCCGATCCCGGTGACGCGGAACGTCGTCAACCGGCGAACCTGGCTCGGAAGGCGGCGCGATTTGGGGAGTCGGCCGAACGGTCCCAGACAGCGAAGGTGATGCGGACGAACGGGGCACCGTGGGTGTCGAGGGCTTCGGCGAACGCGTCCGCCACCTCGGCCGGGTCGTTGCCGAACACGCCGCAGCCCCACGCGCCGAGGACGAGCTCGCGCACCCCGTGGTTGGCGGCCACGCCGAGGACACGGCGGGCGCGTTCGGTGAGGGTGCCCTTGACGTTGACCTCCTCACCCGGCGAGTGCAGCGCCAGCTGGCCGGCGTTGGGCGCAGGGGAGGTCAGGAAGGAGACCTGGTACGGCTGGTCGAGCAGAGCGCGGGAACCATCGCGGATCACCGGTACGTGCGGAGAGAAGATCACCCGGTGGCTGTAGTTCAGGTCGGCGGACGTCCGATGGGCTGCGTAGTAGTCGGGGGCCTCAAGTAGGCACTGGTAGAGGAGGGCGGTGCGGCAGAGGTCCTCCTCTTGGGCCTTGGCCCCGCGCAGGTACCCGCCACCCGGGTTGCGGGCCGAGGCGAAGTTGAGGACGGCGAGGTGCTCGACGCCCTCGTCGGTGAGGCGGCGGGTGGCGTGCATGCTGTCCTCGTCGGTCACCTCGACCTCACCGGTGAAGGGTCCGGTGGGCGCAGGAGTGAAGGCGGGGGAGTAGGAGACGGTCCCGGAGCGGGCGGCTTCGAGAGCGGAGCCGATGGAGACCCGGGCGCCGGTGGAGGTGGTGTAGACGCCGGTGGTCGCAACGTGCTCGTTCTCGGTGGCGAGGTTCCTCAGACGGTTGCTCATGGAGGGCGATGGTAGCGAGGGATTATTGTTAGGGTGACTATTTTTGCGAGGTGAGATTGCGGCCTCGCAGATCACGGCGAGGCGTCCACGTCTTGGCCTATGACGAGTCCGGGAGGAGCGCCCCCCAAAGTCCTCGAAGCACACCCACCGTTGCCGTCGATCGCCTTCTGCGGCAGTGGCGGGCGTTGCCCGAGGAAGGCGACGCCCCTTTCCTGTAGGGGGCTTCCTTCTCTAGAGGAACCCGAGCTTCTTGGTCCCGCTGGCCCGGGCAGCAGGGGTCGGCCAGGAGCGGGAAGTCGTGGGAGGGATTGGGAGTAGGGGGCGCTTCCGTGGGCGGCCCGTCCCATCCGCTACGGCCGGTGGCTGTCGCAAAGCCATCCGGCGGGATAGAAACGCGCGGGCGCCCCGCATGGCTGTACTCCTGCCCCGCACTTGCCCCGGTAGGCGATCGGCAGTGCCCCCGTCACCGCAGGCGTCGTGCTCGGGACGGACGCTGGCGAGCGGGGTGCCGGGATGTAGGGGAGCGGCGCGGTCTCGTGGGCCGGCGGGGCCGGGGGCCGGACGCGGCACGTGGGGTCGCCGTCCTCCATGGGGAGCCGGACCTGCCGTTGCTTCGGCATGACGGCGGGCGGTTCGCCTGATGTCGCGTCGAGGTACGTAGTGTGATCGTCAGTGGGGGTCCAGAACTCGAACGCCGTCCGCTTCACCTTGACGACCGCTCGCACGTAAAGCCCCGAGGCGGCATCTCGAATGAACTCGTCGAAGGGGCGTTCCGCAGGTCGCGTGGTCGGATGCCAGCCTCCACACTTCCCTGTCCGCTTCTTCGGGCACGGCCCCGGAAACCGCTCGTCGCACTTGGCGAGCTCGATGCGTCGAATGCCACCGCGGAAAGGGATGGGGGAGTCCTGCTTCATGATCAGTTCGATTGGAACCCGGTCCGTACGCAACCACGGAACCGTCGTGTCCCGCGCCATGTCCTGGCTGTCCGTCTGCCATGCGTCAATGACGCCCACCCGTCGGGCCGCCACGTCCCGTGCCTGAATCTCACGCGGGTTACGCGGGGACAGTTGTGACTCGAACCCGAGGAGTACCCCGTCCGCCCCACGGATCAGGACGTCGCTGCGGACTGCGCCGTCCTTGCTCGATCGTTCCTGGACGGCAGTGTGCCCGCCTTCCTCCGCGGCCCGGACCGCCCGGTCCTTGTACGCCTTGTGCTCGTCAGACTCTCCGCCGCCGTAGTGCCGGTCCTCGGCGTCGCTTCGCATGTGGGCAGCGACGACCTTGCCCAGCCGCCGGTACACCGACATCGGCTCGACGAAGCCCCGCCCTTCGCATACCTCCGCGCACGTGAGGCCGCGGAGCGGTACGGGCAACCGACGGTCCCTGAGTAGCTGTTCGAGCAGGGCTGCGCCGCCGGCCACTCCGAGGTCTGGTTTCGTCAGATCCAGTCGTTGGTCGAACCCTGCGAGTCGCACGTACCGGTTGGGCATGCTGACCTCCGCTCGCCACGCGGCCGCGATGGGCCGCCGCTTCGATCGTGACAGGGGCCACTGACAACCGACGAGTCGAGGAGCCTCTGGCCTGTCTCCAGCTGGCCCTGCGCACGGGCGAGGTTGAGTGCGGCGAGGGCAGGGTGGGCCGCGTCACCGCGTCCCATCGGTCGAGGTACCGGACAGCCCACCCCCGCGGGCAAACGTGACGATCAGAGTGCGAGGACGAGCACCGGGGTGTCGGTGGCAGCGGGCAGAATGATGGTCTGCCGCACTTGCGGGACGGGCCCTGTATGGGGTGGGAGGGGTGCTGTGAGGTTCAGAAGGCGGACGCTCGAGTCGCTGGGAGATCTCATCTGCGGGAATCTCGGGTCGTCGGATCCCGCTGGTGGCGAGCCGCCGAAGTACTTTCCGTACAGGTCCAGTTCGTACATCACCGAGTTCTTTGGTGAGTTGGACATGGACTGGCAGCACGACGGTTCGACACGGCACCGGTGGGTGGCCGAGGTGCTGGAACAACTGCTGGCCGAGCCGCACGAGGGGCCGGCGCACCCGCCGGAGTCCTTCTGCAAGGTGATCGATCACCTCATGAACCCGGCGGACGCGTTGAACGAAGGGCTCGACAGGCCCAATGCCTTGCGGCAGCTGAACGATGCTCTGATGCGGGAAGGTTTCGAAGCCTTCTACGGAGAGGACAAGCACTGCTACCTGAGGCACGTCGGGACGAACACCGTCTCCGTACTAGCCAAGAACCCGCACCGGCCTCTCAGCACCGCAGAGATGCAGCGACGCTCGGCCCTCGCCGCCTTCCTGGATACGTGTAGCGAGGACGAACTCATCGAACAAGTGCTGCTGCCGATGTTCCGGCAACTGGGGTTCCACCGCATCACGGCGGCCGGCCACCGGGACAAGGCGCTGGAATACGGCAAGGACATCTGGATGCGCTACACCCTGCCGACCCAGCACTTCCTGTACTTCGGCATCCAGGTAAAACGCGGAAAGCTGGACGCGATGGGCAAGTCGCGCGCGGGCAACGCCAACATCGCCGAGATTCATCAACAGGCCCTCATGATGCTCGCCCACGAGATTTTCGACCCCGAGACCAACCGGCGAGTGCTGGTCGACCACGCTTTCATCGTGGCAGGCGGAGAGATCACAAAGGCTGCAAGGAACTGGCTGGCCAATGTCCTTGATGCCTCCAAGCGGAGCCAGATCATCTTCATGGACCGCGACGACTCCTCAATCAATTCGTCGTGACGAGCCTGCCACTCCCGGAGAGGGCGATGCCCGCTGCTCCCACACCGCCCCTGAGTACCGTTCAGCCACCCTTCTAGGCTTCGCCAGGAGAACCCAGTGCCCGCTACCAACACGCAGCCGTACAAGACGGCCAGTGTCCTCCTCGTGATCTTCACCTCATACCGGCTGCCGGTCGCCTGGGCCACCGCACGCCTCTGGCTCAGGAACCGCAAGACCGAACAGGCTCAGGCCCCCATCACCTATGCGGTTGCTGTGTGGGAAGCCCGCTACGGCACTCCCTTCGGCATTTCCGCCCGCTATCTGCGTCGCCATCGCTCGCGACTGGTCGAGTCCGCGGCCGTTTACGGAGAGCTGGGGCGAGAACTCCCTGACGGCGCACCCGACGTCATGCATGCCATGCGAGACGATTTCCGCAACGTCCAGACTGCCCTCCGGTCCTTCAACACGCGAGGTGGTCCATCGGCGCCTGGCGACGGCGCCTGATTCTAGGCCTTCGGGTCCGGCGCCCAGATCGCCGCCGACCTCGCCCACGCCGGCGACCCAGCGCCCGCCGCGTTACCTCGCCGACGACATCGACGGCCGCGCCCTCTTCGACGCGGCGACCGCCCGCCGCCGCGCCCTGGACGTCGGCCGCGCCGACACAGGGGGCGTCGCCTCCCTCGGCGACATCGTCGCCATCCCCCCGTACGCGCCGCCCGCGACGCTGGACTGCTCACCCCTACGCCCATGTTCACCCGCCTCACGCCGACCGGATCGAATGGGCCGACGGCACTCGCGCCGAAGCGGACGTGGTCATCTGGTGCACTGGCTTTCGGCCCGCCCTCGCTCCGTTTGCCACCCTGCGGCTGCGCGGCACCCGCGGTCATATCGCGATGGACGGCAGCCGCGCCGCCGACGAACGCCTGCACCTGCTGGGCTACGGCGACTGGACCGGCCCCGCCTCCGCCACCCTCATCGGCGTCGGCCGCCCAGCCCGAGATACCGACCGGGAGATCGCCTCCTTCCTCGCGTGATGCGGCGTGCCTCGGGCGAAGATCAAGTGATCACGGTGGCGTTGTCGACCCAGCGGGCCAGCACGCTGAAGGCGGCCAGTTGCTCCAAGGCCTCTTGCTCGGGCAGTTCAGGCAGCTCGTCCTCGTGGCTGTTGGGGTTGCGGATGGCTGCGTAGCAGCCCTCGGCGAAGGCCATCGCACCGCGGTGCACGTTGCGGTAGGTGTCGCCGCCGTCATCTTCTCTGAGCCGGAGCCGTGGCTGGCCGGGCTTAGGAAGGTCCTGGGAGAAGGCCTGCTTGAACAGGTTGGTCTCGCTGACGTCCTTGCGGCCGAGCTTGTTCTGCGTTTCCGCGTTGACCTTCCGCGCTGCCGCTGTGACTGCTTCGCGGAAGTGGCCGCCCTGCCACAGGGGACGCGCACGTTCCCAAACCCAGGGGTGCAGCGCGGCGGCACTCACCTGCGGGGCGTCATCACCGAGCCGCTGACGTATCTCGGCATCTCGGTCCAGGACGACGACGGCCCGCTGAGCGGCTTCCCGGTGCTGGTACCAGCGGTTGACCCGGTCGTTGCGGGGCACCTCGTCCCGCCATCGGGGCAGCATCCGGTCCAGGATCTGTTCGACCACGTGGGCGCTGGCGACGATGTCCTTCTCGGCGGCCCTGGTGATCTTCCTCGTCGAGAAGACGATGATGTCGCCGGGCGAGTGGTCCAGGGGGCGCAGCTCGGTCAGTTCTAGGAAGCGGTCCAGCTCGGCGCGGGCCCACGCGATGTCGATACTCATGCAGGGCAGTGTGCACCCGCACGCCGACACCGAAACCGAGAGCGGGCCGGTCAGCCCGCGACTGAACTGCGGCGCTCCAAAAGGATCACATCGCGCCAGACGCCGCGGTGCCGACCGATCCGTTCCCGCGTGCCGGTGATCCGGAAGCCGACCCGCTCGTGGATGGCGAGGCTGGCGGTGTTCTCGGGGAAGGTGCCGGACTGGATCGTTCAGATCCCGGCCTCCTCGGTAGAGCTGATCAGCGCGTCCAGGAGGGCGCGGGCGACAGCCTGGCCGTGGGCGTCGGGGTGGACGTAGACGGAGTGCTCGACCACGCCCGCGTACGCACACCGGTCGGAGACCGCGACCCACCCCAGCACAACGCCAGCGTCGTCGAGGGCGACGAAGCGGTGGCCGGGCAGCTGGGCCTTGTCGAACGCGGCCCACTCCGGCGCCTGCGTCTCGAAGGTGGCGTTGCCCTCGTCGATCCCCGCCTGGTAGATGCCCAGCACTTCTTCGGTGTGCTCGGGCAGGAGCGACTCGATCCGCACGCTGATCACACCGCCTTCGCGGCGCTGCCACTCGAGGCCGACGAACGCCAGCGCCAGGTGGGCGAGGGAGGCGCCGCCGCAGTGGCGGGGGACTCCGGCCGGGAGAGGGGTCTTGCATGGTGTGGTTGCACCGCTTGAGCCGGCTGTCGCCAGGCCCCTGCAGCACCTCCAGCAGAGGCGGCGACATGCCTCCCGCAGGACGCCAGCCGCTCAGTCCGTGGCCACTGCGCCCGCGCCTCGTGCGAGACGGGGACATCGGGGCGGGTGTTCAGAATGACCAGCACTTCTCTGCCCAAGTCCCTGCGTGAAAAGGGAAGCAGCTGGCAGGATGATCCGTCTGGGGTGGGACGCACCGGCAGCGGTGCTGAGCAAGGAGCAGGGCGTGGGGGCACAGCAGATGATCAATCATCGTTTTTTGTTGCTCCCTCAGGATCCGCGACCAGGCGGTCTGTCTGAGGTCCGCAAGGCGGTCGACACCAGTGGCGCCTCTGGAGACTACGCTGCTGTCAAGCTGCTTAAGCAGCGTGATGACGAGGTCATTCAGATCTTCCTGGAGCGCGAGACCAGCTCCCTGAAGGCGCTGAAGCATCCGAACATTGTCCGGATGCTCGACTCGGGCTGGGATTCCGACCTCGGCCGGTACTTCATCGCGCTGGAATGGGTTGATCGTAGCCTCAAGGACGACATGGCTCTCGGCAGGCCCATCGGTTGGACATCGTTCTTCGCCCGTATCGGCAAGCCTCTCGCGGCAGCTTTGGCCTATGCGCACTCGCAGAAGATCGAGCACCGGGACCTCAAGCCAGGCAACGTCCTGCTGACGGAGGATGGCACGCCCAAGCTGGCCGACTTCGGTATCGCTAAGATCCGGTCCAAGGCATCCGCTGTAACCGACGAGACGGTGGCGGAGTTTCGCTCGAACCTTTATGCGCCGCCCGAGCAGGAAGACGCGATCCCCTACGTCCGGGACGTCTACGGATACGGTGTCCTAGCCATCCAGGTTCTATCCGGTGGCAAGGCGGGCGACTATCCGGACCTTGCCGAGGTCTTGGCTGAGCTGGATCTGGACACCGAGGTCCGCTCGATCCTGCAGTCCTGCATCGACTTCGACCCCAAGAGGCGTCCCGCGAACGCCGCCGTACTCGAACAACGCCTACTCGAAGCTGAGCAGGCCTGCAGCAACCAGCAGGCCCGCCAGAGCAACTTCGTATGGCTCAAACTGACCCGCCGTGCGGCAGAGCTCCTTAGCGAGGTTCCCGCCGGCACGGATCCAGACTGGGACCTAGCCAAGTCCGCGGTTCTCGCCGATCTGGCCGGCGCCGTCCACGCCGACTACGGACACAACCCGAAGACAGACGAGATCGACAAGGCCACCTTGCGCATCTTCGGGCGTTCCTGGTTCCTCCGGCTCGTCGAGGACGAGCACCAGCGCGACCGATGCGTGATCGTCGCGGCCGATGCCAGAGGGGAGGAATGGATGGCCAAGCGGCGTGAGCGGTCCGTGCCGATCGGCCCGGTCCTCACCTGGACATTCGACGACCCCGGCGAAGATCCCGCCTATGACGGTCTGACCCTCCTCCTTGACCGCCTCGACGAACATCTCGCCCATCGCGAGGAAGCCGCCAAGGCCAGCAGGGACCAGCACCTCGGCGACCTATTCGACGGCTGGCGCCGACTGCTCGAAGCCCGCGAAGAAGTCGCGGCAGATGGCCGACAGAACATCGACTACGAGCGCGTCACCAGCAGCGGCCGCACTCGGGTTTTCCACCTGACCATGCCCACTACCGCCACCCTGGTTGGCGAGGAATGGTCGGTCGCCCCCAACTCCTACACCCGGCCTTTCGATCGCGGCGAGGTTACCGCCCAGACCGATGACACTCTCGCTATCCGCTTCCGACGCCCGGATACCGTCCTTCCCGGCCGAGGCGTCCTGTTGCCTTTCCTCGGCCCCAGTCAGAGCGCCCTGAACCGGCAGCGCGAGGCCCTGACCAACGTCTCTGCAGGGCAGACTGCGAACCCGGCCTTGCGTGAGATCATCGACAACCCCGCCACCATTGAGGTCCGGCCGCCTGCCGAGGTTACGCGTTGGTCCCGTACCGACCTCGATAAGAGCAAGCGTGAAGTCGTTGCCCATGCGCTGGGCAGTCAGGACATGCTCCTGGTCGAAGGCCCTCCGGGAACAGGAAAGACGACTGTCATCGCGGAGATCGTCGAACAGACCCTCAAGCGTGATCACCACGCCCGCATCCTCATCGTTAGCCAGACCCACATTGCCATCGACAATGCCCTGCGCCGCATCGCAGACGCAGGCATCGAAGGGTTGGTCCGCCTCGGCCGCCCCGACGACCCGCGTGTCGCCGCCAGCGTGCAGCCACTTCTCCTCGACAGGCAAGTCAAACGCTGGACCCAGCAGGTCCGTACCCGGGCCGAGCGCTACTTGGACGGCATCGCGTCTCGCAACCGCCTGGAAGGACGACACCTCAAAGCCGCACTCATGCTGGAGGAACTGGCCTCCGTCGCTGCCAACCTCGACCACGTCACCCGCAAGCTGGAAGAACTCGCCAGTCAGCCAGCCCCCGACCGCACCACCTCCGCCCGTGAACTCGGTGAGGAAGTCGTCACCGTACGAGCCCGTCGTGACCAGCTCATCGAACAGCGCCACGAGCTCTTTGCCGAAGCTCAGCGCATGCTCGCCGGAGAGCTGACCCTGCGCGAAGACCTCAGCACCGCCGACGCGCGTGACGCGGTCGAAGCGCTTCTCGGTACCTCAGGCCCTGGCCAGGAACTCATGCGGCTGCTCCGCCTCCAGGGCGAATGGCTCCAACGCATCGGAACCGACCAGAACCTGATCACGGCATTCCTGCGCACGCGCCAGGTCGTCGCTGGCACCGCGCTGGGCTTCCTCGGTCACCCTGCCGCCCGCGACTTGGAATTCGACCTGTGCATCTTCGACGAAGCATCCAAGGCCACTGCAACCGAAGCCCTCGTGCCCCTGGCCAAGGCCAAGCGATGGGTATTGGTCGGAGACACCGCACAGCTTCCCCCAGTCGATGAGGACCTGCTGCGTAATCCCAAGATCATGGCCGACCACCAGCTCATCCCCGAACTGGTCACCACCACGCTCTTCGAGTACCTCATCCGCAACACCGAGGCCCCGGTCAGGCACATGCTGCTTGAGCAGTACCGCATGACGCCGGCCATCGGGAAGATGATCTCCACTTGCTTCTACGACAAGAAGCTCATCTCTCTCAACGACCACACTCTGGCTGGCTACGAGGTCATTGGTAAGCCCGTCATGTGGCTTGACACCTCGAAGCTGGCCGACCGCCGTGAGTCTGAGCGCAGTGCCACCCAGACCAGCATCTCCAACCGCACGGAGGCCCAGCTGGCCATCCGCCGCCTGGAAGTCATCGACCATGCCATCGCCAAGGGCGTCATCAAGGTCCCCGCTGGCCGCACACTCGATGTCCTGGTCATCGCACCCTACGGCCGCCAGGTCGAAGACCTGAACCGTCGCCTGGCCTCGGCCAAGCTCAAACACCTCACTGCTGAAGTCCTTTCCGTCGATGCTGTTCAAGGCCGCGAATGTGATCTCGCGGTCTTCTCGGTCACCCGAAGCAACGCCCGCTCCGAGTTTGGTTTCCTCGGCCAGCCATACTGGCGGCGCATCAACGTGGCTCTATCCCGCGCCCGATTTGGGCTCACCATCGTCGGCGACGCCGCGTTCTGCCGCAGTACGCCCGGCGCTCTGCGCGACGTACTTGACTACATGGGCAACCATCCCGAGGAGTGCGAGATCCGCGATGCCTGACTTCAGTCCCGACAGCCTCCTCGCAGTCCGCTTCAACGACGCCCGGTCCGGTCTAGAACTCGTAGCCATCGTTGACGCCGCCCTGCCCGTCGCCCTCATCACTGCTGATGTTCTCGCGCAGGACCGGAAGAAGCTGCCCTTGCTCGACGAGTTCGTCCTGCGCCTGGTCAACAACAAGGTCACCACCGAGCAGGTCATCACCGGTCTCCTGGGCGTACCCGAGCGCATGGTCACCCAGGCCGTGGCTCAGCACTTCTCGGACGACTACCTCACCTACGCGTTGCCCCGACCGGGAGCGGACCCCGCCAATAGGAACTTGCGCCTGACAGGGAGGGGAGAGCAGACCGCTCGGGAACTGGCCGCCATCACCCCCGTACGCGTTGAGCAACCACTTGTTTACGATCAGCTTCTATGGAAGGCCAGACCGTATGACCGGCACACTGTTGTTCCCCGAGGGCAGGCCGACGAACACGGGATGCTTCTCCTGCCCACGGCTAAGAGTGGTCCGGTCGAAGCGGGCGACATCTCGGCTGCAGACATCAATGCCCTGCTGAGGGAACGCGGCAACAGTGATCGTGAAGTCCTCCAGGTGAGAGGCATCACACAGGCCAAAGCCAGAAGGGTGCTGCCGGCCAAGATCCTCGTCTACGCGAGCCCCGACCGCACCGACATTGAACTGGGCGTCGTCGTCGACGGCGAACTCAGTCACGCGCACGAGCTTGCACTGATCGCGGCCGGCGGGGCAAAGGCACTCGGTATTACCGTGGAGCCCGCGCCCGAACGGCAGATCCTCGAGCCCGAGCTCGAACAGGTTCGTGTCCCTCTCGCCGAAGTCACCCAGCAGCGTGCTGAGCGAGCTGCGGTGCAGCTCAGCGCATCGGGCACGCTGCCCGATGCGATCTCTGAATCCTCACTGGTAGAGCCGAAGATCCGGGCGATCGGCGTATTCGAGCACCCTGACATCCTCGACGAGGCACTAACCCAGGCTCGGACCCGGATCCTGATTATCTCGCCGTGGATTAAGAAGGCGATTATCACCACGGAGTTCCTCAGTAAGCTCGAGACCCGTCTCAACCGCGGGGTCAAGGTCAACATCGCCTACGGCTACGAGGAGAACGACACGAAGTCGGATCCGATCGCCATTCGTCGGCTCGAGAATCTTGCCGCACGTTACCCCGACAAGTTCGAGTTCGCGCGCCTCAAGAGCACACATGCCAAGGTTATGGTCTTCGACGACGTGTGGGTGACCACGAGCTTCAACTGGCTGTCCTTCAAGGGTGACCGCAGCCGCACCTATCGTATGGAGGAGGGCAGCCTTATTCACGACAAGAAGCACGCGGACGCCAAGTACCAGCGCTACCTCGATCTGATCGGACAGCAACGTCAGTAGGGGAGCGTTGTGCCGGCTTGAGCAGCGGCTTCCCAAGCGGCGGTGACACAGCCCCATCCCAGTGCCACCACTCCTTTGCTTCACCGTGTTCCAAGAGCGCGCGGATCCGCGGCAGGTCAGGCGGGAAATCCAGGGCCACCATATGGACTGCTCAACCCCCTCGCCGGTCGTGCCGAGGCGGTGGAAGATGTTCAGCACGCTCTGCCGGGCAGTGGCTGACCCGTCGTCCTTCAGCACGATCAGCCGGATCGTGCAGTTCTGAGACGGCCGGACCGTCTCCCTGGCCCAGAGAACACCGTCACCCTGATCGCCCTCGGCGCCCTCACCACCGCGGCTCTCGACTGCGGCAGGCCCTACGCCCTACTCGTCGCCGTCGCCGTCTCCGTCCTCGCCGGGGTGATCCGAGGGAACCTCACCCTGCTGCAGGCCACCGCCGTCACCGACCGCTGGGGCATCACCCACTACGGTCGGTTCTCCGGCCTCCTCGGAGCACCCGCCCACGCAGCCGCCGCCCTCGCTCCCTTCACCGGGGCCCTCCTGGCCGGCCCCCTCGGCGGCTACCCCACCCTGTTCGCCCTGCTTGCCGCGCTGGCGGTCACCGCTGCCGTCACGGCCCTCGGAGCCCGCACGCGCCACCCCGAGGGCGGGGTGACAATCTGCGCCGGCAAGAGCTGAGATCGACACCCTGGGACACCACAGGCGGGTGCCCCCGACACGGGGGACTTCTTGTCCGCGGCGGACAGCGAAGGACAACGGCACATGCCGCACTACACCTTGAGCCAGGCCGTGCGCTTGCTGGGCGTCAATCACGACACCGCCCGCCGCCAGGCCGGTGCGTCCGCCCGGCACGGCGCATGGACCGAAGCCCGCCGCTACATGGGCCGCGTACTCCTCGCTAAGGCCCGCCTCCACTCGACCGAGAAAAAACCGAAGAAGCTGTCCTGCCCGCCAAACTCACCGCATAGCCTCTAGTCTTCTGAGTCAGGAATTCCGTTCAGATGTGTAGGCTTGGCCTGTGGCGCGTACTGGGCGGCCGAAGGCCGAGTTGATCCTGTCGGGTGAG
>NZ_JBEOXT010000021.1:0-159153 GCF_040296685.1 Streptomyces sp. NPDC002054
CACGCTGTTGAGTTCTCAAGGTGCGGACGCTTCCTTTGTACTGACCCTCGCGGGCTTTCCTCCGGGCGCTTCCTTCGTTCTTGCTTTGTTCTTGCTTTGTTCTTGCGTTTCCGACTCTATCAGATCTTTTCGGACCCGATTTCCTCGGCGCTTTCCAGGTTTTCGCTTTCGCGCTTTCCCTTTCCGGCGGTTCCGACTCTATCAGATCCTTTCGGGCCTGACTCCCAGTCAGCGGGGTTTGTCTTCCCGGCCCGTTGGGCTGTTCCGACGTGGTGAGACCTTAGCGGATTCCTTGCCCCCGACCTAATCGGCGACTGTGTCCATCGGACACGGATTCCTCATTCGCAAATACGCATGAAAACGAGACGACAAAGTGCGTCGTTCGTTCGAATGAGTGTTGCGGGATGGCTGTCCGGGGACCGACCGTGGTCGGCGCTCACTTCGGACAACTCGAAGAACCTTACGGACCACGGACACCCGTGTCAACCCCGGGCGTGGGGCGCCCTCCACGGCTAGCCTGGATCCGTGACTACGCATGCGCTCACGCTCAACCTTCGCTGGTTGGCCGCCTGACGGCGGCCGACCTTTCACGCGAGCACGCATGCGCTCCACGGCCGCCGCTACGGCGGCCGTTCTTGTTTCTCCCCTCCCGGGGTGGCTCGGTCGCCGCTGACAGCGCCGGTACCGACACAGCCGACACCCACACCACAGGGAGCAGAGGGACATGACGAGGATCTTCAGCGGGGTCAAGCCGACCGGGCATCTGACGCTGGGCAACTACCTGGGGGCCGTACGGCAGTGGGTCGCCGCCGAGCGGGAGCCGGACGAGGCGCTGTTCTGTGTGGTCGATCTGCATGCGCTGACCGTCGAGCACGATCCGGCGCGGGTGCGGCGCCTCAGTCGGCAGGCAGCGACGCTGCTGCTCGCGGCCGGGCTGGATCCGGAGCGCTGCACCCTCTTCGTGCAGAGCCATGTCGACGCGCACACGCGGCTGTCCTATCTGCTGGAGTGCACGGCCTCGGACGGGGAGCTGCGGCGCATGATCCAGTACAGGGAGAAGGCGGGCAGGGCGCAGGCGGCCGGGGACGGGGTGCGGCTGTCGTTGCTGACGTATCCCGTGCTGATGGCGGCGGACATCCTGGCGTACCGGTCGGAGGAGGTGCCCGTCGGGGAGGACCAGCGGCAGCACGTCGAGCTGACCCGGGATCTGGCGGTGCGCTTCAACCAGCGGTACGGGCCGACGTTCGCCGTGCCGAGGGCGACGCATCCGGCGGTGGCCGCGCGGGTGATGGACCTCCAGGACCCGCGGTCGAAGATGGGGAAGTCCCATGAGGTGAGTGCCGGGGTCGTCTATCTGCTCGACGAGCCGGGGGCCGTCACCAAGAAGGTGATGCGGGCGGTGACTGACAACGAGGGCGGGGTGGTCTACGACCGCGCGGCCCGGCCGGGGGTGGCGAATCTGTTGGACATCCTGGCCGCCTGCACGGGTGGGGATCCGGTGGAGCTGGCCGCCGGATACACGGGCTACGGGCAGCTGAAGCGGGATGTCGCGGAGGCCGTGGTCGAGTTGTTGCGGCCGGTGCGGGAGCGGCATGCCGAGCTGGCGGCGGATCCGGCGGCGGTGGAGAAGGTGCTGCGGGCGGGGGCGGAGCGGGCCCGGGGCATTGCGCGGCCGGTCGTGGATGGGGCGTACGAGGCCATTGGGCTGCTCGCTCCCTGAGGGGCGGGCGTACGTACGGACCCCCGGCCGGCGGGGGTCCGTACGGCGTCAGCTGTTGCCGGTGGCGAGTTCGCGGCTGCGGTCGCGGGCGGCTTCGAGGGCGGCGATGAGGGCTGCCCGTACGCCGTGCTTCTCCAGCTCGACGATCGCGTTGATGGTGGTGCCGGCCGGGGAGGTGACGGCCTCGCGGAGCTTGACCGGGTGCTCGCCGCTGTCGCGGAGCATCACGGCGGCTCCGATGGCGGCCTGCACGATCAGGTCGTGGGCCTGGGCGCGGGGCAGGCCGAGGAGGATGCCGGCGTCGGTCATGGCTTCGACGAGGAAGTAGAAGTAGGCGGGGCCCGAGCCGGACAGGGCGGTGGCTGCGTCCTGCTGGGATTCGGGGACCCGGAGGGTCTTGCCGACGCCGCCGAAGATCTCCTCGGTGTGGGCGAGGTCGGCGGCGGTGGCGTGGCTGCCGGCCGAGATGACGGACATGGCCTCGTCGACGAGGGCAGGGGTGTTCGTCATGACGCGGACGACGGGGGTGCCGGGGGCGAGCCGTTCCTCGAAGAAGGAGGTGGGAATGCCGGCGGCACCGCTGATGACCAGGCGGTCGGCGGGGACGTGCGGGGCGAGTTCCTCCAGGAGCTTGCCCATGTCCTGGGGCTTCACGGTGAGGATGAGGGTGTCCGCGCGCTTGGCGGCCTCGGCGTTGGTGACCGCCTCGACGCCGTAGCGGGTGCGGAGTTCCTCGGCGCGTTCGGCGCGGCGGGCGGTGACGAGCAGCTTCGAGGCGGGCCAGCCGCCCCGGATCATGCCGCTGAGCAGGGCCTCGCCGATCTTGCCGGTACCGAGGACTGCGACTGTCTGGGTCATGCCCGATTCACCTCGCCGAACTGGGGGTACGTACGCCGCCATCCTCGCACCCGGGCGGGTTCCGGGGCCGGGGTGTCCGGTGGGTGGTCAGGCGGTGCGGCGGCGGAGGGTGGCGGCTCCGAGGGCCAGGACGAGCAGGCCGCAGCCGGCGACGACGGCGACATCGCGGACGAAGGCGGCGGTCATGTCGGTGTGGGTGAGGACCTGGGTCATGCCGTCGACGGCGTAGGACATGGGCAGGGCGTTGGAGAGGCCTTCGAGTACGGGCTGCATGGTGCTGCGGGCGGCGAACAGGCCGCAGAGCAGCAGCTGGGGGAAGATCACGGCCGGCATGAACTGGACGGCCTGGAACTCGGAGGCCGCGAAGGCGGAGACGAAGAGGCCGAGGGCGGTGCCGAGCAGGGCGTCGAGCAGGGCGACGAGCAGCAGCAGCCAGGGGGAGCCGATGACGTCGAGGCCGAGGACCCACAGGGCGGTGCCGGTGGCGAGGAAGGACTGGATGACGGCCAGGGCGCCGAAGGCGAGGGCGTAGCCGGCGATGAGGTCGCCCTTGCCCAGGGGCATGGCGAGGAGGCGTTCGAGGGTGCCGGAGGTGCGTTCGCGGAGGGTGGCGATGGAGGTGATCAGGAACATCGTGATGAGGGGGAAGATGCCGAGGAGGGACGCGCCGATCTGGTCGAAGGTGCGCGGGTTTCCGTCGAAGACGTAGCGCAGCAGGGTCAGCATCAGGACGGGTACCAGCAGCATCAGCGCGATGGAGCGCGGGTCGTGGCGCAGCTGGCACAGGACGCGGGCGGCGGTGGCGGTGGTGCGGGCGCCGTTGATGACGGTGGTGCTCATCGGGTCCCCTCGGTTGCTGCGGTGATTGCTGTGGTGTGGGTGGCTTCTAGGGCTGTCTGGCGGGCGGCGGCGTTCGCGTCGTCGACGAGGCGGAGGAAGGCTGCTTCGACGGTGTCGGTGCGGGTGCGGTCGCGCAGGCCGTCGGGGGTGTCCTTGGCGAGGATGCGGCCCTCGCGCATGAGCAGCAGGTCGTGGCAGCGCTCGGCTTCGTCCATGACGTGGGAGGAGATGAGGAGGGTGGCGCCGCGGGTGCGGGCGATCTCGTGGAAGAGGTTCCAGAGGTCGCGGCGGAGGACGGGGTCCAGGCCGACGGTGGGTTCGTCGAGGACGAGCAGCTCGGGGGTGCCGAGCAGGGCGACGGCGAGGGAGACGCGGCTGCGCTGGCCGCCGGAGAGGGTGCAGGCCAGGGCGTCGGTGTGGGTGGTGAGGTCGACGTCGGCGAGGACCCGGCGGACGGATTCCGCGCGGCGGTCGGCGGCGGCGCGGCCGGGGTCGAGGACGGCGGCGAAGTAGTGGAGGTTCTGGCGGACGGTGAGGTCGTCGTAGATCGAGGGTGCCTGGGTGACGTATCCGATGCGGGAGCGGAGGGTGGGGTGGCCGGCGGGCCGGCCGAGGACGTCGAGGGTGCCGGTGACGTGGGCCTGGGTGCCGACGACGGCGCGCATGAGGGTTGATTTTCCGCAACCGGAGGGGCCGAGGAGGCCGGTGATCCGGCCTCGGGGGACGTCGAAGTCGATGGCGTCGAGGACGGTGTGGAGGGCTCGGCCGGTGCCGCGGCGGACGGTGAGTCCGCGGGCGTGTACGGCGGGCGAGGGCGCCGCCTCTCTTTTATTCATCATGTGATGAATAATGCGCCTGGCGGTGCCGGGGCGTCAATGGCGTCAACAGAGAGGGCGGTGGAGGCTTACTTCTTGCGCTTGGGGCGGCGGGCGGCGGGGTTTCCGGTCCGGCTGCTGCGTCGGCGCGCGAACTCGGCGGCGGCCTTCTCGTACTCGGCGCGGTGGAGCTTCTCGCCGGGGGCCTCGACCAGGCAGCGCAGGAAGTACGCGACCAGGGAGCCGATGAAACCGATGGTCTTCAGGCCCTTGAGGGAGGCCTCGTCCGAGGAGGGGGCCGGGCGGCGGCCGAAGGACTCCCAGGTCTTGGCGAAGGCGATGGCGCTGCAGATCGCGAAGAGGACGACGACCGAGATGGAGAGGAAGGGCCCGACGTCGCCGATCGCCAGGCCTTCGTAGGCGAGCTGGAGCAGCAGGGCGCCCGCCACGGCCGCGGCGAGCGAGCCGAGGGCCATGCCGATGCGGCGCAGCAGGTAGCCGCCGTCGTGGTTCACCCAGGTGGTGCCGAAGAACTTGATCGGCTCGGGCTGGGGGCCGACGGCCGGGGTCTCGGCGGGGCTGGTCTGGTCTCGCTGGTCGTCGCTCACACGGCCGATTATCTCCCCCCGCGTGTTGGGAGGGCGTCAGCCGCAGCGGCTGGTGACGTACCCGTCGACGCCGGTCTTCACGTACGCGTCGGCGACGAACTCGCCGTTGCCGACGCAGTCCCAGATGTTGGAGGTGCCGTACGGGCCGGAAACCCTGGTGCCGGGGGTCTGGCAGTTGATCGTCACCCAGGCGCCGTACGGCAGCACCCGGACGACGGAGTAGTTGGTGCCGGGTCCGCTGCGGACGTTCACCCGGTAGCCGGGGGCGACCGGGAACGACGGGTAGCCGCCGCCCGCGGTGGCACTGGTTTCGGCCACGGCTTCGGGCTGGTTCAGTTCGTTCTCAACCGACATGTGCATCTCCCCCGTTGAGCGTTCCGCTCGGCAACTCGCGCAGGGTAGCAGGCTGCCGAGGAATCGTACGGCCCATCGACTAGGCTCCCGCGGGGGTGGTGGGCCATGCAGTCGTTGCGTGCGGAGCAGGCCGGATTTCCCGAGTACGCCGGGCAGTACCGGCTGGAATCCGTGCTCGGTTCCGGCGGCATGGGCGTCGTCCATCTGGCCACCTCGGCCTCCGGGCTGAAACTCGCCGTCAAGGTCGTCCACGCCGAACACGCGGTGGATCCCGAGTTCCGGGCCCGGTTCCGGCAGGAGATCGCCGCCGCGCGGCGGGTCAGCGGCGCCTTCACCGCTCCGGTCGTGGATGCCGACCCCGATGCCGAGCGGCCCTGGATGGCCACCCTGTTCATCGACGCGCCGACGCTCGCCGAGCGCGCGCGGGAGCGGCTGCTGACGGGGCCCGAGCTGGCCCGGCTCGGCGCGGGGCTGGCGGAGGCACTCCGCGACATCCACCGGGCCGGGGTGGTGCACCGGGACCTGAAGCCGAGCAACGTACTGATGGCGGCCGACGGCGCGAAGGTGATCGACTTCGGGATCTCCCGGCCCTACGACAGTGATCTGCGGACGGAAACCGGGAAGCTGATCGGGACCCCGCCGTTCATGGCACCCGAGCAGTTCCAGCGCCCGCGGGAGGTCGGGCCGGCGGCGGACGTGTTCGCGATGGGTGCGGTGCTGGTGCACGCGGCCACCGGGCGCGGACCCTTCGACTCCGACAGTCCCTACATCGTCGCGTACCAGGTGGTGCACAGCGAGCCCGATCTGACCGGGGTGCCGGCGCAGCTCGCGGTGATCGTCGGGCGCTGTCTCGCCAAGGATCCGGCGGACCGGCCGTCCGCCGACGAGCTGATCGTCGCCCTGCGCGCGGCGGCGTACCCGACCTCCGAGGACACCCGGGCCTTCATCCCGCAGCCGCGCCGGCCGGCCGTGGCCGTGGCCGAGGAGGTCACCCACCGGCGGATCCCGGCGGACGCGGCGGATGCGACGGGGGAGCCGGCCGGCGGCGGGCGCCGGCTGCGGCGGCGGACCGCCGTCGCCCTGGCGGTGACGCTGGGGCTGCTGCTCACCGGCGGCGCGGTCGGCGGCTACCTCCAGCTCCGTACGGCCGAGGAGCCGACCGGAACCGTGGCGGCGGCCCGGGAGCGGCCCGGGCCCGAGGCGTTCGCCCCGTGGACGGCGCAGCTGGGCCCGCAGCGGGCGGCGAACCAGGCCCCGGCCTGCTCCTGGGCGGACGGGGCCCTGTACTGCTCGGGTCTGGGGGTGACCGCCGCCCGGGTGGACCCGGCCGACGGCTCGAAGCGGTGGACCGTGGCCGACACCGGGAAGGCCGGGAGCACCGCGCAGCACACCGCCCCGCAGCACGCCGGCGGGCTCGTCCTCGCCGTCGCCGACGGCAGCGGACTCCTCCAGGCCCTGGACCCGGCGACCGGCGGGCAGCGCTGGCGGAAGGAACTGCCCGCAGGCGCGAAGGTCGTACCGGCCGGGGCGCAGGTGCTGATCGCGGCCGTGGACGGATCGGTCACCGCGCTGGATGCGGCCACCGGCACCGCCCGGTGGACCAAGCGGGTGGCCGGGGTGGGATCCCTGTGGTGGCCCGGCCCGCCGGAATCGGGACGGACCACCGTGTACGTGGCCACGCCCGGCCCCGACGGCACCTCGACCCGCATCTCGGCGGTCGACCCGGCCGACGGGCGGGTGCTGTGGCAGCTCGGGGCCCCCGGATCGGCCGGCCCGGCCGGGGTGGCCGGGGACGGGCTGTACCTGCCGGTGACCGACGTCCGCTCCTCGACCCGGGCCGTCCTCCGGGTCGACCTGCGCACCCGGGCGGTCCGGGAGATCCCGCTCACCGCCCCGCTGGTACAGGCTCAGGCCGAGGTCGGGGCAGACGGGACGGTGTACCTGTTCGGGACCTCGGGCACCCTGGTGGCCCTCGGCGGGCAGGGCGAGAAGTGGCGGCTGGAGACGGGCCTGAGCGTGGCGTCCCGGCCGGTCTTCGCGGACGGCCGGGTGCACCTGACCGCGGCGGACGGTCGGCTGCTGGCCGTGGACGCGGCCACCGGGCGTCCGGTGGGGCAGACCGACCCGCGGATGGGCACCGGCCGGAACACCTATGCCGGGACCCGGCCCGCGCCGGTGGTCGCCGGGGGCCGGGTCTTTGCCACCGCCCCCGACGGCTCCGTGTTCGCGGTGACCGGCGCGGACCCGGCCGGCTGGTAGCACCCGGCCGGTAGCGCTTACGGATCTGTCCGTCGCCTACAGCTCTGTCAGTAGAGAAGGCTCACGTCGCGGACCGCTCCCTTGTCCGCGCTGGTCGCCATCGCCGCGTAGGCACGCAGCGCCGCCGACACCTTCCGCTCGCGGTTCTTCGGGGCGTACACCCCGCCGAGCGCCTCGCGGCGGGCCGCCAGCTCCTCGTCGGAGACGAGCAGGTCGATCGAGCGGTTCGGGATGTCGATGCGGATCCGGTCCCCGTCCTCGACCAGGGCGATCGTGCCGCCCGAGGCCGCCTCCGGGGAGGCGTGGCCGATGGACAGGCCCGAGGTGCCGCCGGAGAAGCGGCCGTCCGTGATCAGTGCGCAGGCCTTGCCCAGGCCGCGGCCCTTGAGGAAGGAGGTCGGGTAGAGCATCTCCTGCATACCGGGGCCGCCGCGCGGGCCCTCGTAGCGGATGACGACCACGTCGCCTTCCTTGATCTTCTTGGAGAGGATCTTCTCGACGGCCTCGTCCTGGGACTCGCAGACCACCGCCGGACCCTCGAAGGTCCAGATCGACTCGTCCACGCCGGCCGTCTTCACGACACAGCCGTCCTCGGCGATGTTGCCGCGCAGCACCGCGAGGCCGCCGTCCTTGGAGTACGCGTGCTCCACGGAGCGGATGCAGCCGCCCGCGGCGTCGAGGTCCAGGGTCTCCCAGCGCTCGGACTGGGAGAAGGCGGTCGCGGAGCGCTTGCAGCCGGGAGCCGCGTGCCACAGCTCCATGGCCACCTCGGAGGCGGTGCCGGAGCGGGCGTCCCACTGCGCCAGCCAGTCCTCCAGGTTGTCCGAGTGGACCGTTGTGACGTCCTTGTTGAGCAGGCCGCCGCGGTGCAGCTCGCCGAGGATGGCGGGGATGCCGCCGGCGCGGTGCACGTCCTCCATGTAGTACGTGCCGCCGGGCGCGACGTTCGGCGCGACCTTCGCCAGGCACGGGACGCGGCGCGAGACCTCGTCGATGTCCTTGAGGTCGTAGTCGAGGCCGGCCTCCTGGGCCGCGGCCAGCAGGTGCAGGATCGTGTTCGTCGAGCCGCCCATCGCGATGTCCAGGGCCATGGCGTTCTCGAAGGCCTGGCGGGTGGCGATGTTGCGGGGCAGGACGGACTCGTCGTCCTGCTCGTAGTACCGCTTGGTGATCTCCACGACCGTGCGGCCGGCGTTCTCGTACAGGGCGCGGCGGGCGGTGTGGGTGGCGAGGACCGAGCCGTTGCCGGGGAGGGCCAGGCCGATGGCCTCGGCCAGGCAGTTCATCGAGTTGGCGGTGAACATGCCGGAACAGGAGCCGCAGGTCGGGCAGGCGTTCTCCTCGATGCGGAGGACGTCCTCGTCGGAGACGTTCTCGTTCACCGCGTCGACGATCGCGTTGATCAGGTCGAGCTTGCGGACGGTGCCGTCGACGAGGGTGGCCTGGCCGGCCTCCATCGGGCCGCCGGAGACGAAGACCACCGGGATGTTGAGGCGCATGGCGGCCATCAGCATGCCGGGGGTGATCTTGTCGCAGTTGGAGATGCAGATCAGCGCATCGGCACAGTGGGCTTCCACCATGTACTCCACCGAGTCCGCGATCAGGTCGCGGGAGGGCAGGGAGTACAGCATGCCGCCGTGGCCCATGGCGATGCCGTCGTCCACCGCGATGGTGTTGAACTCGCGGGGGATGGCGCCCGCGGCCCGGATGGCGTCGGAGACGATCCGGCCGACCGGGGCCAGGTGGGTGTGCCCGGGGACGAACTCGGTGAAGGAGTTGGCGACCGCGATGATCGGCTTGCCGATGTCCTCGCTCGCTACGCCCGATGCACGCATCAGGGCTCGTGCGCCCGCCATGTTGCGGCCGTGGGTGACGGTGCGGGACCTCAGCTCGGGCATCGGGTTCACTCCCCATAGAGCGGAATACGAGCAGAATGCGACTGCATGGCTGTTTACGAGATTACGCCCCCGGCTTCAGGATGCGGACGCGGTGTCCGGATGGCGGGACGCCGGGCTCAGTCAGCGGTCACCGCGCCGCTGCGGCCCACGTCCGCCGCCCCGGCCCCGGTCAGGGCCGCGCCGGGACCGCCTCACTCCTCTGTCAGGTACCGCTGCAGGGTCGGGGCCACCAGGGCCACGATCGCCTCCGGGTCGGCGGAGGCGAGCGGCTCGACTTCGAGCACGTACCGCAGGATCGCGATGCCCACCATGTGGGAGGCGGCGAGCTCGGCACGGAAGGTGGGGTCGGGCACGTTGAGGTCGGCCGCGACCCGCTCCAGCACCCGGCGCAGCACCAGCCGGCGCAGCACCTTCGCCGCCGCCTCGTGGGTGAGCGCGGACCGGATGACCGCCAGCAGCGGGGCCCGCGTCACCGGGTTCTCCCACACGCCGAGGAAGTAGCGGGCGAGCCGCTCGCCGATGCCGTCGGGGCCGGTCGCCAGGATGGCCGGGACGACCAGGGCGGGCTCCATGCTCATTTCGATGGCGGCGGCGAAGAGGTCGTCCTTGGTCCCGAAGTAGTGGTGGACCAGGGCCGGGTCGACGCCGGCGGCCTTCGCCACCCCGCGGACGGAGGTCTTGTCGTAGCCGCGCTCGGCGAACACCTCGCGGGCGGCGAGGCGGATCCGCTCCTGGGTGCTCGGGCCGTCGTCCGCCTCGTCGCGGGGCGGCCGGCCGGGGCCGCGCCGAGGCCGCTTCGGCACGTCCTGCCCCTCGGGTACGTCCTGCCCCTCCGGTACGTCCGACCCCTCCGGTACGCCGGTCACGGGCGCGGGACCCGGTGCGGGGCGGCGGCGCCCGCGCTGGCGAGGTGGAGCCGGGTGAAGGCCAGGGCCTCGGCGAGGTCCGCCTCGCGCTCGGCGGAGGACATGGCGCGCCGGGTGTTGACCTCGATCACCACATGGCCGTCGAACCCGTTCAGGGCCAGCCGTTCCAGCAGCTCGGCACAGGGCTGGCTGCCGCGCCCGGGCACGAGGTGCTCGTCCTTGGCGGAGCCGTTGCCGTCCGCGAGGTGGACGTGGGCGAGCCGGTCCCCCATCCGGTCGACCATCGCGGTGGCGTCGGTGCGGGCGGTGGCGGTGTGCGAGAGGTCGACCGTGAAGTGCCGGTAGTCGTCCTTGGTGACGTCCCACTCGGGTGCGTACGCGAGCATCTCGCGGTCGCGGTAGCGCCACGGGTACATGTTCTCGACGGCGAACCGGACGTCGGTCTCGTCGGCCATCCGCCAGATGCCGGTCACAAAGTCACGGCTGTACTGGCGCTGCCAGCGGAACGGCGGATGGACGACCACGGTGGACGCGCCGAGCCGCTCGGCGGCGGCCTGGGCCCGCTGCAGCTTGGTCCACGGGTCGGTGGACCACACCCGCTGGGTGATCAGGAGGCAGGGGGCGTGCACGGCCAGGATCGGGACCTGGTGGATCTCGGAGAGCCGGCGCAGGGCCTCGACGTCCTGGCTGACCGGGTCCGTCCAGACCATCACCTCGACACCGTCGTAGCCGAGGCGCGCGGCGATCTCGAAGGCGGTCGCCGTGGACTCGGGGTAGACCGAGGCGGTGGACAACGCGACCTTCGCGTCGGGGATCCGGACTGGTTCTGCCACGGAGACAGGGTACGGGTCCGGCCCCCGCCCGGCTGCGGCCGGGCCGACGGGCTGCGCGGGGCTGCAAGGGCTGCGACGGCTGCCGCGGCTACGGAACGATCGGCTCCGGGCTCGGTGCCGGCAGGTGGTCCAGGCGGCGCAGGATGACGCCCTCGCGCAGCGCCCAGGGGCAGACGTCCAGCTCGTCCACCCCGAACAAATCCATGGTCCCCTCGGCAACGAGCGCGCCCGCCAGCAGCTGCCCCGCCCGGCCCTCCGACACGCCCGGCAGGGCCACCCGCTGGCCGGTGGTCATCCCCGCCAGCCGCGGCACCCACTCCTCCAGCGCCTTGCGGGTCAGCCCCCGCTGCACGTACAGACCCTCCGTCGACCGGGCCGCACCCGCGATCCGGGCCAGCTGCTTGAAGGTCTTCGAGGTCCCCACCACGCGGTCCGGCGCCCCGAAGCGGTTGAACTCGCCGACCGTACGGGCGATCTGCGCCCGCACATGGCGGCGCAGCGCCTTGACGTCCGCCGGGTCCGGCAGGTCGCCGGGCAGCCAGCCCGCGGTGAGCCGGCCGGCGCCCAGCGGTAGCGAGACGGCCACGTCCGGGTCCTCGTCCAGGCCCTTAGCGATCTCCAGTGAGCCCCCGCCGATGTCGAGGATCAGCAGTTTCCCGGCGGACCAGCCGAACCAGCGGCGGGCGGCGAGGAAGGTGAGCCGGGCCTCGTCCTCCCCGCTGAGCACCTGGAGGTCGACCCCGGTCTCGGCCTTGACCCGGTCCAGGACCTCGTCGGCGTTGGTGGCCTCCCGGACCGCGGAGGTCGCGAACGGCAGGACCTCCTCGCAGCCCTTGTCCTCGGCCGCCTGCACCGCTTCCGTGATGACCGAGACCAGGCGCTCCACGCCCTCCGGGCTCACCGCGCCGTGCTCGTCGAGGAGCTGCGCCAGGCGCAGTTCCACCTTGTGCGAGTGCGCCGGCAGCGGGCGCGCGCCGGGGTGCGCATCCACCACCAGCAGATGGACCGTATTCGAACCCACATCAAGGACACCGAGTCTCATACGCGAAACGCTACTGGCACGAACGCGGATGGGTGACGTAAGGGGCGCTTAGGCTTGGGTTTGTGCCAAATACGAAGAAGGCCAAGACGAAGAAGAAGCCCGTCAAGACCGCCGGGACCGCCGGGCAGGCCGCCGGGCCGTCCGCGTCGGCCGCTGCGGCGGGCGACGAGAAGGGCCTGGACTTCCCCCGGGCCTGGGTGGAGTTCCCGGACCCCGCCGACGAAGAGCAGGTCTTCCGGTGTGACCTGACCTGGCTGACCTCCCGCTGGACCTGCATCTTCGGCAGCGGCTGCCAGGGCATCAAGGCCGGACGGGCCTCGGACGGCTGCTGCACGCTCGGCGCGCACTTCTCCGACGATGACGACGAGAAGCGCGTCGCACAGCACGTGGCACGGCTCACCCCGGAGCTGTGGGAGTTCCACGATGTGGGCAGCGAGACGGGGTGGACCCAGCTCGACGACGACGGCGACAAGCAGACCCGCCGCTGGAAGGGCGCGTGCATCTTCCTGAACCGGCCCGGGTTCCCGGCCGGGGCCGGCTGCTCGCTGCACATCCTGGCCCTGCGGGAGGGCAAGGAGCCGCTGGAGACCAAGCCGGACGTGTGCTGGCAGCTGCCGATCCGGCGGACGTACGAGTGGATCGAGCGGCCCGACGACACCCGGGTGCTCCAGGTGTCGATCGGCGAGTACGACCGGCGCGGCTGGGGTCCGGGCGGCCACGACCTGCACTGGTGGTGCACGTCGGCCACTTCCGCGCACGGCGCGGGCCAGCCGGTCTACGTGTCGTACCGGGCGGAGCTGATCGAGCTGATGGGCAAGGCGGGGTACGACGCGCTGGTCGAGCTGTGCGAGGCCCGGCTGGCCTCGCTGCTGCCGATGGCTCCGCATCCGGCCGACCCGGTGGCCTGAGCCGTTCCCTGGCTCCGGCGTCCGTTGGGTCAGCCGGGTCAGCCGGCGGGCGGTGACGGCTGCGGGGACGGGGAAACCGTTCCTTCGGAGGGCTGCGGACTGGGTTCCGGGGTCGGAGTCGGGGTCGGCGTCGGCTCCGGGGTGGGCGTGGGCGTCGGCTCCGGGGTCGGGGTGGGCGTCGGCTCCGGGGTCGGCTGCGGAGCCGGGGTGGGCTGCCCCGACGGCTGCGGGGCCAGATGGCCCCGGCCCTGGATGGCGATGACCGCGCCGCCCGGATCGACGCCGACCCGGGCCCGCCACGGCCCGGGCGGCTGGCCGTACGGGTCCACGGTGATCAGCAGAGTGATCGATTCGCCGGGCGCGAGCGTGCCCGAGGCCTGGCTGACCCGCAGCCAGGGCGCGTCCGACCGGAGCCGCCAGTCCACCGGGGCGCCGCCGGAGGCGGTGAGCAGGAGATACGTCGTACCGCCCCGGGACACCGCGTCG
Organism: Streptomyces sp. NPDC002054; assembly: GCF_040296685.1. Classification (NCBI taxonomy): domain Bacteria; kingdom Bacillati; phylum Actinomycetota; class Actinomycetes; order Kitasatosporales; family Streptomycetaceae; genus Streptomyces; species Streptomyces sp. NPDC002054. The sequence continues at coordinate 13,488 of NZ_JBEOXT010000021.1, forward strand.
GCCTCGATCCGGCCGGGGCCGCCCGGGCGCAGCGGGGTGGTGGCGCCGCCGGTGCTGATCACCTCGACGGACACGTCGGAGGTCCGGCCCGCCCGCAGGAAACCCGGCTCGGCGCCGGTGCGGGCCGTGTTGCCGGCGTTCTCGTACCCGGTGTGCCGGCGGCCGTCCGCGCGGGCCGGGATCTCCGATTCGCTGGCCGAGATCCGGGTGGCGCCGCCGGCCGTCGGTTCCTCGGTGCTCGGCGCGCCCCGGTAGGCGGCCCACAGGGCCAGCACGGGCGCGGCGACCACGGTGGCCACCACGGTGGTGGTGACGGCCCCGGCCCGGAACCGGTTGCGGCGGGCCGCCCGGTCCTTGGGGTCCATCGGGAACCCGGTCCGGGTGAAGCGGGGGGCGGCGGACCGGCCGGAGCGGGTGGCGCCGAGCGCTGCCGCGTGGACGGCCCGCCGGGGCGCCGGGACCAGGGGCAGGGCGGCGGTGCGGGTGCCGCCGGAGCCGGGCCAGGGCGCGGCGGCCCCGACCCGTTCGGCGACCCGGCGGCAGCGCGGGCAGTCGTCCACGTGCCGGACCAGCTCGGCACGGAGGGTACTGGACAGCAGCAGCTGGCTGTCGCCGGTGAGGCGGGCGACGGCGGGGCAGCAGCCGGTCTCCACGACGGCGAGGGCGGCGCGGGTCCGCTCGACCTCGCAGGCGGCACCGGAGAGCAGCTCGCGGGCGGTGGCCGGGGCGGTGCCGAGCACGGCGGCGAGTTCCGGCACCGCCAAGCGGTGGCGGACGGCCAGTTCCAGCGCCTCCCGCTGTTCGGGCGTGGTACCGGCGGCTTCGGGCCAGGCGAGCCGGGCGAGTTCGGCCCGCTGCCGGGCGGCTTCCGCGGCTTCGGCGGCTTCCGCAGCCTCGACGGCCTCGGCTTCGGCCGCTTGGGCCGCCGGCTTGTGCGCCTCTGTGCGCCCCTGCTGCTCCGGCGCACGCCCCGCGCCGTGCGCCCCGACGCCCGCCCCCGGCCGGCCCCGGCGACCGCCCTGCCTGCTGACGTGCCGCACCCGCCGCTGTTCCGCGAGCCTGCGCAGGCAGGCCCAGCGCGCCAGGGCGTACAGCCAGGCCCGCCGCTCGCCCTCGCCGGGACATCGCCCGGGGTACCGCTCGGCCACGGCCAGCACCTCGGCCAGCACCTCGACGGCGGCCCCGTGATCGCACAGCACCGAAAGGCAGTACGTGAACAGGCCATCCAGATACGGCTCGTGCGGGGAAGCGGGCGGCTGTTCCCCCTCGGGGAGCGCGCGCCCGTGCGCCCGGTGTGCGCCGGAGTGCGGGGCGGGTTGTGCCTGACTGCTGCTGGTCACCCGGCGACCGTAGGCGGCGCGCCGGTGACGGCCCGGAAGCCTTCAGCACTTTTAATCCTTACGGGTGACCAGATCGCACAAAACAGGACACGTGTCCTGACGTCCGAAGCGCCCGGAGCGTCTGCGGTTGCCCACCGCGCCCTGCGCTGTCGGTGCCGCCCGTTACCGTGGGGCGCATGGCTGCCCGTACATCCCGATCATCCGCCAAGGACCGGCCGTCCTACCGCTGCACCGAGTGTGGCTGGACCACCGCGAAGTGGCTCGGGCGGTGTCCCGAATGCCAGGCCTGGGGGACCGTCGAGGAGCAGGGTGCGCCCGCCGTGCGGACCACCGCGGCGGGGCGCGTCTCCACCGCGGCGGTGCCGATCGGACAGGTGGACGGGCGGCAGGCGACCGCACGGTCGACCGGAGTGGACGAGCTGGACCGGGTGCTCGGCGGCGGGCTGGTGCCCGGGGCCGTGGTGCTGCTGGCCGGCGAGCCGGGCGTGGGGAAGTCGACCCTGCTGCTGGACGTCGCGGCGAAGGCGTCGAGCGACGCGCACCGCACGCTCTATGTGACGGGCGAGGAGTCGGCCAGCCAGGTCAGGCTGCGGGCCGACCGGATCAACGCGCTCAGCGACCACCTGTATCTGGCGGCGGAGACGGACCTGTCGGCGGTGCTGGGGCATCTGGACGCGGTGAAGCCGTCCCTGCTGATCCTGGACTCCGTACAGACCATCGCCTCGCCCGAGATCGACGGGGCGCCGGGCGGCATGGCCCAGGTGCGGGAGGTGGCCGGCGCGCTCATCCGGGCCTCCAAGGAGCGCGGCATGTCCACGCTGCTGGTCGGCCATGTGACGAAGGACGGGGCGATCGCCGGACCGCGGCTGCTGGAGCACCTGGTGGATGTGGTGCTGAGCTTCGAGGGCGACCGGCATGCCCGGCTGCGGCTCGTGCGCGGGGTCAAGAACCGGTACGGGGCCACGGATGAGGTCGGCTGCTTCGAGCTCCACGACGAGGGGATCACCGGGCTCGCCGACCCGAGCGGGCTGTTCCTGACCCGCCGGGCCGAGGCCGTCCCGGGGACCTGTCTGACGGTGACCCTGGAGGGCAAGCGCCCGCTGGTCGCCGAGGTGCAGGCGCTGACGGTGGACTCGCAGATCCCGTCCCCCCGGCGCACCACCTCGGGCCTGGAGACCTCCCGCGTCTCGATGATGCTGGCGGTCCTGGAGCAGCGCGGCCGGATCACCGCGCTCGGCAAGCGGGACATCTACAGCGCCACGGTGGGCGGGGTGAAGCTGACCGAGCCGGCCGCGGACCTGGCGATCGCGCTGGCCCTGGCCTCGGCCGCGAGCGACGTCCCGCTGCCGAAGAACCTGGTCGCCATCGGTGAGGTGGGCCTGGCCGGCGAGGTCCGGCGGGTGACGGGCGTCCAGCGGCGGCTGGCGGAGGCACACCGGCTGGGCTTCACGCACGCGCTGGTCCCCTCGGACCCGGGCAAGGTGCCGGCGGGCATGAAGGTGACCGAGGTCGCGGACATGGGCGACGCACTACGGGTCCTCCCCCGCAGCCGCCGCCCAGCCAAGGCGGAATAGGGGGCGCGGGCCGAGCCCGGGGCAGGCGGACCACGGCTCCGTACACCAGCGGAGCCGGGTTTCGGCCCGCGGGCGGGCATAGCCGCAGCGCCGCGGAGCCGGGTTTCGGCCCGCAGGTGGGCGTGGCCGGCGGGCCGGGGCGGGGTCCCGTGCGGTGGCTCCGCGGTAACCACCGGCAGGGCCATGGCATGCGCCGGTAGACTTTGTGCCGGTCCGCCCACTCCCCGCGCACGCGGGGCCCGGCGGCGCAACCCGCGACCGGAGGAGTGCAGTGGCAGCCAAGGACGGGGCAGCAGCACCCGGGAAGTCCGGCGCAAGCTCCAAGCACGACGCGCTGATGCGCGCGTCACTGACCGCCGTCGCCCCTGGTCAGGCCCTGCGTGACGGCCTGGAGCGGATCGTCCGCGGCAACACCGGCGGCCTGATCGTCCTCGGTATGGACAAGGCCGTGGAAGCCATGTGCACCGGCGGTTTCGTGCTGGACGTGGAGTTCACCGCGACCCGGCTGCGCGAGCTCTGCAAGCTCGACGGCGCGCTGATCCTCGACAAGGACATCACCAAGATCCTCCGGGCCGGAGTCCAGCTGGTGCCGGACGCCTCGATTCCGACCGAGGAGACCGGCACCCGGCACCGGACCGCCGACCGCGTGTCCAAGCAGTGCGGGTTCCCGGTCGTCTCGGTGTCCCAGTCCATGCGGCTCATCGCCCTGTACGTGGACGGGGAGCGCCGGGTCCTGGAGGAGTCCGGGGCGATCCTGTCCCGCGCCAACCAGGCACTGGCCACCCTGGAGCGCTACAAGCTGCGCCTCGACGAGGTCGCCGGCACCCTGTCGGCGCTGGAGATCGAGGACCTGGTCACCGTCCGCGATGTGACGGCGGTCGGGCAGCGGCTGGAAATGGTCCGCCGGATCGCCACCGAGATCGCCGAGTACGTGGTGGAGCTCGGCACCGACGGCCGGCTGCTGTCCCTCCAGCTCGACGAGCTGACCGTCGGGATCGAGCAGGAGCGCGAGCTCGTCATCCGCGACTACGTGCCGGAGCCCACGGCGAAGCGTTCCCGCACCGTGGACGAGGCGCTCGCCGAGCTGGACGCGCTGACCCACGCGGAGCTGCTGGAGCTGCCCATCGTGGCCCGCGCGCTCGGCTACACCGGCTCCCCGGAGACCCTGGACTCGGCGGTCTCCCCGCGCGGCTACCGGCTGCTGGCGAAGGTTCCGCGACTGCCCGGCGCGATCATCGAGCGGCTGGTCGAGCACTTCGGCGGACTGCAGAAGCTGCTCGCGGCGAGCGTGGACGACCTGCAGACCGTCGACGGAGTCGGCGAGGCGCGGGCGCGCAGCGTCCGGGAGGGCCTGTCCCGGCTGGCCGAGTCCTCGATCCTGGAGCGGTACGTCTAGGTCAGGTCCGGGTCGTCCTCGTAGTCGTCGTTCTCGTAGTCATCGTCCGCGGTCGGTGACGGAGCCGGGGACGGGCTGTTCGGCAGCGGCTTCGACGTGGAGCCGTAGCACACCAGGGTCACCAGGATCGTCGTGTTACCGGAGTCGTCCCCGTTGTCGCCCGCCGGCTGCGCCATCGCCGTCCAGTTGCCCTTGCTCAGGGTCAGCGCCGGGCGCATATCCGGTCCGTCCTGCCAGCCGCGCTTCCGTGCCCGGGAGAAGCCGTCCTTGAGCGCCGCGTCGGCCGTGGCCGCCGGGTACGTGCCGGTCAGGTGCTCGGTGCACTGGGTCGGGATGTGCACCTGAGAGGCCCGCACCAGGCCCAGCCCCGCCTCGCCGAGGGACTCGCTCAGCTCCCGCACCACCAGGTCAGCCTCCAGCGGCGGCCCCGAGTACCTCGGGGGCAGCGGGCCGAGGTCCGCGAGCGGGTGGGAGCAGCCGACCGCCGCCACGACGGCGACGGCCGCGAGTACCGCGGCCTGTATCCGCGTACGTATGTGCATGGGTCAGTCCGACTTCAGGACGAACGAGGTCCGCGCCACCGGCATGCCCGGGGACTTGACCTCGACGACGTACGTGTCCGGGACCGCGCTGCCCTCGGGCGGCGTGCCGCACCGGTCGGCGGCGCTGAACTTGCGGTCCCATTCCAGCGACTGGCTGGTCTCGCCCTTGGCGGGCAGCCGGTAGAAGACGTTCCCCGCGCCGGCCGGGCAGTGGTCGGAGGACCAGACGGCCTTGGTGACGCTGGCCTGAAGGATGGTCAGCACGGCCTGCTTGGGGCCGAGATCCACCTTGCAGGTGGTGCCGGAGACATTGCGCGCGACCAGGTCGAGGCGAGGCCGCTCATTGGCCTCGTACTCGTTCTTCGCGCTCTTGATCTCCCACTGGAGTGCGTTGGGCGCACAGGTGGGAAGCCCGGAGTCGGCCGGGACCTGCGCCGAGCTGCCGCCGGAACCGGCCGATGTGCCCGTGCCGTTGCCGGAGCCGGAGCTCGAGCCGCCGCCCGCGCCGCCGCCCGGCTCGCCGTTCTTGCCGGTGCCGGTCCCGCTCCCGGCGCCCGCCGCGGAACCGGAGCCGCCGGTACCCGAGCCGACGCTGCCGCCCGACTCGTCGCGTCCGCCCGGCGCCTGACTGATCGCCGGACCCTTGCCGGGTGCACCCGGGGTGATCGAGGCGATCGGATCAGGGCCGCCGGAGCCCTTGCCGTCGTTGCTCACCTTCCCGCCACCGGAACTGACGGTCCATACGGCGAGCAGCGCGAGCAGTGCCACGACGGATGCCAGAACTGCCCTCCGTCGCCAGTAGATGGAGGAGGGAAGCGGCCCGACCGGATTGCGCAGAGATCCCACGAAGGGAACTTTACGAGAGTCCGGGAGCCGATCAGTGCCCCACATGCCGGGCGGCGGGCGAGATTTGGCGATGATCATCCTGGAGAGGTATCCGGAACCCGCCCGAACCGGCCATCCGCATGATGCAGACGTTAGTCCGTTTTACGTACTGTCGGTGACCATGGACAGCTCCGACCTCTACCGAGACATCACCGATTTCGCCCGGACCACCCCCGGCTGGACCCAGACGCTCGCCGAGCTCTGGACCGAGCTGGGGCTGCTCCTCTTCGGGGTGCTCTTCCTCTCCCTGTGGTGGCGTTCCCGCGCCCGCGACCCGCGGGCGGTCGCGCTCGCCGTCCTCGCACCGCTCGTCACCGCCCTCGCGTACGTCGGTTCGGAAGCCGTCAAGTCCACGGTGCGCGAGGAACGCCCCTGCCGGGCGGTCGCCGGCGCCGCACGTTCACTGATCGAGTGCCCGGTCACCGGTGACTGGTCCTTCCCGAGCAACCACTCGGCGATCGCCGGGGCCGCCGCCATCGCCCTCGCGCTGGCAGCCCCCCGCCTGGCACTGCTGACCGTGCCGATGGCCCTGCTGATGGCCTTCTCCCGGGTGTTCGTCGGCGTCCACTACCCGCACGACGTCGCCATGGGTCTGCTGCTGGGCGGCTCGCTGGCCGCGCTCCTCATGATGGTCCTGGCCGGTCCGACCAGTCGGCTCATCATCACCATGCGTCACAGCGGCATCGCTCCGGCCGTCTGGTTCACCGGTCCGGGCCCGGCACACCGCACCTGATCCGTGCCAGGATGCGGAGTGCCATGACTGCGACCTCTGCGACTCCTGCCCTCGACGCCGACAGCGCGCACGCGCTCCACTCCCCCGTCATCGCCTGGTTCGACCAGCACGCCCGCGACCTGCCCTGGCGCCGCCCCGAGGCCGGCCCCTGGGGGGTCATGGTCAGCGAGTTCATGCTCCAGCAGACCCCGGTCAAGCGGGTCCTGCCGGTATACGAGCAGTGGCTGGCCCGCTGGCCCCGGCCCGCCGATCTGGCCGCCGAACCGCCCGGCGAGGCCGTCCGCGCCTGGGGCCGGCTCGGCTACCCGCGCCGTGCCCTGCGCCTGCACGGCGCGGCCGTGGCCATAACGGAACGCCACGGGGGCGACGTACCGCGGGAGCACGCACAGCTGCTCGCGCTGCCCGGGATCGGCGAGTACACGGCCGCCGCGGTGGCCTCCTTCGCGTACGGGCAGCGGCACGCGGTGCTGGACACCAACGTCCGCCGGGTCTTCGCCCGGACCGCGACCGGCGTCGAGTACCCGCCGAACGCCACCACCGCCGCCGAGCGGCGGCTCGCCCGGGCCCTGCTGCCCGAGGACGAGGACACGGCCGCCCGCTGGGCCGCCGCCTCCATGGAGCTCGGCGCCCTGGTGTGCACGGCGAAGAACCCGGACTGCGCCCGCTGCCCGGTCGCCGGTCTGTGCGCCTGGCGGCTGGCCGGGAAGCCGCCGCACGAGGGGCCGGCCCGGCGGGGCCAGACGTACGCCGGGACCGACCGGCAGGTCCGCGGCAAGCTGCTCGCCGTACTGCGGGAAGCGGTCGGCCCGGTTCCGCAGGCGGCTCTCGACGCGGTCTGGGACGAGCCGGTCCAGCGGGCCCGGGCGCTCGACGGGCTGGTCTCCGACGGCCTGGTGGAACCCCTCGAGGGCGGCAGCTACCGCCTCCCCCGAACCTGATCCGGACCTGATCCAAACCTGAGTCTGGGATTCCGCTTCACCACCGGAAACCGCAGCTCAAAGGCGTTGTTACACAACCTATGGGTAGCCGTGCGCCCACCGAAGTCTGGACCGCACAGCCTCGTGACAACCCCTCCGTACCTTCGAATCCATCAGCAGGGGACGAAGAGCGGTTACGGAACGGAGGCGGTCTGAGATGGCGCACGGCGAGGTACTCGAATTCGAAGAGTACGTACGCACTCGGCAGGACGCGCTGCTGCGCAGCGCCCGGCGCCTGGTCCCGGACCCGACCGACGCACAGGACCTCCTGCAGACCGCGCTCGTCCGGACCTACGGACGCTGGGACGGCATCGCCGACAAGTCCCTCGCCGACGCCTACCTCCGCCGCGTGATGATCAACACCCGGACCGAGTGGTGGCGCGCCCGCAAGCTCGAAGAGGTCCCCACCGAGCAGCTCCCGGACGCCCGCATCGAGGACGGCTCCGAGCAGCGCGCCGACCGCGCCCTGCTGATGGACATCCTGAAAGTGCTCGCACCCAAGCAGCGCAGTGTGGTGGTACTGCGACACTGGGAGCAGATGAGCACCGAGGAGACGGCCGCGGCGCTCGGGATGTCGGCGGGAACCGTGAAGAGCACTCTGCACCGGGCACTGGCCCGCCTCCGGCAGGAGCTGGAGAGCCGCGACCTGGACATGCGAGCGTTGGAGCGCGGTGACCACGTGCGTGACGAGGGGCGGGAGCGGTGCGCGGCCTGAGCGGCAGAGGTTCGCTGGTACTGGTGTCGACGGGGACGGTGGTCCTCGTCGGCACCGCGCTGTTCGTGGTCGGGTGCTCCACCGGGGGGACCGGCCTGAAGGACGGCGGTCCGGCCCGCTCGGAAGCCGTGGCCAAGACCGCGCCGACCCCGTCCCCCGGGGGCAGCGTAGAGGCCTCGCCGATGGCGAAGATCGACCCCGTGGCGCTGCTCAAGGCGGACCCGAAGGTCAGCGCCGGGATCAAGCAGGACCTCAAGCCCTGCGCGGGCAAGGAGTACCCGGTCGACGTCAGCTACGGGAAGATCACCGGCAACAACGTCGACGATGTCGTCGTCAACGTGCTGTCCTGCGATGATGCGATGGGTCTGGGCTCCTACGTGTACCGCGAGGACGGCGGACGGTACGAGAACGTCTTCGCGGACGAGCAGCCACCCGTCTACGCGGAGATCGACCGGGGCGATCTGGTGATCAGCAAGCCGGTGTACGCCAAGAGCGACACCCTTGCCTACCCCTCCGGGGAGGACGTCATCACGTACCGCTGGTCGGGCGAGAAGTTCGCGCTGCTCAGCCGCGTGCACACGGACTACAGCAACGTGGTCGACGGCGGCGCCCTGCCCGCCCCGGCCGTGACACAGAAGAACTGAGGCGAGGCTTCCGCAATGGCCGAGACCCATGTCCTGTTCGTCGAGGACGACGACGTCATCCGCGAGGCCACGACCCTGGCGCTGGAACGCGACGGGTTCGTGGTCACCGCCATGCCCGACGGCCTGTCGGGCCTGGAGTCGTTCCGCGCGAACCGCCCCGACATCGCCCTGCTCGATGTGATGGTCCCCGGCATGGACGGCGTCAGTCTCTGCCGGCGCATCCGCGACGAGTCCACGGTGCCCGTCATCATGCTGTCCGCCCGGGCGGACAGCATCGACGTGGTGCTCGGCCTGGAGGCCGGCGCCGACGACTACGTCACCAAGCCCTTCGACGGCTCGGTCCTGGTGGCCCGGATCCGCGCCGTGCTGCGCCGCTTCGGCCACGCCGGCGGCCCCGGCGGCGGCGAGGCCGGCCCGGCCGGGGAACGCGGGGTGCTGTCCTTCGGCGACCTGGAGGTCGACACCGAGGGCATGGAGGTCCACAAGTCCGGGAACCCGGTGGCCCTGACCCCGACCGAGATGCGGCTGCTGCTGGAGTTCTCCTCCGCCCCCGGCACCGTCCTCTCCCGCGACCGGCTCCTCGAACGGGTCTGGGACTACGACTGGGGCGGCGACACCCGGGTCGTGGACGTCCACGTCCAGCGGCTCCGCACCAAGATCGGCCAGGACCGGATCGAAACGGTCCGCGGGTTCGGATACAAGCTCAAGGGATGAAGCGCTTCACTCTGCGCACGGGCATCCGCTGGAAGATCACACTCGCCATCGCCGCCGTGGGCGCCCTCATCGCGCTCGCGCTCAGCCTGGTGGTGCACAGCGCCGCCCGGGTGTCGATGCTCGAAAACCAGCGCAATGTCCAGCTGGACCGCGTGCAGTTCATCTCGCGCAACGCCGACGCCGGCCGCAAGCCGATGATGGGCGCCAAGATCAACGACCCGGAACTGCCGGCCCCGCTGCGGGACAAGGCACGCGGCGGGCGGCGCGGTACCTACGTCCAGGAGAACGGGCGCACGCTTCCCGAGGTGTGGGCGGCGGTGCCGCTCGGCAACGGGCAGGTGCTGTCCATCCACAGCCAGTTCCGGGAGAGCGCCGACATGATGCGCGACCTGGACCAGGCCCTGGTCATCGGCTCGCTCTCGGTGGTCATCGGCGGCTCCGCGCTCGGCGTGCTCATCGGCGGGCAGATCTCCCGACGGCTGCGCAAGGCGGCGACCGCCGCGACCCGGGTGGCGCACGGCGACCCCGACGTCCGGGTGCGGGACGCGGTCGGCGGGGTCGTCCGGGACGAGACCGACGATCTGGCGCGGGCCGTGGACGCCATGGCCGACGCCCTCCAGGAACGGCTGGAGGCCGAACGCCGGGTCACCGCGGACATCGCGCACGAGCTGCGCACCCCGGTGACCGGCCTGCTGACGGCCGCGGAACTGCTGCCGCCGGGCCGCCCCACCGAGCTCGTACGGGACCGGGCGCAGGCGATGCGGGTGCTGGTCGAGGACGTACTGGAAGTGGCCCGGCTGGACAGCGCGTCCGAGCGGGCCGAGCTCCAGGACGTGGCCCTGGGCGAGTTCGTCAGCCGCCGGGTCGCCTCGCTGATGCCGGAGGCCTCCATCCGGATCGTCGCGGACGAGATAGTCAGCACCGACCCGCGCCGGCTGGAGCGGATCCTGGGCAACCTCCTCGCGAACGCCGCCCGCTACGGCAGACCGCCGGTCGAAGTGGACGTCGAGGGCCGGGTGGTACGCGTACGGGACCACGGGCCCGGCTTCCCGGAGGCCCTGCTGCGCGACGGACCGAGCCGGTTCCGCACCGGCTCGACGGACCGGGCGGGCGTGGGCCACGGGCTGGGGCTGACCATCGCGGCCGGCCAAGCCCGGGTGCTCGGCGCCCGCCTGACGTTCCGTAACGTGGCGGGACCGGGTGGCACGGACCGGGCGGGCGAGGCGGCGGGAGCGGTGGCGGTGCTGTGGCTGCCGGAGCACGCACCGACGGCGACCGGCAGTTTCCCGATCCTCCAGCTGCCCCAGTGATGCCCTCCCACCGGGCCGCCGCGGGCCGGTCGAGTCCGGATCGGTACCGGTGGGCGTTCATCCGACAAGTCTGATGTTCTAGCATCCGTGCCATGACTGACGGTACGGATCGCACGAGCAGCCCGCAGCCCGACCCGGCGACGGGGAACGGCGGCTACGGATACCCGGCGGGGCAGACGCCCGGCGGATACGGGTATCCGCAGGCCGGGCAGCCCAACCCGTACCAGCAGCCGCAGCCCGAGCCGCAGGCCTGGGCCGCCGGGCTGCCCACGGAGGCCGCGGGGTTCCCGCAGCAGGCCGCGCCGCAGCCGGACTGGCAGCAGCAGCCGGCGGCGTTTCCGCTGCAGGCCACCGACGAGCCGGACTGGCAGGCTCTGGCGGACCGCAACGAGTCCCGGCGCGGCAAGAAGAAGGCGCTGGTCATCGGGGCCGCCGTACTGGCCGTCGTACTCGCGGCGGGCGGCGGCTGGTTCGTGTGGCAGGGCACCACGGGAGACTCTCCGGACACGCCGGACGTGGTGGCCTCGGGCTCGCCCGGCCCCTCGGGCGACCCCGGGGACAAGCCCGCGGGCGACAACGACTCGCCCACGGTGGACGGCGAGCCCAATCAGCTGCGGGACCGCAACGGCAGGCTGCACATCGCGCTCGGTTCGGACGCCGCGGTGGCCAAGCTGGACAACCGGAGCGAGGCCCGCTTCAAGGGCAGCGCCAACTCCTACGGGCAGGGCGCCGAGCCGGCCGTGGACGTCACGAAGAGCTTCACGGTCTCGGCGCGCGCGTTCAACGTGTCCGAACGGGGTTCGCGGATGGCCATCAGCCAGGGCGACGGCGTCTCGTACTCCTTCGAGCTGGGCTTCGAGGAGTCGGCCGGCAAGAAATCCTGGGTGTTCCGGGTGCAGACCGGCGACAAGGGCGCGGCCTCCACGGCGGTGCAGGCCGTCGGCGACGCCTCGAAGGGCGTCAAGGAGTGGGCGCTGCTGACCGGCACCTACGACGCCGAGAAGAAGACGATCGCCCTGTACGTGGACGACAAGCCGGCCGGCACGGCCGCGGTGCCGAACGGCATCTGGTCGGGCCCGGGCCCGGTACAGCTGGGCCGGGCCCGGCACCACGGGATCTGGAGCGGCGCCTGGATCGGTCCGCTCGACCACGTCCGGGTGTGGAACCAGGCCCTCGCCCCGGATCAGGTGGCCGCGCTGAAGAACAACAAGCTCGACCGGAAGATCAAGCCGTCGCACTCCTGGCTCATCGGTTAGATCGTCACGCCCTCGGCGCGCAGGAAGGCGACCGGGTTCACGGCGGAGCCGTAGTTCGGAGTGGTGCGGATCTCGAAGTGCAGGTGCGGACCGCTGGAGTTTCCGGTGTTGCCGGAGAGGGCGATCTGCTTGTCGGCCGCGACCTTCTGGCCGATCTTGACCTGGATCTTCGACAGGTGCGCGTACTGCGAGTACGTGTTGTTGGCGTGCTTGATCACGACCGCGTTGCCGTACGCCGGGCCGTCGCCGCCGCCGTTCGGGCCGGCCTTGACCACGGTGCCGGCCGACACGGCCTTGACCGGGGTACCGACCGGAACGGCGAAGTCCTGGCCGGAGTGCTTGCTGGTCCACATGTTGCCGCCCTTGCCGAAGGTCGCGGTGAGCGTGTAGCCCTTCACCGGCTTCTTCCAGGCCGCGGACTTCTGCGCGGTGTCGGCGGCGGGCTTCGCCTGGGCGGCGGCCTGCGCGGCGACGAGCTTGGCGGTCAGCGGGGTCTGGGGGGCCACGGCGGCGAAAGCGGTTCCGGCCGCTCCGAGGGCCAGGGCGGCACCGATACCGGTGGCGACGACGGCGGTGCGGATGCGGGTGGTACGGAAGGGCTTCGCAGACATGTGTGAGTCCTCCGAGGACGGGGTATGTGGAATGCCGGGGGAACCGGCTCATCTTTGGTAACCCGAGTCGGGCCTACTTCTCAAAGGCCGCAATTACTACGGAACCTCGTAGCAGGCACCGAGCCTTCCGCCCCTATTGACCGCCTTCTGACTGGGGTAAGGGTTCGTCCGGATACCTCATTGGATCTACGGGATGACCTAGTAGGTCCGATTTGTCCTGTGCGGCTTGTCACCGGTGGGGGGTATCGGAATGTCCGTTTCAGGACCAAAGTCCCGCCCTCGCGACCCCTGGCCGGCACACGGCTGACACACGGCTGGACAGCAAGCCGCACAGCAAAAGGGGCGGCCCCGGGACCTCTACAGGTCCCGGGGCCGCCCCTGTGGGCTGTCCGGAGCGCTACGCGCCCTTGCTCAGGTCCGGGCCGGAGCCCGTCGCCTCGATCGGGGGAACGTCCGGCAGCGCCGACTTCTCCTCGCCACGGAAGGTGAACTTGGCGGTCTCGCCCTCACCCTCCTTGCCGACGACCACGATGTGACCGGGGCGCAGCTCGCCGAAGAGGATCTTCTCCGACAGGATGTCCTCGATCTCGCGCTGGATGGTCCGGCGCAGCGGGCGGGCGCCCAGGATCGGGTCGTAGCCGCGCTTGGCGAGCAGCAGCTTGGCCTCCGCGCTGAGCTCGATGCCCATGTCGCGGTCCTTCAGCCGCTCGTCCACCTTCGCGATCATCAGGTCGACGATCTGGATGATGTCTTCCTCCGACAGCTGGTGGAAGACCACCGTGTCGTCGACGCGGTTCAGGAACTCGGGGCGGAAGTGCTGCTTCAGCTCCTCGTTGACCTTGGCCTTCATGCGCTCGTACCCGGTCTTGACGTCGCCCACGGCGGCGAAGCCCAGGTTGAAGCCCTTCGAGATGTCCCGCGTACCCAGGTTGGTCGTCATGATGATGACCGTGTTCTTGAAGTCCACGACCCGGCCCTGGGAGTCGGTCAGACGACCGTCCTCCAGGATCTGGAGAAGGGAATTGAAGATATCCGGGTGGGCCTTCTCGACCTCGTCGAAGAGGACGACGGAGAACGGCTTGCGGCGCACCTTCTCGGTGAGCTGGCCGCCCTCTTCGTAGCCCACGTATCCGGGGGGCGAACCGAAGAGACGGGAAACCGTGTGCTTCTCGCTGAACTCCGACATGTCGAGGGAGATCAGCGCGTCCTCGTCGCCGAAGAGGAATTCGGCGAGCGTCTTGGAGAGCTCGGTCTTACCGACACCGGACGGGCCGGCGAAGATGAACGAGCCACCGGGACGCTTCGGGTCCTTCAGGCCGGCCCGCGTACGGCGGATGGCCTGGGAAAGGGCCTTGATGGCGTCCTTCTGACCGATGACGCGCTTGTGCAGCTCGTCCTCCATGCGGAGCAGTCGCGAGGACTCCTCCTCGGTCAGCTTGAAGACCGGGATGCCGGTGGCGGTCGCGAGGACCTCGGCGATCAGCTCGCCGTCCACCTCGGCGACGACGTCCATGTCGCCGGCCTTCCACTCCTTCTCCCGCTTGGTCTTCGCGGCCAGCAGCTGCTTCTCCGTGTCACGGAGCGAGGCCGCCTTCTCGAAGTCCTGGGAGTCGATCGCGGACTCCTTGTCCCGGCGGACACCGGCGATCTTCTCGTCGAACTCGCGGAGGTCCGGCGGCGCGGTCATCCGGCGGATGCGCATCCGGGAGCCGGCCTCGTCGATCAGGTCGATCGCCTTGTCCGGCAGGAAGCGGTCCGAGATGTACCGGTCGGCCAGGGTGGCCGCCTGCACGAGGGCCTCGTCCGTGATGGAGACGCGGTGGTGGGCCTCGTACCGGTCGCGCAGACCCTTGAGGATCTCGATGGTGTGCGGCAGCGACGGCTCGGCGACCTGGATGGGCTGGAAGCGGCGCTCCAGGGCCGCGTCCTTCTCCAGGTGCTTGCGGTACTCGTCGAGCGTGGTGGCACCGATGGTCTGGAGCTCACCGCGGGCCAGCATCGGCTTGAGGATGCTGGCGGCGTCGATCGCGCCCTCGGCGGCACCCGCACCCACCAGGGTGTGGAGCTCGTCGATGAACAGGATGATGTCGCCGCGGGTGCGGATCTCCTTGAGGACCTTCTTCAGGCGCTCCTCGAAGTCACCGCGGTAGCGGGAGCCGGCGACGAGCGCGCCGAGGTCCAGGGTGTAGAGGTGCTTGTCCTTGAGGGTCTCGGGCACCTCGCCCTTGACGATGGCCTGGGCCAGGCCCTCGACGACGGCGGTCTTGCCGACGCCGGGCTCGCCGATCAGCACCGGGTTGTTCTTGGTCCGGCGGGAGAGCACCTGCATGACCCGCTCGATCTCCTTCTCGCGCCCGATGACCGGGTCGAGCTTGGATTCGCGGGCCGCCTGGGTGAGGTTGCGGCCGAACTGGTCCAGGACCAGCGAGGTCGAGGGGGTGCCCTCGGCCGGGCCGCCGGCCGTGGCCGACTCCTTGCCGCCGCCGGAGTAGCCCGAGAGCAGCTGGATGACCTGCTGCCGGACTCGGTTGAGGTCGGCGCCGAGCTTCACGAGGACCTGGGCGGCGACACCCTCGCCCTCGCGGATCAGGCCGAGCAGGATGTGCTCGGTGCCGATGTAGTTGTGGCCGAGCTGAAGAGCCTCACGGAGGGAAAGCTCCAGGACCTTCTTGGCGCGAGGGGTGAAGGGAATGTGGCCGGACGGGGCCTGCTGGCCCTGACCGATGATCTCCTCCACCTGCTGGCGGACCGCCTCGAGCGAAATCCCGAGGCTCTCCAGGGCCTTAGCGGCGACACCCTCACCCTCGTGGATCAGGCCCAGAAGGATGTGCTCGGTGCCGATGTAGTTGTGGTTGAGCATCCGGGCTTCTTCCTGAGCCAGGACGACAACCCGCCGCGCGCGGTCGGTGAACCTCTCGAACATCGTTAATCGCTCCTCAGAGCGGTCGGGCAGTAAGGGGGCGGTCCCCTCCCTGTCCTTCCGCATGCTAGTCCCGCGGGGCGGGACAGCTCATTCCAACTGCCGACATCCGTCCCAGGCTCACCCCCACATCTCAGCGAGGATTCCCCGTCTTGAACAGCCGACAACTGCTCCAACCCGATGGTGCGAGACGATGTTCCCGCAGGCCAGGCAGATACCCGTCACATGAGTACGCCGATGGCGAACGGGAGCCGGTCAAATCAGCGTGTCGCCCCGATCCACTAGGAATGTCTTACCCGCAAGCACTGACACTCCATGCCCCCGGCACCGGTTCCCTCCGCTAAGGGCGAACAGACCTGCGTCCCCAATGTGAGACGGAGACCCGTCCGGCCTTTACATTCCGCATTGGTCCGGGTGCGCTGCGTAACCCATGGGGTGCCCGGAGGGTTGCGCAGTCATGACACCCCAGGCCCCTGTCACCGTCCCGCTGCCGCGGAGGGCCCCGGAGGGCGCCGCGGACACCCGCCGGGACGCCGATCACGCCCGCTGGTACGAGCGGGTGCTCGGCTGGCCGGTCGCGGGCGGCCCGCCCGCGCAGCTGGTCACCGGCGAGCTGTACGACGTACTGGAGCTGCCGTCGGACGCGGGTGCCCAGGTGCTGCGCCGGCCGGTCGCCACCGGGCCGGTGGCGCTGGCGGGGGGCCTGATGCGCTTCCTGGTGGCCCCGGGCAGCGCGGAGGAGCTCCCCGGCCTGCTGGACTGGCTGGAGTGGGGCGGGGTGCCCCTGGAGCTGTCCGCCCTGGGGGCCGGCGGCCGGATCACGGCCCCCGTCCCGCCCGGTGGCCTCCCGGCGGGCCCTGACGCCCTCGTCGCGGGCGGTCACAGCCCTCGGGGGGCCGCGGTGTGGCTGCGGCCCCCCGAGTCGGGGTGCGAGGCACTGCTGCCGTCTCTGGCAGCTCCGGGGCGGTCCGCCGGGCCCGACCTGGTACGGCTGGTCGGAGCGGCGGCCACGGAATGCCTCCGGGCCCGGCTCACCGGGCTACGGCGTCAGCCCTTGGCGTTCTCGTAGGCCTCGCGGATGTCGGCGGGCACCCGGCCGCGGTCATTCACGTTGTAACCGTGGGCCTTCGCCCACGCGCGGATTTCGGCAGTGTCCGGGCTGCCGGCCGAAGCGGCGGCCCGGCCCTTGGCGCGGCCCGCGGCAGCGCGGCCACCCGTGCGGCGACCGGCCTTCACGAACTCCTCCAGCGCACCGCGGAGCTTCTCCGCGTTGGCGCTGGTGAGGTCGATCTCGTAGGTCTTGCCATCCAGCGCGAACGTGACGGTCTCGTCCGCCGTGCCACCGTCGAGGTCGTCGACAAGAAGGACCTGAACCTTCTGCGCCACCGGATTTCCTTTCATCGAAAATGCAGTACGCGGAAAGGAAACCGCTTTTGCCTGCAAAACACAAACCCCCCGGGAGAGGTTCAGGACCGCAACTGGATGGGAAACGTACGCGATTCGGACATAGGGCGTGCAAACTCATCCCTCAGAGGTGCAGAAGCATCCGGCTGTTGCCCAGGGTGTTCGGCTTCACTCGTTCGAGACCGAGGAACTCCGCGACGCCCTCGTCATAGGAACGGAGCAGCTCCGTGTAGACATCCGTGTCGACCGGAGTCTCACCGATCTCCACGAAGCCGTGCTTCGCGAAGAAGTCCACTTCGAAGGTGAGGCAGAATACCCGCTGCACACCCACCTCGCGGGCTGTGCGCAACAGTTGCTCCAGCACCCGGTGACCGACTCCGCCGCCCTTCAACTCGAGGTCGACGGCGAGCGTGCGGACTTCGGCGAGGTCCTCCCACATCACATGGAGAGCACCGCAGCCGACCACCCGGCCGTCCGTGCCGCGTTCGGCGACCCAGAACTCCTGGATGGACTCGTAAAGGGTCACGGGGGCTTTGTCGAGCAGGATCCGCTGCTGCACGTACTGGTCGAGGAGCCGGCGCAGTGCGGGAACATCACCGGTACGGGCACGCCGGATCGTCACTGCTTTTGCATTTGCACCGTTGTCCGACTGCACGGGCGAATCATCTTCCATGCCCGGACGCTATCGCCCCGGCTCCCCGCCCTGCCGCTCCGTCTCGCCGTCATGGCCGTCATCGCCGCCATCACCATCGTCATCGTCGTGCTGGACGATCCGGACGGCATCCCGGAGCGCCTCGCGCTGCTCCGCCGACATCATCCCGAAGAAGGCCACCAGGGCCGCTGCGGGGTTGTCGCTGGTGGACCAGGCCTCGTTCATCAGTGCGGCCGAGTAGGCGGCGCGGGTGGAGACCGCCGTATAGCGATAGGCGCGCCCTTCGGCCTCGCGCCGGACCCAGCCCTTCTGATGAAGGTTGTCCATGACGGTCATGACCGTCGTATACGCGATGGAGCGTTCCTGCTGGAGATCCTCCAGCACTTCCCGAACAGTGACCGGGCGGTTCCACTGCCACACCCGCGTCATGACGGCGTCTTCGAGTTCTCCCAAGGGGCGAGGCACAACAGCACGATAGTCCTGCATGTCCGCAATTGCCCGGCTATTCGCCCGACACCCTCCAAGAAAAACGGGCGCACCGCCCGTCAGCGCTATAACTACGGATTGCGCTTCTGCTGAGCCGCCTCGGCGCGGGCCACCACGGCGTCGACCGCGGCATCCTCCTTGGCCTTGTTGCTGCCGCCCTGGCTCTTCACGATCGTCACGACGAGAGCAATGAAGAACACGGCCATCACGACGGGGGGCACGAGCGCGGAAACGTAGTCCATGCCCTTTAGCGTAGCTACCCGGCGACGCAGGCAGCCGCCGGGGGCGGCGTCGGCTTGCGGCGTGGCGGGAACACCTCGCCCGGCGTGGGAATGGGCCGCTCCGGCGTCGGCTTGGGCGCCGGCACAGGCTTCCCGCCCTCCTCCTTGCCGCCCTCACCCTCGCCCTCGCCCTTGCCCTCGTCCCGGCCGCCGGCGATGGCCAGCAGCCGGGTGCGCGGTGCCGGGGCGCCGAGCCGCCGCCGGAGGGACCGCTCGGCGATCACCTGCGCCCGCTCCAGCAGCGCCGCGGCCACCGGGTTCCGGCGCAGCGCCCGCAGCGCCGCCAGATCGTCGGCCCCGGGCTCGTACCCCGCAGCGAGGGCGTCCTGCAGCAGTTCCAGGTACCCGCCCAGGCTCCCCGGCAGCGCCTCCCGGTACCGCCGGAGATCCTCCAGCAGGAAGGCTCTGAGCCGCCCGGCCTCGTCGACGGCATCATCGACGGCCTGCGCGAGCTGCAGGCAGCCCTGCACCTCGGTGGCCGTCAGGGGGCCGGCGGAGGACTGAAGGGCATGGGCGAGAGACCGTCGCAGTACGCGCAGCTCAGCAGCGCTGAACGCCATACCGCCACGGGATCCGAAGGGCGTGGGCATGGGCTGAAGATACGCGCTAATCCGACAAAATCCCCCCATATCCCCACCCCGGGCGCGGCGCGCACCGGAATCACTCGACGGGAAACTCGTAAACGATCTCCGAGCGGATGTCCGCGACCACGATGTCGGCGGTCTCCACGGGCCGCCCGGCGGCGTCGTAGTAGGTGCGCTCGATCTCGGTGATCAGGTCACCGACGCTGATCCCCAGCAGATTGGCCTGCTCCTGGCCCGCGCGGGCCGGCCGCGGCACCTCCACCACCCTGACCACCGACACCCCGATCGCCCGCATCCGCTCGACGACCCCCGCCCCGGCCAGCGGCCCCATCTCGGGCAGCGCCACCGGCGTGCGGTCGGTGAGGGCCAGCGGTTCCCAGGACTCGGAGAGCTGGACGGGCCGGCCGTCGGCCAGGAACTCGTAGCGCGTCACCACGCACGGATCGCCCGGCGCGATGCCGAGCCGGGCCGCGATGGACTCCGGCGCCGGAACCCGCGCCTCCGAGCGCGACTCCCAGCTGCCCGCCTGCCCCAGCCCCGCCACCTCGGCATGGAACGGACTCCCGGTCCGCCCCGCCCGCTGCCGCGACCGTACGAGCCGCAGCCGCTTGCGCGGGCGCCGGACGTACGTACCGGAACCGGCACGTCCCTCCAGGAACCCCTCGATGATCAGCCGCTCCATGGCGCGCTGCGCGACGCTCTGGCCGACGGAGTACTCCTGCGCGAAACGGGCCCGGGAAGGCAGCTTCGCGCCAATCGGCCATTCCCCGGCCTCGATGCGGGCGCGGAGCGCATCGGCCACCTGCAAGTACGCAGTCTCACGGGGCATTTGGGCCGTCCTGTCCCTATCTCTCCCGACGTTGACAAGCTAACCCATCAGGTCGAAGCTGAGCATTCAGCATTACGATGAGCGACCAACCGCTCACCCTGAGGGGGCCCCGTGCGTTCCGTCGAGACCCAGGCCGCGGCCCTGGCCGCCCTGCTCGCCGCCGCGACCGGCGCCGAGCCGCGGCTGGTCAGCACCGTCGACGGCATCCGGATCGAGGCGGACCTCCCCGAAGAACTCGCCCCGACGACGCACGTGGCGATCCTCGGCGCGCTTGCCCAAGGGGCTCGTTACGGCCATCTGCGCACCCACGACGGCGACACGGTGTGGGTCGAGATCGACAAGGAATCGAGGTGAACGAGTGATCACAGCCGAGTTCGTCACGAGCGCGACGGACGTCGTGACCTGCGAAGCGTGCTGGCGGGACCCGGTCCAGGCGGTACGCACCTCACCACTCGGCACATGCCGCGACCTGCTCTGCCTCTCCTGCGCGGAGCAGGGCTACCCGGTCCGCGTGGAACTCTTCCCGCCGCTGGGCGTCTACCGCCTGAGCTGGGCCAAGGTCACGATGGAAAAGCACCGCAACCCGGGCTACCCGGAACCCCCACCCAACCCGGGCCCCCCACTCCCGTCCCCTCCCCCAACCCCCACCCCAGGCCGCCCCCCGGTCTGACCACCACCAGCATTCGCACGACCCCATCGGGGCCGGATATCCGGCCCCGACTTCGCACAACCGGCCCTCTCCGCGCGCCTGGACGGCCGGCAAAGGTGATGCCGCGCCGGCAAGAACCGACATCGTGTCCGTCGGCCTTAGATCGAGAGCGCCCAGCAGGAACTCATCGGGTGTGAGCACATCGATCTCGTAGGGCCACACGGCATCGGTCTGGAAATCGCGAAGATTGAGAGTGACCACAGCATCCGCCTCGCCCCGGACAGCCGCGGCAAGGACGTGTCAGTCCTCGGGGTCATTCCGCATGGCTGGGATCAACGCCTCATATCCCGTCACCACACTGTCGGGAAACGCAGCACTCATCGCGACGACCAGACGCTTGGCCGTCGCCTCGTTCGTCCTCTTGGCGATGTTGCGCTGGAGCTCGTCCAGGATGTCAGCCGACCAGAGCGGTTAGTTTGGGATAGAGAACGCATGTATCGAGCACAACCCTCAGCACAGAGTTCCCCAGTCAGTCCTCGTAGAGCCCTGACTGCTCGGTGAGATGGACGAGTTCATCCAGCGCTGCACGACGTCGGCCTCGGCGCAGCGACTGATACTCGAGTACGTCGGTCAACAGCACCCGCCGATGGCGGCCGGGCCGCGAGTACGGGATCTCACCGCGGTCCAGGATCTTCACCAGGGTGGGCCTGCTCACGCCCAACAGATCCGCTGCTTCCTGAGTAGTCAAAGTCGTGTGCACGGGCGCAATCGTGACCGCCTTGCCTTCGGCCAACGCCTTCACCACGAGCAGCAGCGCCTCGTGCACCTCTGCAGGCAATGTTCGTGCGGATCCGTCCGGTCCCTGCAGTATCGCCGGCCTGACCGTGGAGGTAGGCCGATCCAGATAGGCGTACAGCTCCGCGATCTCGGCTCGATGCTCGGGCAGAAGAGTCCTGTCTTCGACCGTGCCACGCATGGTGCATCCCTTCGACGTTCTCCTCCACTCTCCCAGAATTCGAAAGAACCGAAACCGTCGCCCTCGGGGACTGCAGCTGATCTGTCACCCGACGGCAGGAGCGCGTAGCAATCTCTCACGGCCTTGGGCCGCCAAACCGGCCGGAGCGCGTAGCAATCTGCCGCGCCCGGGGGCTCCGCCGGGCCAACTGGGCCCCGGCTTCGAGGAATCGGAGCTCTCCGCCCGCAAGGGCGGCCGGTCGGGCGGCAGCCGCCGCCCCGCCACCCTCGCGAGCCCGCGTCTGGGACACGTCCCCCATGCCGGCCCTCCCCCGGGGGCCGCCCGACAGTCCTTGTCTTTCCGGGGCGGACGGCGGGGTCAAGGGTGAAGCGAAGCGGAATCGCGAAGCGACGCGAGCGCAGCGAGCGCCCTTGAAGCCGACGGCCGACACGGAACGACACTGGGACTGACGGGCAGCCCCCGGACACCACCTGACACCGCCCACGCGAAACCCCGCCACCCCGGCCCCCGCCCTGCAGCGGACGTGGCCCCCAGCCGGGGCCAGCGGAGGGCACCGCTCAACAGGCCAGCAGGCCCACGGGGTGCGCCCCGGAGCTCCAGCTCCGGGTCTGAACTCCGGCCCACGGAGCCGAAACACCCCGCCCGACCACCAGGCTCCGCCCGCCCAAAGCCCGCGGGGGCGGGCGGGGAACTCCGCCGCACCCCGGCCCCGAGAGGGGGGCAAAGAAGCGCGCCCGCGCTAGGAGCCCCGCACCGCGAACCCACGCAGACAAGCAGGCCCGCACTGCGGGCCACGCAGCCACAGCTCTGGCTCTGGACTCCGCCCAGCGGAGGCAAAGCAGCCCCGCCGCACGGCCGGACTCCGTCACGGCAGAGCCCGCGGGGGCGGGCGGGAAACCCCGGCCCGCCCCGGCCCCGAGAGGGGGGCAAAGAAGCGGGCCCGCGCTGCGAGCCCCGCAGCTGCGGCTCCGGGTCTGGACTCCGGCCCACGGAGCCGAAACAACCCCGCCCCACCGCCGGACTCTGCCCGCCCAGAGCCCGCAGGGGGGCGGGCGGGAAACCCCGAGAGGGGCAAAAGAGCGGGCCCCGCCAGGAGCGGGCCTCACCCACACCAAAGGCGGGTCGCGCAGCTCAAGCGCGTGACCCGCCTCTGGCCCTTCGTACATCCGTCACGTGAAGTTCGGTGCGTTCCGCTCGTACACCAGCCGGAGGCCGATCAGCGTCAGCCAGGGCTCGTGGTCGTCGATCACCGCCGACTCGCCCAGCACCATCGGCGCCAGCCCGCCCGTCGCGATGATCCGCACATCGTCCGGGTCGCCGTTCGGCCCGACCAGCTCCTTCGCCATCCGCGTGACGACCCCGTCGACCTGCCCCGCGAACCCGTACACCACACCGGACTGCATCGCTTCGACCGTCGACTTGCCGATCACGTTCCGCGGGCGCGCCAGCTCGATCTTCCGGAGCTGCGCACCCCGCACCCCCAGCGCCTCCATCGAGATCTCGATGCCGGGGGCGATGACCCCGCCCACGTACTCGCCGCGCGCCGACACCGCATCGAAGGTGGTCGCCGTCCCGAAGTCCACGACGATCGCCGGCCCGCCGTACAGCTCCACCGCCGCGCACGCGTTGATGATGCGGTCCGATCCGACCTCCTTCGGGTTGTCGGTCAGGATCGGCACGCCCGTCTTGACGCCCGGCTCGACCAGCACCGCCGGCACGTCGCCGTAGTACCGCCGCGTGACCTCGCGCAGTTCGTGCAGGACGGACGGCACCGTCGAGCAGATCGCGATCCCGTGGATCCCGTCGCCCAGCTCGCTGCCGAGCATCGGGTGCATACCCATCAGGCCCTGCATGAGCACGGCCAGTTCGTCCGCCGTGCGCCGCGGATCCGTGGAGATCCGCCAGTGCTCGATGATCTCGGGTCCGTCGAACAGCCCCAGCACGGTCTGGGAGTTGCCGACGTCGATGGTCAGCAGCATCCGTTACACCGCCTCGCGCGGCTCGCCCGAGTCGCGCAGGTCCAGGCCGATGTCCAGGATCGGCGAGGAGTGCGTCAGCCCGCCCACCGCCAGGTAGTCGACGCCCGTCTGCGCGTACGCCCGCGCGTTCTCCAGGGTCAGCCGGCCGGAGGACTCCAGGACGGCCCGCCCCTTGTTGTGCTCGCGGTTGAGGATGACGGCTTCCTCGGTGTCCATCGGGGTGAAGTTGTCGAGCAGGATCAGGTCGGCGCCCGCGTCCATGGCCTCGCGGCACTGGTGCAGGGTGTCGACCTCGACCTCGACCGGCACGTTGGGGAAGGCGGCCCGGACGGCCTTGAACGCCTGGGCGACCCCGCCCGCCGCCACCACGTGGTTGTCCTTCACCAGGGCCGCGTCCGACAGCGACATGCGGTGGTTGACGCCGCCGCCGCACCGGACCGCGTACTTCTCCAGGGAGCGCAGCCCCGGCGTGGTCTTGCGGGTGTCCCGGACCCGCGCGCCGGTGCCTTCGAGGGCGTCCGCCCACTGCCGGGTCGCCGTCGCGATGCCCGACAGCCGGCAGACGATGTTCAGCGCGCTGCGCTCGCCGGTCAGCAGATCGCGGGTGCGCCCGGTCACGGACAGCAGGACCTGCCCGGCCTCGACCCGGTCGCCGTCCTCCACATGCCGCTCGACCTCGAAGGTGTCGGTGCACACGATCGAGAACACGGCCTCGGCGATCCGCAGCCCCGCAACGACACCGGCCTCGCGCGCCGTGAAGTCGGCGGTGGCGGTGGCGTCCTCCGGCACGGTGGCGACGGTGGTGACGTCCACGCCCCCGTCCAGGTCCTCGGAGACGGCCATCTCGGCGATCGCCTCGACCTCGTACGGATCGAGGCCGGCGTCCGCCAGGAGCTGGGCGAGGGCCGGGTCGAGGCCGGACTCCTCGCCGCCGCAGGCACAGTCGTCGCCGCAGCCGCCGCCCTCGGCGTTCTGGCCGATCAGCGGAAGTTCGGCGTGCTCGAGCTCGTACTCGTGGTCGTGCTCGAGCTCGTGCTCGTGGTCGTGCTCGTGTTCGTGGTCGTGCTGCTCGGAGGTGCTCACGGTTACGACTCCTGGCTCAGGATGGGGTGCACGGGGGTGCGGAGGGGCGTGTCCACGGACGGGAAGTCCGCGGTGTCGGTCTCGGTCACGACCAGGGCGCGCTTCTCGGTCCGGGACAGGCGTACCACGAGGTGCCGTCGCCATTCGGCGTCGTCACGCTCGGGGTGGTCCTCGCGCCAGTGGCAGCCGCGGGTCTCCTCGCGGCGGCGGGCCGCGGCGACCAGGACCCGGGCGACGCACAGCAGGTTGGTGGCCTCCCAGGTGTCCACCCCGGGTTCGGCGGTCTTGCCGTGGATCTCCAGGTTGTAGAGGGCGGCGGCGTACAGCGAGTCGAGGGCGTCGGCGGCGGCGCGCAGCGAGTCGGCGGAGCGCAGCACGCCCGCACCCTGGGTCATGATCCGCTGGATGTCGAGGCGGGCCTCGGCGGGCAGCAGCGGGCCGCGGTAGGGCACCGGAACGCCGGGGGCGGCCGGGGCGGGCGGGTGCGCGACGATGTCCTCGGCGATCCGCTCGGCGAAGACGAGGCCTTCCAGCAGGGAGTTGGAGGCGAGCCGGTTGGCGCCGTGGACGCCGGTGCAGGCGACCTCGCCGCAGGCGTAGAGCCCGGGCACGGTGGTGCGTCCGCGCAGGTCGGTGCGTACGCCGCCGCTCGCGTAGTGCGCGGCGGGCGCGACCGGGATCGGCTCGGTGACCGGGTCGATGCCGTGGGAGCGGCAGGCGGCGAGGATGGTGGGGAACCGCTGCTCCCACATCTCCCGGCCGAAGTGCCGGGCGTCCAGGTACATGTGCCGGGCGTCCTGCTCCTGCATGCGGCGCATGATGCCCTTGGCGACGATGTCGCGGGGGGCGAGCTCGGCGAGCTCGTGCTGCCCGGTCATGAACCGGACCCCGTCCGCGTCCACCAGGTACGCGCCTTCGCCCCGCACGGCCTCGGAGACCAGCGGCTGCTGTCCTTCCGCGTCCGGGCCGAGGAACAGCACGGTCGGGTGGAACTGGACGAACTCCAGGTCGGAGACCTCGGCTCCGGCACGCAGCGCCAGCGCGACCCCGTCGCCCGTGGACACGGACGGGTTGGTGGTGGCGGAGAAGACCTGTCCCATGCCGCCGGTGGCGAGGATCACGGCGGGGGCGTGGACGGCGCCGACGCCGTCGTGCTGGCCCTCGCCCATGACGTGCAGGGTGACTCCGGCGGTGCGGCCTTCGGCGTCCTGGAGCAGGTCCAGGACAAGGGCGTTCTCGACCGTCTCGATCCCGGCCGCGTGCACGGCCTCGACCAGTGCGCGGGAGATTTCCGCGCCGGTGGCGTCGCCGCCGGCGTGCGCGATGCGGCGGCGGTGGTGGCCGCCTTCCCGGGTGAGCTCTATCTCCCCGGTGTCGGCGTCCCGGTCGAACTCGGCGCCGGTGGCGATCAGCCGGCGGACCGCGCCGGGGCCTTCGGTGACGAGCAGGCGTACGGCGGTCTCGTCGCAGAGTCCGGCGCCGGCGACCAGGGTGTCGTCGAGGTGCTGTTCGGGGGTGTCGCCCTCGCCGAGCGCGGCGGCGATGCCGCCCTGCGCCCAGCGGGTGGACCCGTCGTCGAGCCGGGCCTTGGTGACCACGACGGTACGGCGGCCGGCGGCGGCGCAGCGCAGCGCGACCGTCAGGCCGGCGACTCCGGAGCCGACGACCACCACGTCGGCGTCGAGGGCCCAGCCGGGGGCGGGGGCGTGCAGCCGTATGCCGGTCCCGCTGCCGTCTCCGGTGGTGGCTCTGCCTGACGAGGTGCTCACGCGTGTGCTCCGAACTCCAATGGGATGTTGTCGATCAGCCGGGTGGTCCCGACCTTCGCGGCGACGGCCAGGACGGCCTCGCCGGTGAAGTCGGCCGGGATCTCGGTGAAGTCTGCGGGGTCGACGAGGGCGAGGTAGTCCAGGACCAGGGGCTCCTCGGCGCGGGCCGCGTCGTCGAGCACGCCCCGGGCGGCGGCCCGTACGGCGTCGGGGAGTCCGGCGCCGGCCACCGAGACGGCGTGCGCATCGGCGGAGGCGCGGGCTTCGCCGAGCTTGGCGAGGGCGGTGGCCCGGGCCTCGGTGGAGCCGGTGGCTTCGGCGCGGGCGGCGAGCGCGGCCTGCGCGGCGAGCCGGTCGCGGCCGGCGAACAGGGCGCGGGAGAGGGCCAGCGCGGTGCGGCGCTCCGGTGCGGACAGGTAGCGGTTGCGGCTGGACAGGGCGAGCCCGTCGGACTCCCGGACGGTGGGCACGCCGACGATCCCGACGGGGAAGTTGAGGTCGGTCACCATGCATCGGATCAGGGCGAGTTGCTGGGCGTCCTTCTGGCCGAAGAAGGCGGTGTCGGGGCGGGTGAGGTGGAGGAGTTTGGCGACGACGGTGAGCATGCCGTCGAAGTGGCCGGGGCGGGTGGCGCCTTCCAGCAGGGTGCCCATGGGGCCTGCGGAGATCCGTACCTGCGGGTGGCCGCCGGGGTAGACCTCGTCGACGGCGGGGGCGAACACCACGTCGGCTCCGGCGTCCTCGGCGATGCGGAGGTCGGCGTCGAGGGTGCGGGGGTAGCGGTCGAGGTCCTCGCCCGCCCCGAACTGGAGGGGGTTGACGAAGACGGTGACGACGACCTGGCCGTCGGGGCCGGCGTGCTCGCGGGCGGCGCGGACCAGGGTGGCGTGGCCCTCGTGCAGGGCGCCCATGGTCATCACGACGGCGCGGCGGCCGTGCCGGGGGAGGGTGTGGAGCTCCTCGCCGGTGCCGATCAGCTTGGTGGTCATCGTCCGTCCCCTCCTCGAGGTCCCCCGGCGCCGTCTGCCGTGGTGTCCGCCAGGACCTCGAGCAGGTCCGCGGCGAGTTCGGGCTTGAGCAGGCCCTGGGCGAGGGCGCGGTCGGCGGTGGTACGGGCCATCGCGAGGTAGCCGGCGACGGTGCCGGGGGCGAACTTGCGCAGTTCCGCGACATGGGCGGCAACGGTCCCGGCGTCGCCGCGGGCCACCGGCCCGGTCAGGGCGGCGTCCCCGGATCGCAGGGCGTTGTCGAGGGCCGCGCCGAGCAGCGGGCCGAGCATCCGGTCGGGGTGTTCGACCCCGGCCGTGCGGAGCAGTTCCATGGCTTGCGCGACCAGGGTGACCAGGTGGTTCGCGCCCAGCGCGAGGGCTGCGTGGTAGAGCGGACGGGAGGCCTCCGCGATCCACTCGGGCTCCCCGCCCATCTCGATCACCAGCGCCTCGGCGGCGAGCCTCAGCTCGTCGGGGGCGGTGACTCCGAAGGAGCAGCCGGCCAGCCGGTCCACATCGACCGTGGTTCCGGTGAAGGTCATCGCGGGGTGCAGGGCGAGCGGCAGGGCGCCGGCCCGCCGCGCGGGATCGAGTACGGCCGTCCCGTACCGGCCGGAGGTGTGCACGAGCAGCTGGCCGGGCCGGACCGCACCGGTCTCGGCGAGGCCCGCCACCAGCGGCGGCAGCGCGTCGTCGGGGACGGTGAGCAGCACCAGGTCGGCGCGTTCGAGCACCTGTGCGGGCGGTACGAGTGGCACGTCGGGCAGCATCTCCGCGGCACGCCGCCGGGAGGCGTCGGAGACGCCGGACACGGCGACGGGCCGGTGTCCGGCCAGCTGCAGGGCACGCGCCAGCGCGGGGCCGACGCGGCCGGCGCCGACGACACCGACGGTGAGCCGGGCAGGGCGGGCCTGCTGTGTTGCGTTCACGCGGGGAAGGCCTTCCGTTCCAGTCCGCGAGGGGTACCGGACGATACGTCGCCATGCTAGCCCCTGGGGGTTGTCAGGCCCCTGTCGTGGCCGGGCGGTGGCGGGGGCGCCGCACGGGCCGGGCAAAAAGCGGGGCGCCGCGGGGACGGCCGGGGAGATGATCGAGGACATGGCGGACGAGGACGTACACAAGCAGGACCAAGACCAAGACCAAGAGCAGACGCCGGAGCGGGAGCGGCAGGTGGCGGCCTGGCGCGGGGCCCGGAGGGTGCTGAGCCGGGGCGTGCGGGAGCCGAGGGTCGGGGAGCTGCTCGCCCGGCTGGCCGCGCTGGGCGAGGCCCCCGACGTCCGCGACCGGCCCGTGGACGTCTACGGCGACGGGGTGGTCGCCGATCTGGAGGCCCGGGTGGCGGAGCTGCTCGGCACGGAGGACGCGGCGTACTTCCCGACCGGGACCATGGCCCAGCAGGTGGCCCTGCGCTGCTGGGCGGGCCGGACCGGGAATCCGCTGGTGGCCCTGCATCCGATGAGCCACCCGGAGGTCTGGGAGGGCGGGGCGCTGACCGCCGTGTCGGGGCTGCGGACCACCCATCCGACCAGGGAGCGGCGGCTGCCGACGGCGGAGGAGGTACGCGACCTCCCGGAGCCGTTCGGCACGCTGATGCTGGAGCTGCCGCTGCGGGACGCGGGCTTCCTGCTGCCCTCGTGGGAGGAGCTGGAGGAGCTGGTCGAGGCCGGCCGGGAACGGGAGGCGGTGATCCACTTCGACGGTGCGCGGCTGTGGGAGACCACCGTGCACTTCGGGCGGTCGCTGCCGGAGATCGCGGGGCTCGCGGACAGCGTGTACGTGTCCTTCTACAAGTCGCTGGGCGGGCTGAGCGGGGCGGCGCTGGCGGGGCCGCGCGGCTTCGTGGAGGAGACCCGGGCGTGGCGGCACCGGTACGGGGGCCAGATCTTCCAGCAGTTCCCGCAGGCGCTGTCGGCCCTGGCGGGCCTGGAGCAGGAGCTGCCGAGGCTGCCGTCGTACGTGGCCGGGGCCCGGGTGGTCGCGGCGGCGCTGGGCGAGGGCCTGGCGGAGGCGGGGGTGCCGTGGTTCCGCATCCACCCGGAGGTCCCGCACACGCACCAGTTCCAGGTCTGGCTGCCGTACGAGGCGGAGCGGCTGACCGAGGCAGGGGTGCGGCAGGCGGAGGAGACCGGGACCTCGCTGTTCCGCGTCTGGTCCGCGGACGGCCCGCCGGGCCTGTCGGTGACCGAGCTGACGGTCACCGGGCCGGGCCTGGAGTGGACGGCGCAGGACGTCCGGGCGGCGGTCGCGGAGTTCACGGCCCGGCTGTAGGTACGGCGGGAGCCGTGCCTACAGGCGCGGCTCCTGGGCCCGGCTGCGGGCCCGGCCGCACGGCCCGCAGCCGGTCAGCACTGCCGGGTCGGCTCGGCCGGTCCGCACCGCAGGGTCAGCGCAGCCGTAGGCGGTGCAGGGCGGCGCGCCAGGGGTGGGCGGCGGGGCGGCCGTCCAGCACGGCGCGGAACTGTTCGTAGGAGCGGGCCTGCCGCAGCACCGCGAGGTCGTCGCGGCCCGGTGGCGGCGGCATCGGGTCGCCGTGCTGGGCGGCCCGGTAGCTGTCGATGAGGTACTGCTCGATCGCGGTCATGTATCCACCCTGGACCTGCCCCGCACACCCCGCCCGTCGATTGACGGCCCCCGTCAATCGACGGGCGGGCGACGGGCGGGCCCGGATGGCCGCCCCGCAGATGGCCCTGCCGGGGCGAGCCCGACGCGCGAGCCCCCGCAGAATGGCGCAATGAGCGTCACCATCGACATCGCCGGGCTCCCCGCGGAGCAGATCGTCTTCGCGCCCTCGCCGCTCGCGGAGCTCTGCATGGCCCTGCACGCGCTCTCCCAGCCCGCCCACCACCCCGGCCTCGCCTCCTGGACCGCCGCCACCGCCGCCGCGCTCGACCCGTGCCTCGCGGACCGGCTGCTGGAGTGCGATTTCCTGTGGCGGAGCTCCTTCGCCGACATCTTCATGGCCTTCGCGGGGCTCCCGGACGGCTCCGGGCTGCCCGCGGCGACGCTCGCCGAGGAGCTCGACGTACTCGACCGGTTGGAGGACGAGACCTTCGTGACGGCCGCCCTGGAGCACTCCTGGCTGAGGCGCTACGGCGAGGACGGCGGGCCCTCGCCGCTGACGGACCCGGGCGCCCGCGCCCGGGCCCTGGAGGCGGCTGCCGCCCTCGGGCCCGGCCGGCTGGAGTTCTCCACCCGGCTGCTGGACGACACCGCGGCGGTGCGGGCCTGGCTGCGCCGCCTGGTCGAGGAGTGCGACGAGGCCTTCTTCGCGGAGATGTGGCGGCGGATCGAACCGCAGCAGACCGCCGATACCCGGCACAAGACGGAGGTGCTGCGCCGCAAGGGGCTGCCGGCGGTGCTGAAGGAGGTCTCGGCGGCGCTCAGCGTGGACGAGGCGGGCACCAAGATCACCGCGGACAAAATGACCAACGGGTCGACCACCGCGACCGATCCGGCCGTCGGCACCGGACTGGTCTTCGTTCCCACGCACTTCGGCTGGCCGCACCTGCTGGTGCTGCACGCGTCCGGCTGGCGCCCGGTGGTGCACTACCCGCTCGGCTCCCCCGAACTGGCCACCGCGCCGGGCTCGGTGGAGCTGCTCCAGCGGCGGATGGAAGCCCTGGCCCACCCGATGCGGATGATGCTGTGCCGGAGCCTGGCCCGGGCCTCGTACACGACGAGCGAGCTGGCGAACGTCCACGGGATCACCCCGCCCGAGGTGTCCCGGCACCTGTCCGTGCTGAAGAAGGCCGGGCTGCTGCACACCCGCCGTCAGGGCCGGTATGCCCAGCATCAGTTGGATCTGTCCATAGTCGCGCGGATCGGCTCGGACTTCATCGAGGGAATACTCCGCTAGCCGCGCCGCCGCTGCGGCCTGCGGCCTGCCATGTCGATACGGCGACATCGTACCGATATACGGATTTCATAAACCGGAATCAGCGAAAACTCTGGCCAGAGTGGCGCCTTGGTGTCTAACGTGCGTCCACCACTCCCCCCACACAGTGCGCTGCCGCTCCTGCATGCCCGCTTTTGCATGTCCGCTCCTGCATGTCCGCAGACTGCCTGCCTGCCGTGAAAGGACCTCCATGCCCTCACGCCGTATAGCCGTAGCCACCGCCACGCTGGCTGCCGCCGCCCTCGTCTCCCCGCTGCTGCTCGCCGGACCGGCCGGCGCCACCGGCCCGCAGAGTGACGCCGCGCGCGGCGACGCCCTCGCGAAGAAGCTGGTGAAGGAGGCGACCGGCAAGGGCGCCAACAACCACCTCAAGGTGTTCCAGGCCATCGCCGACTACAACAAGGGCACCCGGGTCGCGGGTTCGAAGGGCCACGAGCAGTCGGCGAAGTACGTCGAGGCCGTGATGCGGGCCTCCGGCTACAAGGTCACCCGGCACGAGTTCGACTTCGTGTACGTGGAGACGCTCGCGGAGAAGCTGACCGTGAACGGGTCGGCCGGACGGGACGTCCCGATCAAGCTGATGACCTACACGGCGAGCGGCCCGGCCGACGGCGTGACCGCACAGGTCGCCGTCGCCCCCGTGGACGCGGACGGCAGCAACGGCTGCCAGCCCGGCGACTTCGCCGCGGGTGCCTTCACCGGCAAGATCGCCCTGATCAAGCGGGGCGGCTGCACCTTCGAGGCGAAGCAGACGAACGCGGCTGCGGCCGGTGCCGTCGGCGCGGTCATCTACAACAACACCGAGGGCGCCCTCAACGGGACCATCGGCGACCCGGCCCTGGGCAAGGTGCCCACCGGCGGCGTCACCCAGGCGGAGGGCGAGAAGCTCGCCGCCGAGGCCACGGCCGGACCGGTCGAGGTGACCCTGGACATCCGCGAACTGCGGGAGAACCGCAAGACGTACAACGTGGTCGCGGAGACCCGCGGCGGCGACGCGAACAACACGGTGTTCCTCGGCGCCCACCTGGACTCGGTGGCGGACGGTCCCGGCATCAACGACAACGGGTCGGGCTCGGCGGGCATCCTGCAGGTCGCGCAGCGCCTCGCGTCCAACCAGGGCAAGATCAAGAACAAGGTCAAGTTCGCCTGGTGGTCGGCGGAGGAGTTCGGACTGCTCGGATCCGAGGCGTATGTCGCTTCGCTGACGGACGAGCAGAAGAAGCAGATCAAGCTCTACCTGAACTTCGACATGATCGGCTCGCCGAACGCGGCGTACTTCGTCTACGACGGTGACAACTCGGACGGCGTCGGCGCGGGTCCCGGCCCGGAGGGTTCGGCCCAGATCGAGAAGGGCATCACCGACTTCCTCGACTCGAAGCGGATCCCGCACGAGGGCACGGACTTCTCCGGCCGCTCCGACTACGGGCCGTTCATCGAGGTGGGCATCCCGTCGGGCGGCACGTTCACCGGCGCGGAGGGCATCAAGACGGAGGCGCAGGCCGCGAAGTTCGGCGGCCAGGCGGGTGTCGCGTACGACGTGAACTACCACGGCGAGGGCGACGACATCACGAACATCGACCAGAAGGCGCTGGACATCAACGTGGACGTCATCGCGGACGCGGTGGGCCACTACGCCTTCGACCTGGCTCCGCTGTCGAAGCCGGTCGTGTCGCAGCCGACCGACGGCTCGGCGGGCGGTGGCGGCGGCCTCCACGAGGGCCACGACCACGTGACCCGGTAACCCCGGCCCTGCCTTCACCGGCCCCCGCCGCACGCTGCGCGGCGGGGGCCGGTGCCGTTCCCGGGCGATGCCCGGGGCCACGGCCCGCAGGCGGGCGCGCCCGTCCCTACGGCCGCCAGGCCGGAAGGTGCACGGGCTGGAGCAGCCAGCCGAAGTCACCCAGCCCACCCCGGGCGGTGAGCTCCGCCGCCTCACCGGCCGAGGCGAGGGCCCGGACATACGCCGCCGGATCGGCGGAAGCCAGCGCCAGCGGCGGCCTCCCCCCGGAAACCCCGAGCCCGCCAAGAGCCTCCCGCTGCGTCAGCAGCACAGGAGGCCCGGACCCGGGGCTGCCCGCCGCGGGCCCGCCAGTCCCCGGGCCGCCCGCCCCGGCCTCGCCCGAAGCGAGGGCACCCGAAGCGGGGACACCCGACCCAGGGGCACCCGGTACGGGCTCGCCCGCCGCGGGGCCGCGCGAAGCCGGGCCGTGCAAAGTAAAGGATCCCGACCCGGTGGCACTCGACACGGGCCTGCCCGACGCGGGGCCGCCCGAAACGGGGGCTCTCGGCACGGGCTCGCCCGCCGCCGGGCCACCCGGCGCGCGGGCGCCTGAAGCCGGGGCACCCGAAGCCGGGCCGCCCGAAGCAAAGGCCCCCGACCCAGTCGCACCCGGTACGGGCCTGCCCGACGCGGGGCCACCAGGCCCGGGGCCACCAGGCCCAGGGCCACCCCGCCCGGGGCCACCCGAAGCCGGGCCGTCCGATGCCGGGGCACCCGAGGCGCGCTTCGACAAGGCCGCCGCCCCGGCGGCAGCGCAGGCGTCCAGGGCCACGTGGGCCGTTACGTCGCAGGTGCCGTCCGGGGTCGGCCGGACCTCGCGGCCCGCGCGGAAGCCGGTCAGCGTGCCCCAGGCCGGCCGCGCGCCGGCGGTGTGCGCGTAGTCCACCGCCACCGCCAGGCCCCGGGCCAGGGAGCCCACCGCCGCCGCCCAGGCCTCGTCCCGGGTGCGGCCGATCTCCGCCCGGCCGCCGCCCGGCCACCAGCGGTCCAGCCAGTCCCGGTCGGCGGCCGTGAGCGGGCCGCCCGGGCTCTCCGTACCGTCCGGGGCGACCAGTACGTACCGGCCGTCCTCCGCCACGTCCAGCGGTACGTTGTCCAGCCACTCGTTCGCGAAGAGCAGCCCCGTCGTCCCTTCGGGGGGTTCGGGGACCCACCGGATCCGCGGGTCGAGCCCCTCCGGCCGGGCCGCGCGCTCGACCGCGTACGCCCGCACCCGCCCGG
The DNA here is from genome assembly GCF_040296685.1 of Streptomyces sp. NPDC002054. Lineage (NCBI taxonomy): Bacteria > Bacillati > Actinomycetota > Actinomycetes > Kitasatosporales > Streptomycetaceae > Streptomyces > Streptomyces sp. NPDC002054. The sequence goes on from NZ_JBEOXT010000021.1 coordinate 47,682, forward strand.
CCACCGCCGCCGGCAGCGCCGCGAGGACCCCGGTCAGCAGTTCCGCCCGCCCCGCCCCCACATCGACCAGGTCCAGCCGCCCCGGCCGGCCCAGCTCCTCGTCGACCCGGCACAGCAGCCGTGCCACCGCCCCCGCGTACAGGCGGGAGGCGTGCACCGACGTACGGAAGTGGCCGGCCGGCCCGGTGCCGTCGCCCGGGCGCACGTAGAACCCGTCCGGCCCGTACAGCGCCGATTCCATGGCGGCCCGCCACCCAATAGGCGGCCGTTCCGTGCTCTCACCCTCAGTGCTCACCGTGCTCACCACACAAAGGCTAAGCTCGCCCTCCACCTTGCGGAGTACTCCCCTGTCCCACGGATCGCACCTGTGGTTGACTCCAGCACCTATCTCCTTTCCCTACTCTGGGTTACGTGCAGCGCCTCTACGACTTCCTCCGCAGACACCCGACGGGCGTCGACAGCTTCTGGGCTGTCGTCCTCTTCGGTTTCGGAATGCTGCAGGTCGCCGGGGGCTATGACTCGACGGGCGAGCGGCTGATCGCCGTTCCCGTCGTCATCGCGCTGTCCGCCGCCGTCGCCCTGCGCCGCAAGTGGACCGTGCCGATGCTGTGGGTCACCGCCGGCACCGGCCTGTACCAGCTGCTCACCGGCTCCCTGCCGAACGCCGCGGACTTCGCGATGCTCGTCGTGATCTACACCGTCGCCGCCGGCGACGTCCCCCGCTGGATCTCCCGCACCGCCCTCGGGCTGGGCCTCGCCGCCCCGCCACTGGCCCAGCTGCGCTGGGGACTGACCGGAAGCGAGTCGACCGGCCCCGAGGAGGTCTTCACCGTTGTCCTGCTGATGGCGATGTTCGCGCTCTCCTGGGTGCTCGGCGACTCCGTCCGCACCCGTCGCGCGTACTACGCCCAGCTGGTCGAGCGGAACCAGCGGCTGGAGAACGAGCGCGCGGCCCAGGCCCAGGTGGCGGTGGCCGCCGAGCGCGCCAGGATCGCCCGCGAGCTGCACGACGTGGTCGCGCACAACGTGTCGGTGATGGTGGTTCAGGCCGATGGTGCCGCCTATGTCATGGACGCCTCCCCCGAGCTGGCCAAGGAGGCCCTGCAGACCATCTCCGGCACCGGCCGCCAGGCCCTCGCCGAGATGCGCCGGCTGCTGGGCGTGCTGCGCACCGGCGAACCGCAGGAGTCCGAGGACTATGTGCCGCAGCCGGACGTGGAACAGATCGAGGTCCTGGTCGAGCAGGTCCGGGCGGCCGGGCTCACCGTGGAGTTCGCGGTCGAGGGGGCACCGCGGCAGTTGCCCAGCGGGGTGGAGCTGACGGCGTACCGGATCGTGCAGGAGGCACTGACCAATACGCGCAAGCACGGCGGCCCGGACGCGCGGGCCAGCGTCCGGCTGGTCTATTTCGACGACGGGCTCGGCCTGCTGGTCGAGGACGACGGCCGGGGCGCGGCCCACGAGCTGTACGAGGACGGCGGCGCCGACGGTGCCGGGCACGGGCTGATCGGCATGCGCGAACGGGTCGGTATGGTCGGCGGGACCCTGGACGCGGGGCCGCGGCCGGGCGGCGGTTTCCGGATCAGCGCGCTGCTGCCGCTGAAGAAGCAGCAACACTGAGAAGACGAATGAGGGCGAGTCAACGCATGTCCATCCGAGTGATGCTGGTCGACGATCAGGTGCTGCTGCGCACGGGTTTCCGGATGGTGCTCGCCGCCCAGCCGGACATGGATGTGGTCGCGGAGGCGGGTGACGGCCTGGAGGCCATCGAGGTGCTGCGGGCGACCAAGGTCGACGTGGTGCTGATGGACGTCCGGATGCCCAAGCTCGACGGGGTGGAGGCGACCCGGCGGATCTGTGCGCCGGAGGAGCACCCGAAGGTCATCATCCTGACCACCTTCGACCTGGACGAGTACGCGTTCTCCGGCCTGAAGGCGGGCGCGAGCGGTTTCATGCTGAAGGATGTGCCGCCGGCCGAGCTGCTGGCGGCGATCCGCAGCGTGCACAGCGGCGATGCGGTGGTGGCGCCGTCCACCACCCGGCGCCTGCTGGACCGTTTCGCCCCGATGCTGCCGACGACCACGGCCGAACCGCAGCACAAGGAGCTGGAGCGGCTGACGGACCGGGAGCGCGAGGTCATGCTGCTGGTGGCACAGGGCCTGTCGAACGGCGAGATCGCGGCCCGGCTGGTCCTGTCGGAGGCCACGGTCAAGACGCACGTGGGCCGCATCCTGACCAAGCTGGGCCTGCGGGACCGGGTCCAGGTGGTGGTGCTGGCGTACGAGACGGGCATGGTGCGGGCCGGGGGCGGCGGCGCGGGCTAGGCCCTGTCCAGCCCCGCAGCCGGACCGCCTCAGGTCATCCAGCGGTCCGGGGCCGCGTCCGCGCGGCCCGTGCGGGAGCGGTCCGCCTGGGCCCACAGCAGGGCGGCGGCCTCCGCGGCCGGGCGCAGGTGGGCCGTCACCGTGCCGTTGGCCCCGGTCTCCACGCAGACGTCGGCCACCCCGCGGGCCCGCTTCCACGGGCCCTGGAGGAGCCGGACGCTCTGCACCTTCACGTGCGGCACGACCTCGGTGCGCCGGCACAGCCGGCCGTGCCGGGCCCCGAACACCTGCGGGGAGACCGCCAGGCCGTAGCCCTTCCACCAGAAGGGGACCACCCAGCGGGATCCGTGGTCCGGGGAGGGGGAGAAGGCCAGGGCGGCAAGATCCACCCCGGGCAGCACCCGGGCCACCACCTCGTACGCCGCGGCCCGCGGCGCGACCGGCACCAGCAGGTCGTTGCTCGAGCCGGCCACCGCCAGCTCCACCCGGACCCAGTCGCGGCGCCGCCACAGCAGCGGCTCCACGATCCGGACCATCTGGACCCGGCCGGGCGGGACCGTCTCGTGGACCCGGTCCAGCAGGCCGTGGTCCAGGCGCAGCCCGTCCGGGGATTCGGCGACCGTCCAGTCGTACCCGTTCAGGAAGCGGCCGGCAGTGCCGGCCCACACGGCGCCCAGCACCGGCAGCAGGATCGCCAGGGAAGCCCACAGGCTGGCGCTCAGCCACCACACCACCACCGGGGCGATCAGCCCGCCCAGCAGCGCCGCCCACACACCGAGGCTGAGCAGCAGGGAGACGGTCAGCTGCCGGGCCGGGACCCGGAGCAGCTCCCGCACCGGGGCCTCCCCGACGGTCACCGCCTCCTCCGGCGCGAAGCCGGCCGCGCGGGCCAGCAGCTCGGCGCGCAGCGCGCGGGCCTCCGCCTCGCCCAGGTAGGCCAGCTCGTCCTTGTCCTCCGTACCGATGACGTCCAGTTTGAGCTTGGCGACCCCGGCGAACCGGGCCAGCAGCGGCTGGGTGACGTCCACCGCCTGGAGGCGTTCCAGGCGGATGTGCGCGGTGCGGCGGAAGAGCAGGCCGGTCCGGATGCGCAGCTCGGTGTCGGTGACCGCGTAGGAGGTGAACCACCAGCTCAGGAAGCCGTAGAGGCAGGCGGCCAGGACCACGGCGGCCATGATCAGCACGCCGAAGGCGGACCGGGCCTCCTCTATCCACTGGGTGGCCCGGTCGCCCTGCTGGAAGATCACACTGGCGGTCACACCGATCGGCACCCAGGCGCGCCGCAGCGGGGTGAGCGGGTGCAGCCGGTTCCCGTGCGGGGGCAGCTTCGGCTGCGGCGGGCTCGTACTGCCAGAGGCGGGCGGGGTCTGCGGGGACGGGGTCTCCGGGGGCGGGGTCTGCGGGGGCGTGCTCACAGGCCCGCCGACCTTGCCTCGCCGAGCGCGGTCAGCCGGTCCCGCAGCCGCTCCGCCTCGGCCGGGTCCAGCCCCGGAATCTTGGCGTCGGTCGCCGCGGCGGCCGTGTGCAGCTGCACGGAGGCCAGCCCGAACTTCCGCTCCAGCGGCCCCGAGGTGACTTCAACCAGCTGCATCCTCCCGTACGGGACGACCGTCTGCTCGTGCCACAGGACGCCCCGGCTGATCAGCAGGTCGTCGGCCCGCTCGGCGTACCGCCAGGACTTCCAGTTGCGGGCGGTCAGCACCCAGCCGCCGACCGCCACCGCGACCCAGAACAGCCCCAGCGCCGCCCACCCCAGGCCCGCCCACAGACCCAGCAGGACGGCGGTGACCAGCGCGAACACCGACATCCAGAGCACCAGCAACAGCCTGCGCAGCGAGAGCAGCCCGCCCGGCAGACCCACCCATTCCGGTTCGGCCGGCGTCCCCGCAGCGGCCCCCGCGCCGGTCCCGGCGCCCGTCCCCGTGTCCATGTCTCAACCCTAGGACGCGGGACGATCCGACCTGTGGGACCAGAGGACGAGATCGGGCGGTGGGCTGAGACAATGCGGCCATGACGGAGACCACGGTCGGTATCGGCGGCGCGGCGGAAAGCACCGACATGGTGCTCAACATCGGGCCCCAGCACCCTTCCACGCACGGCGTGCTGCGCCTGCGCCTCGTCCTGGACGGGGAGCGCATCAGCAGCGCCGACCCCGTGGTCGGCTACATGCACCGCGGGGCCGAGAAGCTCTTCGAGGCGCGCGACTACCGGCAGATCATCATGCTCGCGAATCGCCACGACTGGCTGTCCGCGTTCTCCAACGAGCTCGGCGTGGTCATGGCGGTCGAGCGGATGCTCGGCATGGAGGTCCCCGAGCGGGCGGTGTGGATGCGCACCCTGCTCGCCGAGCTCAACCGGGTCCTGAACCACCTGATGTTCCTCGGGTCGTACCCGCTCGAACTGGGCGGTATCACCCCGATCTTCCACGCGTTCCGCGAGCGAGAGGAGCTCCAGGCCGTAATGGAGGAGATCTCCGGCGGCCGGATGCACTACATGTTCAACCGGGTCGGCGGCCTGAAGGAGGACCTGCCGGCCGGCTGGCTCGGCCGGGCCCGCGCCGCCATCGCCGATGTCCGCACGCGCATGGACGTGTACGACAAGCTGGTGCACGGCAACGAGATCTTCCGCGGACGCACCCGCGGGGTCGGCGTCCTGTCGGCCGAGGCGGTGCACGCGTACGGGGTGTCCGGCCCGATCGCCCGCGCCTCCGGCGTCGACTTCGACCTGCGCCGCGACGAGCCCTACCTGGCCTACGGCGAGCTCCAGGACGTGCTCAAGGTGGTCACCCGCACCGAGGGCGACTGCCTGGCCCGCTTCGAATGCCTGCTGGACCAGACCCACAACGCCCTCGACCTCGCCGTGGCCTGCCTGGACCGGATGGCCGAGCTGCCGCCCGGCCCGGTCAACCAGCGACTGCCCAAGGTGCTGAAGGCGCCGGAGGGCCACACCTACGCCTGGACCGAGAACCCGCTCGGCATCAACGGCTACTACCTCGTCTCCAAGGGCGAGAAGACCCCGTACCGGCTGAAGCTGCGGTCCGCGTCCTTCAACAACATCCAGGCGCTGACCGAGCTGCTGCCCGGCCAGTTGGTCGCGGACATGGTGGCCATCCTCGGATCGCTGTTCTTCGTGGTCGGCGATATCGATAAGTAGGGCCGAATCAGGCCTTAATGAGGGCGATTTACGGGCGCTCGCCGCCCTTTGATGCCTAGGGTTGAGCCATGATCTCTGGCATATCCGCCGGCTACCTCCGCCGGCTGGGCATATCCGACCCCGGCACGCCCTCCGCCGAGGCCCTGTTCGCCCTGCAGCGCGCCCACCTGGAGCGCATTCCGTACGAGAACATCGACATCCAGCTCGGCCGGCCCCCCGGCATCGATCCCGAGCTGTCGGCACACCGCTTCGCGGCCGGCCGGGGCGGCTACTGCTTCCACCTGAACGGCGCGTTCGCGGCGCTGCTGGAGTCCCTGGGCTACGACGTCACCCGGCACGTCGGGGGCGTGTACGAGGACCTGGATGCGCGCGAGGTCAACGGCAACCACATGGCGCTGACCGTCCGGGTCGACGGCACCCCCTACTTCGTCGACGCCGGGCTGGGCGACGGCCCGTACGAACCGCTGCCGCTCCTCGAAGGCTGCTACGAGCAGGGCGAGTTCGGCTACCGGATGGAGCCCCTCACCGGGCCGGACGGGCCGGGCTGGACCGTTCACAGCGCCGGCGGCCCGTTCCCGGTGACGAACTTCCGCGCCGCCCCGGCGGTGACCGCGGACTTCGAGGCCGAGCACCTCCGGCTGTCCACCGCCGAGGACTCCTCCTTCGTCCGGACCCTGACCCTGCTGCGCCGCGACGCGGAGGGGATCGACCTGCTGCGCGGCCGGGTGCTGACCCGGATCGACGGGGCCAAGGGCCCCAGCGAGACCGAACTGACCGGCGCGGAGGAGTTCTACGACGCCATCGCGACGGTCTTCGGACGCGAGCTGGACGATCTGACCCCGGACGACCGGGCGGCACTCTGGACGAAGGTGACCCTCGCCCACGAGGCCCGACTGGCCGAACAGGCCACCAGAGCCTGACCCGGGGCCGGGCTGGAACGAACGCTCTATCCAGTTCGGCGGTACGATCGCGCCCATGTCCACCACCGGCCCCGCAGGGGCCCTCGGCACCCGCGACCGCCTGATCCGCACCGCCTCACGGCTGATGCAGCACGGCGGATACGAGACCACCCCGGTCAAGCAGCTGGTGAAGGAGGCCGGGGCCACTCTGGGCTCGCTCTACCACTTCTTCCCGGGCGGCAAGCAGGAGCTGGCCGTGGCCGCGCTCGCCTTCGGCGGCGAGGAGTTCGCCGAGATGCTGAGCACCGGCCTGGCCTCGCACACCGACCCGGCGGAGGCGGTGGAGGCGGTGGCGGTGCTGCTGGCCGAGGCGCTGCGGGACTCGGACTGGCGGGACGGCTGCCCGGTGACGGCCACGGCCCTGGAATCGGTGGGCCGGCTGCCCGATCTGCAGGCGGCCTGCGAGACCGCCTTCGCCCACTGGCGGCAGCTGGTGGAGGAACGCCTGCTGGCGGGCGGTTTCTCCGCCGAGGACTCCCGGGACCTCGCGATGACGGTGATCAGCACCCTGGAAGGGGCGGAAACGGCGGCGCAGGTCGGCCAGAGCCAGACCCCGCTGCTGCTCGCGGGCCGTCATCTGGCCCGGCTGATCGCCTCGTACGCACGCTGAAGCCGCACCAAGGGGCGGCTTCGGTCAGGAGATCGCGGTCCGCAGGCGGGCCACGTCGATCGGCTCGGTCTCGTCGTGCTCCGTCAGATCGATGACCTGGCCGGCACCCTCGGCATCGGCATCCTGGGGAGCGGAGTCCCCGGCGGGCGCAGCCGGCCCGGCGGGCAGTGCGGCCCGGCCGGCCGGGGCCACCGGGGCTGACGACTCGGCCTTGTGGGCGGCCAGCGCCTCCTCGCCCACCACATCGGCGAGATCCTCGTGCTGCACCGCCTCGATGGCCGCCCGGGCCTGCGAGGCCTGCGAGGCCGCGACCTGGGTGCCGAAGAAGTCGAACCCGCCCTCCACCCGGTCGGCGGAACGCCGGGGCGGCGTGTACGGGGCCACCGTGGCGGCCAGCCGGCGGGCCGGGGCGGCCGACGGGCGCTCGCGCCGGCGCGCCAGCGCGGCCAGCGCCGCGTTCGCCCGGGCATAGCCCACCGGGGTCGGGGCACCCGCCGCCGTGCGCTCCTCGGAGACCGGCGGAAGTTCCCTGGGAGCGGAGGAGGACGGCGAGGCCGCCTCGATCGCCAGCAGCCGGCGGCCCTCCAGCGCGCTCGCCCGCTCGGTCTCCGCCGTGGCGTACCGCCGCAGCAGGGCGGCGTGCTCGCCACGCAGACCCGCCAGTTCGACGCGCTTGGCCCGGAGTTTGGCGTCCAGCTTGGCGCGCAGCGCCCGGGACTCCTCCAGGTCGGATTCCAGCTCGGCTATGCGTTCCTCGGTTCGCCACTCGTCCTTGACCCGCTCGCGGGCGAGTTCGGCGACCCGCCGCCCGGCCGCCCGGTCCCAGGACCGCATGAGCACGGCACTCGTGATTCCGGCTGTGGCCGTGACGGCCACCAGCAGTCTCAGCGCCAACGTTTCTGCAGGCAGCCAGGCCACGGCGGCGGTGGCGACGGAGACACCGGCGACCGCCGAAGGCGTGAGCAGCCGGTGCAGGGGTTCGGGATTGCGGTGGCGTCCACGGGGCATGGCCCGAAATTTACAGGGAGTGGAGGTCGCTTGGGGTAGCCGCCCGGTAAATCTGTTTCCAGGCGGTTACCCCGGCTGCGCGACCGCCGGGGTTTCAGTTCCCGGCCGACCCCAGCAGACCCTTTGCCTGGAGCCAGGCCTTCGCCACATCCGCCGGCTTGGCCCGTTCCGTATCGACCTTGCGGTTGAGTTCGGTCAGATCGGCCGTGGTCAGGGCATCGGTGAGCTTGGCGAGCACGGCCGCGATCTCCGGGCTTCCGGCGTCCTTGACGTTCACCACCGGAAGCACGTTGTCGGCGTTCTGGAGTTTCTTGTCGTCCTCGAGCAGGACCAGGCCGAATCCGTCCAGCGTGGCGTCCGTGGTGGTGGTCAGCACCAGCTGGTCGACGCCGTCCTTGACGGCCTGCTTGGCCTGCGGAGTGCCGACGCCCTTGGGGTCAATACCGGAAACGTCGATTCCGTATGTCTTCTTCAATCCGGGTGCGCAGAAGGGGCGGACCGCGCATTCGTCACCCGCCGCGATCTTTACCTTCAGACCGGATTTCCCGAGGTCGGAAAGGGTCTTGAGCTGGTGCTTCGCAGCGAATTCCCGGCTGACGGCGAAGGCGTTCTGATCGACCGCCTGCCCCGCCGGGAGTGCCTTGAGACCCAGCGGAGCCGCCAGCTTCTCCAGGCCGGCCGAGGTCGCCGCCACATCGCTGGAGGCCACCGGCTTCTCCTCCGGCGCCTTCGGCCCGTTCACCTTGGCATTGAGGAACTCCGCCAGCGTCGCCGCGTACTCCGGGACGATGTCGATCTCGCCCTTCTCCAGGGCCGGCTCGTACAGCTCGCGGTTCTTGACCGTGGTGATCGAGGTGCCGTACCCGGCGTCCTTCAGCAGCTGGGAGTACAGCTCGGCCATCACAGTGGACTCGGTGAACCCGGCCGCGCCGATCACCAGCTTGCCCTTGGCCCCGCCGGTCCCGCCGGCACTCGCCGGGCTGCCGCCGTCCTTCGCCTTCTCCAGGCTGTCGCCGCCGCAGGCGGTCAGCGACACGCCGAGGGCCAGCGCGCCCAGCGCGGCGCCGAGGACGCGCGTCGCCTTGCTCATGCTGTGATCCATTCAGGGCTCCGTTCAGGACGTTCGGGGAAGTCGGCGCCGGGCGGGCGACAGCAGCCGGTCGGCGGCCAGCAGGACGCCCTCCACCAGCAGCGCCAGCAGGGCCACCAGCAGGGCGCCCGCAATGACTTGCGGGGTGTTGTACGTGTTGAAGCCGGCGGTGATGATCCGGCCGAGGCCGCCCTGGCCGACCATGGCCGCGATCGTGGCCGTCGCGACCACCTGTACGGCGGCGGTCCGCAGGCCGGTCATCAGCAGCCCGCGGCACAGCGGCAGTTCCACCCGGAGGAACAGCTGCCCGCCGGACATGCCCATCCCCCGGGCGGCCTCGACCACCGAGCGGTCCACCTCGCGCATGCCGACGTACGCATTGGTCAGCAGCGGCGGGATCGCGAACAGGACCAGCGCGGTCACGGTGGGCACATAGCCGGAGTTGCGCAGCGGGGAGACCATGAACAGGGCCAGCACGGCGAACACCGGCACCGCCCGGCCCACATTGGAGATGTTGACGGCGAGCGCGCCGCCCCTGCCGAGGTGGCCCAGGTACAGGCCGACCGGCAGGGCCACCGCGCAGGCGATCGCCAGGGCCAGCGCGCTCACGTACGCATGCTCCGCGAGCCGGTGCCAGACCCCGTTCTCCCCGGCCCAGTTGGCCCCGTCCGTGAGCCAGTCCCAGGTGCCGCCCCACACCCCGCCCATGCCGTCAGGCCCCCTTCGCGACGCGGGTCCACGGGGTCAGCACCCGCTGGAGCCCGAGCAGCAGCAGGTCGGCGACCAGGGCGAGCAGCACACACAGCACCGAGGCGGTGAGCACCTGAGCCTTGAAGGAGCTGTCCACCGCGGGGGCCAGCAGATTGCCCAGCCCGCCCTTGCCGACGATCGAACCGACCGTGGTCAGCGCCACCGTGGACACGGTGGCGATCCGGACCCCGGCGAGCAGTGCGGGCAGCGCCAGCGGCAGCTCCACCTGCCAGAACAGCCGCCCCGGCCCGTATCCCATGCCGCGCGCGGCCTCCCGGACCTCCTCCGGTACGGCCTCCAGCCCCGCCAGCGCGTTGCGGACCAGGACGGTCAGTGAATAGAGCACCAGGCCGGTCACCACCAGCGCGGTGGCCGCCGACAGCCCGAACACCGGGAGCAGCAGGGAGAACATGGCCAGCGAGGGGATCGTGTAGAGCACGGTGGAGACGCCGAGCACCGGAGCCGCGTACCGGCGCCCGCGGCGGGCCAGCAGCGCCAGCGGCACCGAGACGACCACGCCGATGGACACCGCGAGCAGGGTGATCCCGATGTGCTGGAGGGTGGCGTCGGTCAGCTCCTGGCTCCGGCTGCGGACGTACTCCCAGCAGATCCAGTCGTTCGCCACCAGGCAGTTCGCTGCCGCCACACCTTCACCCCCTGTCACCGAACTCGTGTTCAGGAGCGACCCTAACCCCCGGAGGTGACATCGGCCGGAATCCTTCGCAACCAGGCAACGCTCCCTTTACAAATCCCGCGCTCCTGTAGGGAAGGATGGCGAAGTGATCCGATTCGAGCATGTGACCAAGCGCTACGCCGACGGGACGACCGCCGTCGCCGACCTCTCCTTCGAGGTGACGGAGGGCGAACTGGTCACCCTGGTGGGGCCGTCGGGCTGCGGCAAGACGACCACCATGAAAATGGTCAACCGGCTGATCGAGCCCACCGGGGGCCGGATCCTGCTGGACGGCCAGGACATCGCCGCGGCCGACCCGGTCGAACTGCGCCGCCGGATCGGCTACGTCATCCAGCAGGTCGGACTGTTCCCGCACAAGACGGTCCTGGAGAACACCGCGACCGTGCCGCAGCTCCTCGGCGTCCCGAAGGCCAAGGCCCGCGCCCGCGCCGCCGAACTGCTCGAACTCGTCGGCCTGGACCCTGCGGTGTACGGCGGCCGGTACCCGGACCAGCTGTCCGGCGGGCAGCGGCAGCGGGTCGGGGTCGCCCGGGCGCTCGCCGCCGATCCGCCGGTCCTGCTGATGGACGAGCCCTTCGGGGCGGTGGACCCGGTGGTCCGCGAGCGCCTGCAGAACGAGTTCCTCGCCCTGCAGAAATCGGTGCGGAAGACCATCCTGCTGGTCACGCACGATCTGGAGGAGGCCGTCCGGCTCGGCGACCGGATCGCCGTCTACGGGCAGGGCACCATCGAGCAGTTCGCCGCCCCGGCAACCGTGCTGGCCGCGCCCGCCAATACGTACGTGGCCCGGTTCGTCGGCGCCGACCGGAGCCTGAAGCGGCTCGCGGTGACCCCGGTGGAGGCGGCCGACCTGACGGCGGCCCACGGCACCCCGCCGGCCGCCTCGGTCCCGCTGGGCGCCTCGCTGCGGGAGGCGCTCGCGGTGCTGCTCCAGGAGGACTCGGGCCGGATCGGGGTCACCGATCCGGACTCCGGCGAGCTGGCCGGCGTCCTCACCACGGAGGGGGTCCACCGGGCGCTGCGCCGGGGCCCGCTCCAGGACGCGTAGGCCTCGTAGGCCTCGTAGACCCTGCCCGGGAAGGCGGCTCAGGCCTGGATACGGCCGCTCATCCACTCCAGCATCGGGGGGATCTCCCGGCGCCAGGTGTTGAAGTTGTGGCCGCCGCTGTCGAGGACGATCGACGAGACCCGGTCGGGCCCCTTGACCTGCTTGATGAACTTCTTGGTGTCCTTGAGGTTGCCCTCGCCCTTCTCGCTGGTGGTGACCAGGAAGGAGGTGCCCGTGGGCTGCTTGTTCTTCAGGCTGTGCAGCACGTCGGCGCGCTTCTTCAGCCGCTCGTCGCCGTGGAACAGGTCACCGGTCGTCGGGTCCTCCGGAGCCTGGTAGTAGGCGGACAGGCCGGCCCCCGCCCCGAAGGTCTGCGGGTAGTGGACGGCCATCTTCAGGGCGCAGTAGCCACCGGTGGAGTTGCCGATGAAGCCCATGTTCTGCGCCTTGTCACCGACCCGGAAGGTGTCCTTGATGGCCTGCGGCAGGTCCTGCGCGAAGAAGGTCTCGGTCTGCGGGCCGCCCGGTATGTCCACGCACTCGGTGTCCCGCGGCGGGGCCACCGTCGGCCGCAGCATGACCAGGATCATCGGCTTCATCTTGCCCGCCTTGGCCTGCTTGAAGGCCGTCATCGGGTAGTTCAGCCCTTTGATCAGGTTCTCGGCGGTGCCCGGGTAGCCGGTCAGCACGATCGAGGCCGGGAAGTTCTGCTGCTCGTACTTCGGCTGGAAGTACTCCGGCGGCAGGTACACGTACCCCGGGCTGTCGATCTTCGACTTCTGCCCCGATATGGCGACCTTCAGGATCTGCCCGCCCACGGCCGGCCGGTCGCCGCCCGGAACGTCCAGCTGCTGCTTGTCGACGATCTTGACGTCCCGGCTGCTCATCGAGTGGTCGACGACCTTGCCCATCCCCGTCTGCTGCCCGAACAGGTCCGCCCAGGAGCCGTAGAACAGGAAGGACTTGTTGGCGGCCAGGCCGACCGCGGAGAACAGCGCCAGCTGGGTCGCGAGCAGCAGTCCGACACGGCCGGTGACGGCACGCCAGGTGCGGCCCGCCAGCCGCGGCCAGAGCCAGACGGTCGCCGCGAAGAGCAGCACACCGGCGATGATGGCCAGGACCAGAACCGTATTACTGGTGAGACCCATGAGGAGTAAGCCGACTTTCTGGAGGACAGGTCGAGTTTTTCCGGAGCAAGAGTGAACCCGCCGCCCCTTGATGCCGTCCTAAGGGACGCACACTCCGGAGGCTGCCGCGGCCTTCGGCCACTTGATCTCTCTCGGAGCAACGGGAAGCGATGTCCAGCAGGATAGATGCCGATAAGTCCGGTCAGGTTCCGAACCGCATCCAGCGACTGCTCCGCGGGCCACGGCCGGAGTCCGTCCCCGGCCTGGTCGGTACCGCCGTCACCGTCGTGGGTCTCCTCGACATCGCCGCGGGCGTCTTCCCCCGCTTCCGGCACAGCCGCATCCACTCCGTCACCGAGGTGCTGCCCGGGTCCTTCGGCCCCTTCGCCGCCGCCCTCGCCATCAGCGCGGGCGTCCTGCTGCTGCTCCTCGCCCACGGCCTGAAGCGGCGCAAGCGGCGCGCCTGGCGGGCCGCCGTCGTGCTGCTGCCGGTCGGCGCGGTCGCCCAGTTCTACTACCGCCACTCGATCACCGGCGTGGTGATCGCCGCGGCGCTGCTCGCCCTACTGCTGCGCCACCAGAACGAGTTCAAGGCCCTGCCCGACCCGCGCAGCCGCTGGAAGGCGCTGGCCAACTTCGTCCTGATGAGCGCCGGCTCCATCGGCCTGGGCCTGGTCATCGTCAACTCCCACCCCGGCCGGCTCAAGGGCGACCCGGGCCTGTACGAGCAGATCCAGCACGTGATCTACGGGCTCTTCGGCTTCGAGGGCCCGATGGACTACTACGGACGGGTCTCCTGGACCGTCGGCTACTCCCTCGGCGCCCTCGGCATGCTGACCGCGCTCACCACCGTCTACCTGGCCTTCCGCCCCGAGCACCCGGCCGCCCGGCTGACCGACGAGGACGAGACCAAGCTGCGCGAGCTGCTGGCCAAGCACGGTGGCCGCGACTCCCTCGGCCACTTCGCGCTCCGCCGCGACAAGGCCGTCGTCTTCTCCCCCAGCGGCAAGGCCGCCGTCACCTACCGCGTGGTCTCCGGCGTGATGCTCGCCTCCGGCGACCCGATCGGCGACGTCGAAGCCTGGCCCGGCGCCATCGAGCGGTTCATGGCGGAAGCCAAGATCCACTCCTGGACCCCCGCCGTGATGGGCTGCAGCGAGACCGGCGGCGAGGTCTGGACCCGCGAGACCGGCCTGGACGCACTGGAACTCGGCGACGAGGCCATCGTCGACGCCAAGGACTTCTCCCTCTCGGGCCGCGCCATGCGCAACGTCCGCCAGATGGTCAAGCGCATCGAGCGCAACGGCTACACCACCAAGGTCCGCCGGGTCAGCGAGCTCACCGAAGCCGAGCTGGACGCCGTACGCGGCGCCTCCGACGCCTGGCGCGGCACCGACACCGAGCGCGGCTTCTCCATGGCACTGGGCCGGGTCGGCGACCCCGGCGACGGCGACTGCGTGATAGCCACCGCCCACCGGACGGAGGAGGGCGACACCAGCCCCTTCGGCGACCTCAAAGCCGTCCTCCACTTCGTCCCCTGGGGCTCCGACGGCATGTCCCTGGAGCTGATGCGCCGCGACCGCGCCGCCGACCCCGGCATGAACGAGCTGCTGATCGTGGCCTCCCTGCAGGCCTGCGCCGACCTCAAGGTCGAAAAGGTCTCCCTCAACTTCGCGATGTTCCGCTCGGCCCTGGCCCGCGGCGAGAAGATCGGCGCCGGACCCGTCCTGCGCGTCTGGCGCGGACTCCTCGTCTTCCTCTCCCGCTGGTTCCAGATCGAGTCCCTCTACAAGTTCAACGCCAAGTTCCAGCCCCGCTGGGAGCCCCGCTTCGTCGTCTTCCGCACCACCCGCGACCTGCCCCGCATCGGTTTCGCCGCGATGCAGGCCGAGGGCTTCGTGACCCTGGCACTCCCCCGGCTGTTCGCCGCCCGCCGCCGGCCGAAGCCGGTCCGCACCTGCGCCCACCGCACCCACCAGCTGGCCGCGCTGTCCACCCCCCAGCCCGAGCGCGAGGTGCGCGCCGCCTGACCGGCTAAGGCAGCCCTACCCTGGAACACATGAACAGCATGCGCGGGCCCGAGGTCAGGGGCCGGATCGAAGGGCTGCCGGAGTGGGACCGCTGCGCGGTCATGGGCGTGGTCAACGTCACGCCCGACTCCTTCTCCGACGGTGGCCGCTGGTTCGACACCACCGCGGCCGTCAAGCGCGGCCTCGACCTCGTCTCCCAGGGCGCCGACCTGGTGGACGTCGGCGGCGAGTCCACCCGGCCCGGCGCCAGCCGGGTGGACGCCGACGAGGAGCTCCGCCGGGTCGTCCCGGTCGTCCGCGGCCTGGTCTCCGAAGGGGTCACCGTCTCGGTCGACACCATGCGGGCCGAGGTCGCCGAGCAGGCCGTCGCGGCCGGCGCGCTCCTGGTCAACGACGTCAGCGGCGGCCTCGCCGACCCCCGCATGATCCCGGCCGTCGCCGACTGCCAGGTGCCGTTCGTGGTCATGCACTGGCGCGGCTTCAGCGAGGGCATGAACAGCCTCGCCGTGTACGAGGACGTGGTCGGCGAGGTCACCGCCGAACTCCGGACCCGCATCGATGCCGTCATCGCCGGCGGGATCGCCCCCGAGCGCGTGGTCGTCGACCCCGGCCTCGGCTTCGCCAAGCAGGCCGAACACGACCTCGCCCTCGTCGCCCACCTCCGCGAGCTGCGCGCCCTCGGCTTCCCGCTGCTGGTCGCCGCCTCCCGCAAGCGCTTCCTGGGCCGCGTACTGGCCGGGAACGGGCAGAGCACCCCGCCGCCCGCCCGCGAACGGGACGCCGCCACCGCCGCCGTGTCCGCCATCGCCGCCCACGAGGGCGCCTGGGCCGTCCGGGTCCACGAGGTGCGGGCCACCGCGGACGCGGTTCGGGTCGCGCGCGCCGTGGAAGGAGCCATGTGATCCGTCTGATCCGTCCATGTGGTCGTCCCGGAATCCGGACAGGAGCGAGAGGAGCCAGGTGAGCAGAACCGACATCGAGGCGGTCGAAGAGGTCAACACGGCCTTCTACGAGGCCATGGAGCGGGGGGACTTCGACGCCCTGTCGGGGCTCTGGCTCGACGACGAGATCTCCTGCGTGCACCCCGGCTGGCCGGTCCTCACCGGCCGCGGCGAGGTGCTCCGCTCCTACGCCCTGATCATGTCCCACACGGACTACATCCAGTTCTTCCTGACCGACACCAAGGTCTCCGTCATCAGTGACACCGCCGTCGTCACCTGCACCGAGAACATCCTCAGCGGGGGCCCCGCCGAGGAGGGCCAGGACCTCGGCCCGCTCGTCGGCCAGCTGGTCGTCGCCACAAATGTGTTTCGACGCACATCCGAGGGGTGGCGGCTCTGGTCCCACCACGGTTCTCCGGTCCTCACCGAGGACGAAGACGAGGAGGACGAGGAGACGGCGTGACCTCGATCGCACGGTTTGCTGTTTATCGCAGGTAAATTCGACGGCAGACGACGCCGACCGCACTCGGCGTAGGAAAGAAACCTACGAAACAGGAGTGATTCGCGTGGATCGTGTCGCGCTGCGCGGCCTCAAGGCCCGCGGGCACCATGGCGTCTTCCCCCGGGAGCGCGAGGAAGGCCAGACCTTCATCGTCGACCTGGTGCTGCACATCGACACCCGCCCCGCGGCGGCCGACGACGACCTGGCGAAGACCGTGCACTACGGCGTGGTGGCCGAGGAGGTCGTGGACGTGGTCCAGGGCGAGCCGGTCGACCTGATCGAGACGCTCGCCGAGCGGATCGCCCAGCAGTGCCTGAAACACGAAGCGGTGGCGCAGGTCGAGGTCGTCGTCCACAAGCCGGACGCGCCGATCACCGTCCCCTTCGACGATGTGACCATCACGATCACCCGGAGCCGCGCATGAACCAGACCCAGAGCGACCCCACGGTGCAGCCCGTCCCCGCCTCCGTCGTCGAGGCGGTCGACGCAGCCGACGTGACCCTGTCCAACCCCAAATGGGCCGTGATCGCCCTCGGCGCCAACCTCGGCAACCGCCTGGAGACCCTCCAGGGCGCCGTGGACGCCCTCGGCGACACCCCGGGCCTGCGGGTCAAGGCGGTCTCACCCGTGTACGAGACCGAGCCCTGGGGCGTGGAACCGGGCTCCCAGCCCGCGTACTTCAACGCCGTGGTGGCCCTGAAGACCACCCTGCCCCCGTCCTCCCTGCTGGAGCGCGGGCACGCCATCGAGGAGGCCTTCCACCGGGTCCGCGAGGAGCGCTGGGGCGCCCGCACCCTCGACGTCGACATCATCACGTACGCCGACGTCGTCTCGGCCGACCCGGTGCTCACCCTCCCGCACCCGCGCGCCCACCAGCGTGCCTTCGTGCTCGCCCCCTGGCACGACATCGACCCGGAGGCCCAGCTCCCCGGCCTCGGCCCGGTCGCAACCCTCCTGGCCAACCTCGACCGCACCACCATCACCCCGCGCCCGGACCTGGAACTCCACCTCCCCGACTAAGCGTTCGTTAGCCTGAACCCGTGACACGCGGTATCGGACGAGAACGGGGAACGGGCACATGAAGCAACTTCGGCTGGGGGTCCTCGCCGGCATCTTCGTGGTCGCCGGGATCCTGTCCTGGGCCGGCGCCCGGCTGTGGAACACCTATGGCACCCTGCCGGGTGTTCCGCTGGCCGCCCCCATCGTGCTGGCCGTCATCGCGGTGGTCCTGCTGGCCACCGCCCTGTCCCTGCGCGCCCGGCTGAAGGCGCAGCGGGAGCGCCGCCCGGGCGCCAAGGGGGTCGAGCCCCTGATGGCGGCCCGTGCGGTGGTCTTCGGCCAGGCCAGTGCGCTGGTCGCGGCCCTGGTGGCCGGCATGTACGGCGGCGTCGGCGTGTTCCTGCTGCTCGCGGACCTCACCCAGGTCCCGGCCCGCCGCGACCAGGCGGTCTACGCCGCATGCGCGGTCCTGGCGGGCGCGGGGGTCATCGCAGCGGCCCTGTTCCTGGAGCGCGTCTGCAAACTCCCGGAGGACGACGACCCGGGCAAGGCCCCGGCCCACGCCTGACCCGGCGCCGGGCCCCGGGCGCCGGGCTCCTTCTCCTGCTCCTGCCCCTGCTCCGCCGGGGACGAGGTCCGGCGGGCGCCGGATGTCATCGCGCCATGATCAGCGACATGGCCTCGTTGCGGGTGGCCACGTCACGGAGCTGGCCGCGCACCGCCGAGGTGATGGTCTTCGCGCCGGGCTTGCGGACCCCGCGCATGGTCATGCACATGTGCTCGCACTCGACGACCACGATCACGCCGCGCGGCTCCAGGATCTCCATCAGGGAGTCCGCGATCTGGGTGGTCAGGCGCTCCTGGACCTGGGGGCGGCGGGCGTAGACGTCGACCAGGCGGGCCAGCTTCGACAGACCGGTGATCTTGCCGTCCGTGGACGGGATGTAGCCGACGTGCGCCACGCCGTGGAACGGCACCAGGTGGTGTTCACAGGAACTCATGACCTCGATGTCCTTCACCAGGACCATCTCGTCGTGACCCAGGTCGAACGTCGTGGTCAGGACCTCTTCGGGCTTCTGCCACAGGCCCGCGAATATCTCCCGGTACGCCCGCGCCACCCGCCCCGGCGTCTCCAGAAGGCCCTCGCGCTCCGGGTCCTCGCCGACCGCGATGAGGAGTTCGCGGACTGCCGCTTCGGCGCGCTTCTCGTCGAACTCGCCGATCGTACCCTCGCCGTCCAGGGTCACTGGGTCGGTCATCTGCTGTGCCTCGTTCCTGTCCAAAATCGCCGGCCCACGAAAGTGCCGCACCCCCCAGGCTAGAACCTGGGGGGTGCGGCAGTCATTCCGGGCCTGTCGGCCGGTCGGGACTGTGTCAGACCTCGGGGCGGTCCTCCGGGGCCACCTCGATGCCCTTGTCCGTGGAAACCGGAGACACGGCGGTCATGCCGTTCGCCGAGTTCGTCAGCTGGAGCTCCTTGGGAGAGAGCACCGGCGGGCGGGTCGACGGGGTGCGGCGGGCGGAGCCGGTCCACGCGGGGCGGGCCGGGCGCTTGACGATGGTCGAGAAGACCTCGGCGATCTCCTCCTTGCCCAGCGTCTCCTTCTCCAGCAGCGCGAGGACCAGGTTGTCCAGGACGTCCCGGTTCTCGACCAGGATCTCCCAGGCCTCGTTGTGCGCGGTCTCGATGAGCTTCTTGACCTCTTCGTCGACCAGCGCCGCGACCTCTTCCGAGTAGTCCCGCGGGTGCGACATCTCGCGGCCCAGGAACGGCTCGGTGTTGTCGCCGCCGAACTTGATCGCGCCCAGTCGCTCGGTCATGCCGTACTGCGTGACCATCGCGCGGGCCGTGGCCGTGGCCTTCTCGATGTCGTTCGCGGCGCCCGTGGTCGGGTCGTGGAAGACCAGTTCCTCGGCCGCGCGCCCGCCCAGCATGTAGGCCAGCTGGTCGAGCATTTCGTTGCGCGTGGTCGAGTACTTGTCCTCGTCCGGCAGCACCATCGTGTAGCCGAGGGCCCGGCCGCGGGACAGGATGGTGATCTTGTGCACCGGGTCGGAGTTCGGGGAGGCCGCCGCGACCAGGGCGTGACCGCCCTCGTGGTACGCGGTGATCTTCTTTTCCCGGTCCGACATGATCCGGGTCCGCTTCTGCGGGCCGGCCACGACGCGGTCGATCGCCTCGTCCAGCATGTGGTTGTCGATCAGCTTCTTGTCCGAGCGGGCCGTGAGCAGCGCGGCCTCGTTGAGGACGTTGGAGAGATCGGCACCGGTGAAGCCGGGGGTGCGGCGGGCGACGGCCGAGAGGTCGACGTCCGGAGCGACCGGCTTGCCCTTCTGGTGGACCTTGAGGATCTCCAGACGGCCCTGCATGTCCGGACGGTCGACGGCGATCTGCCGGTCGAAGCGGCCGGGGCGCAGGAGCGCCGGGTCGAGGATGTCGGGCCGGTTGGTGGCGGCGATCAGGATGACGCCGCCCTTCACGTCGAAGCCGTCCATCTCGACGAGCAGCTGGTTGAGGGTCTGCTCGCGCTCGTCGTGGCCGCCGCCGAGGCCCGCACCGCGGTGCCGGCCGACGGCGTCGATCTCGTCGACGAAGACGATGGCCGGGGCGTTGGCCTTGGCCTGCTCGAAGAGGTCGCGGACCCGGGAGGCACCGACACCGACGAACATCTCGACGAAGTCGGAACCGGAGATCGAGTAGAAGGGGACACCGGCCTCGCCCGCGACGGCGCGCGCGAGGAGCGTCTTGCCGGTGCCGGGCGGGCCGTACAGCAGCACGCCCTTGGGGATCTTGGCGCCGACGGCCTGGAACTTCGCCGGCTCCTGGAGGAACTCCTTGATCTCGTGGAGTTCCTCGACCGCCTCGTCCGAGCCCGCCACGTCGGCGAAGGTCGTCTTCGGGGTGTCCTTGGTGATCAGCTTGGCCTTGGACTTCCCGAAGTTCATCACTCGGGAGCCGCCGCCCTGCATCTGGTTCATCAGGAACAGGAAGACCACGACGATGAGGACGAAGGGCAGGAGCGAGAGCAGCACGCTCAGGAACGGGCTGGTCTTGTCCGGGGAGACGGTGTACCCGTCGGGGAGCTGCTGGTCCTTGACCTTGGTGTCGAGGATCGTCGCCAGCTGCACACCCTGGTCGCCGATGTAGTTGGCCTGGAACTTGCTGCCCTTGTTGTCGCCGAGCTGCTGGCCGTCCTTCAGCTCGATCTTGATCATCTGGCTGTCACCAGTGGTGAGCTTTGCTGTCTGCACCTGGTTCTGGTTGATCGCCTGGACGACCTCGCTGGTCTCCACTGACTTATAGCCGCCGCCGGAGCCGACGACGTTCATCAACACGACCACGGCGAGGACGGCCAGCACGATCCACATGACCGGCCCACGGAAGTATCGCTTCACGTCCATCCATACGGGGCGGTGATCGCCCCGTCCCTCCTGCCCGTAGGTAAATGCTGCTGTGAGTAAAGACTGTTCTTCGGAATGTACCCCTGTATTGTCACCCGCTGCCCTGCGGTACGGCTGACAGACCCGCCTTCGAACCTCCAACGGCGGGAGCGGCCCCAGGGTTCCCTGGGGCCGCGCGCAGGTTCAGCCGCCGTAGACGTGCGGGGCGAGCGTGCCCACGAAGGGCAGGTTGCGGTACTTCTCCGCGTAGTCGAGGCCGTAGCCCACGACGAACTCGTTCGGAATGTCGAAGCCGATCCACTTGACGTCGATCGCGACCTTCGCGGCCTCGGGCTTGCGCAGCAGCGTGACCACCTCGAGGGAGGCCGGCTCGCGCGAACCCAGGTTCGACAGCAGCCAGGAAAGCGTCAGACCCGAGTCGATGATGTCCTCGACGATCAGGACGTGCTTGCCCTTGATGTCGGTGTCCAGGTCCTTGAGGATCCGGACCACACCGGAGGACTGGGTTCCGGCGCCGTAGGAGGACACCGCCATCCAGTCCATGGTGAGCGGGGTGGACAAGGCGCGCGCCAGGTCCGCCATCACCATCACCGCGCCCTTGAGGACGCCGACGATGAGCAGGTCCTTGCCCGCGTACTCCGCGTCGATCTTCGCGGCCAGCTCGGCCAGCTTCGCGTCGATCTCTTCCTTGGTGATGAGCACCGACTTGAGGTCGGCACCCATGTCCTTCTCGTCCACCCGCTACATCACTTTCGTTGTGCCATCAGCCCTGCCGGATGACAAGTCTGCCACCCTGACGCTGGGCCTCGACCCGGCCGGGCAGGTTGATGGCGCCCTGGCCGCGCCAGCCGGTGATGAGCCGGTCGACTTCCTCGATGTGGCGGGCGAAGAGCGAGCCCGCCGGGGACCCGGCCGCGACCACGGCCCGGCGCAGCACCCGGCGGCGGACGGCCGGCGGCAGGGCGTACAGCTTGGCGCACTCCAGGCGGCCGAATTCGTCCCGTACGGTCCCCTCGGCCTCGGCGGCCCAGGCGTCGAGCGCGTCGGCGTCGTCCCGGGACAGCTGGGCGGTCCGGGCGAGGGCCTCGACCACTCCCTTGCCGAGGGCCTTCTCGAGGGCGGGCAGTCCCTCGTGGCGGAGCCGGGAGCGGGTGTACGCCGGGTCGATGTTGTGCGGGTCGTCCCAGACGGGGAGGGACTGGACCATGCAGGCCTTGCGGGCGGTCTGGCGGTCGATCTGGAGGAAGGGGCGCCGGTAGCGGGCGCCACGGCGGGATCCGCCGGGGCCGACGGGCCCACCGGGGCCGGCGGAGACCTCGGGCATGCCGGACAGAGACCGGATGCCGGAGCCCCGGGCGAGGCCCAGCAGGACGGTTTCAGCCTGGTCGTCGCGGGTGTGGCCGAGCAGCACGGCGGCGGCCCCGAGCCGTTCGGCGGCAGAGTCGAGGGCGGCGTACCGGGCATCGCGGGCGGCAGCCTCGGGTCCGCCGTCGCGGCCGACGCGCACGGCGACGGACTCCACCGGTTCCAGGCGGAGCGCGGTCATACGGCTGACCACCTCGGCGGCGCGGAGGTCGGAGCCGGGCTGGAGACCGTGGTCGACGGTGACTCCGCCGGCCCGGACGCCGAGTTTGGGGGCCTCGAAGGCGAGGGCGGAGGCGAGCGCCATGGAATCGGCGCCGCCGGAGCAGGCGACGAGGACGAGCGGCTGCTGCCCGTCCGGCCGGGGGGTGAGGTCGGTGAGGACGTCGTGGAGTACGCGGCGGACCGCCAGGCGTATCGCCGCGACCGCAGGATGGGGACCCATGTCCGGTGCCCTTCGGTGGAGTTCGGATACCGAGTCGGAATGCTCTTCAGGCGTGGTGGCCCGGGATCGAGATGTCACTCAGAGTGCGTTGATGGTGACAGAACCGAGCCGTTCCCCGAGCATCGCACGCGCTTCTACGCCCCACGGTCCCTCGGACGGGTGATGCTGCTTCCCCCAGTGGGACATGTTTACGCCTGTTCGCCCGTCCCCTTGCGGTGTACGCGGGCCACCCAGTCCGCGGGCTTGGCGATCTCCGCCTTGGTGGGGAGGGTGTTCGGTGAGGTCCAGACCCGGTTGAACCCGTCCATGCCGACCTGCTCGACGACGGCGCGTACGAACCGCTCGCCGTCCCGGTACTGGCGGAGCTTGGCGTCCAGGCCGAGCAGCTTGCGCAGGGCTGCGTCGAGGCGGCCGGCGCCGCTGGCCCGGCGCTGCTGGAACTTCTCGCGGATCTCGGCGACCGAGGGCACCACCTCGGGTCCGACCCCGTCCATGACGTAGTCGGCGTGTCCCTCCAGCAGGGACATCACGGCGGTGAGCCGGCCGAGCACCTCGCGCTGCTCCGGGGTCTGGACGAGTTCGACCAGCGAGCGTCCCTCGTCGCCGCGTTCGCCCTCGGGACGGGCGCCGGCCAGCGACTGGGCGGCCTCGCGGAGCCGTTCGAGCACGCTCATCGGGTCCATCTCGGTGGCGCCGAGAAACGACTGGATTTCGCCCTGCAGGTGGTCGCGGAGCCACGGGACGGCGGTGAACTGGGTACGGTGCGTCTCCTCGTGCAGGCAGACCCACATCCGGAAGTCCTGCGGGGAGACGCCGAGCTCGCGTTCGACGTGCACGATGTTGGGGGCGACCAGGAGGAGCCGGCCGCCGCCGGCCGCGGAGCCGGGCAGCTCGCGGGTGACCGGCGCGAAGGTCTCGTACTGGCCGAGCACCCGGGAGGCCAGGAAGCTGAGCAGCATGCCCAGCTCGACGCCGGTGACCTTGCCGCCGACCGCGCCGAGGACGGCGCCGCCGGGGGCCGCACCGCGGCGGTCCTGGATCCGGCCGAGCAGCGGCCCGAGGAGCTCCCGGAAGCCGGCGACATTGGCCCTGACCCAGCCGGCCCGGTCGACGACCAGGACGGGGGTGTCCTCGACGGCCGCGCCCTCGGGAATCATCCGGGTGAACGCGCGGACATGCCGTTCCGAGGTCCTGGCGTACTCGCGCAGCTCGGCCACCACGGCCCGGGCCTCGTCCCGGGTGACCTCCGGGCCGGGCCGTACCAGTCGGGTCGCAGTCGTCACCGCGAGGTTCCAGTCGACCATCCCTGTTGCAGCACCACCGAGGCTCGTCATGCGTCAACCGTACGTGGGCGGGGCCCGGTGCGGAGCCCTGCGGACGGCAGGACCTCGCCGGGCCCGTCCAGGCTCATCCGGGCCTGTCCGGGGCTATCCGGCGGTCGCGACCGCGGCGGCCAGCTTGTCCAGGGCCTTCTCCGCCGCCGGGCCGTCGTCGTTGTCCGCCGCCAGGAAGGCGAAGGAGAGCAGTCGCCCGGAGGGCGTGACCACAGTGCCCGCCAGCGCGTTGACCCCGCGCAGGGTGCCGGTCTTGGCGCGGACCAGTCCGGCGCCCGGGGAGCTGCCGGAGTTGCGGGTGCGCAGGGTGCCGGTGAAGCCGGCCACCGGGAGGCCGGTGAGCACCGGGCGGAGTTCCGGCCGGGCCGGGTCGGCGGCCTTGGCGAGGAGGCCGGTGAGGAGTCCGGCGGAGACCTTGTCCGCGCGGTTGAGGCCGCTGCCGTCGGCGAAGCGGCTGCCGGTGAGGTCCAGGCCGAGGCCGTTGAGCTTGGCGGCGACGGCCTTCTCCGCGCCCTCGAAGCTGGCGGGCTGCCCGGAGGCCAGGGCGGTCTGCCGGGCCAGAGCCTCGGCGATGTCGTTGTCGCTGTGGGTGAGCATCCGCTCGACCAGGCCGGCGACCGGGGTGGACCGGGTGGCGGCCAGCGGTGTGGCGCCGGCCGGGGCGGTGGCGCGGGCGGGGCTGCCGGTGACCTTGATGCCGCGTTCGCGGAGCAGGGCCGCGAAGGCGCGGGCGGTGTCCCCGGAGGGGTCCGCGGTGCGGTCGACCGGGCCGGAGAAGGAGTTGTCGGGGCGTCCTTCGTCGGCCGTCAGGGCGGTGACCGGGGCGATGTTGTCGAGGGTGCCGATCGGGTGGCGGACGGGCCCGGAGTAGAGGGAGTCGTCGTAGCCGAGGGTGACGCTGGTGGTGTTGGCGGCCTTGAGGGCCTGGGCGGTGTCGGCGGCGAGCGCGACCAGGCTGCCGCCGGAGCCGGCCGGGGCCTTCTTCTTCGCGGTGAGGGAGGGGTCGCCGCCGCCGACCAGGACGATGTGGCCGGCCCCGGGGCCGGGGACCACGGTGGTGGCGAAGCGGTGCTCGGGCCCGAGGGCGGCCAGCGCAGCCGCCGCGGTGGCGATCTTGACGGTGGAGGCGGGGGTGACCGGCTCTTCCGGCTTCGCCTGGTAGAGGACGGTGCCGGTGGCCGTGTCGAGGACCGAGGCGGTACGCAGCCCGCCGAGCGCGGGATCGGCCAGCAGCGGCTTCAGGGCCGCGGCCAGCGCCGCCGCGTCGGGGGCGGGGGCATGGGGGGCGCCGGTGCCGGGCGGGGCCGGCTGCCGACCGCCCCCGCCGCCGACCACCGACCCGGGGGCCGCACCGGGCGCCAGTACGGCGGACAGGACGCCGGGGGCACTGGGCGCGGCCTGCGGAAGCCGCCGTTCCCCGTGATCTGTGCCACCCGTCCGACCCCGGGAGGCGGCCACGTCCCGCTCGGCCTTACGCTGGCCGGAGTCCCACGGACCGGCGGCCACCACCGCGCCGGCCGACAGGACCAGGCCTACGGCGGCCGAACCAGCGACGAGCTGCCAGGTTCTGATCAATGGCATCTCGGACCAGCCCCTTTCGCGATCACACGTGTGCGTGAGGGACACTTAACCACTGCGTCTTGCCGCGAGCATGGCACCCCACCCGCAGGGCTGGGCCGGACGCGCTATCACTCGAAGCAATCGAGCTTGCAGAAGCTGATCATGGAGGAGCAGGACGTGGAGTTCGACGTCACCATCGAGATCCCCAAGGGTTCGCGGAACAAGTACGAGGTGGACCACGAGACCGGCCGGATCCGCCTGGACCGTCGCCTGTTCACCTCCACCAGCTACCCGGCCGACTACGGCTTCGTCGAGAACACCCTCGGCGAGGACGGCGACCCGCTGGACGCGCTGGTCATCCTGGACGAGCCGACCTTCCCCGGCTGCCTGATCAAGTGCCGCGCGATCGGCATGTTCCGGATGACGGACGAGGCGGGCGGCGACGACAAGCTGCTCTGCGTGCCGGCCTCCGACCCGCGCGTCGAGCACCTGCGCGACATCCACCACGTCTCCGAGTTCGACCGCCTGGAGATCCAGCACTTCTTCGAGGTCTACAAGGACCTGGAGCCGGGCAAGTCGGTCGAAGGCGCCAACTGGGTCGGCCGCACCGAGGCCGAGGCCGAGATCGAGGCCTCCTTCAAGCGCCTGCAGGCGCAGGGCGGCCACCACTGATTCCGCCCCACCGCTGTCCCGAAGGGCACTCCCGGTCGACCGGGGGTGCCCTTCGGCGTATCCGGGGCAGCCGTGGACGAAACGATTCCGCATACTGATACCCGGGTGCCCGGTGACCCTGGCCGGTGACCTGGGAACGGGGCCGGGGACTGGGGACTGGAGGGCGCGTGGCGGCAGAGCCCGAGGGGGCAGAGGGAGCCGAGGGGGCAGAGGACCGCAAGCCTCGCTCCGACGAGGCGCGGAGCGCCTTCACCACACCCTCCGGAACG
The DNA here is from genome assembly GCF_040296685.1 of Streptomyces sp. NPDC002054. NCBI lineage: Bacteria > Bacillati > Actinomycetota > Actinomycetes > Kitasatosporales > Streptomycetaceae > Streptomyces > Streptomyces sp. NPDC002054. The sequence goes on from NZ_JBEOXT010000021.1 coordinate 73,961, forward strand.
AGCCCGGGGGTACCGCCCGAGGACGCCCCGACCTCAGAATTCGCCCTTCCGGCGGGCACCGAGTCGGCCGCAGCCGAACGGGAAGGCTCCTCGTTCGCCACGCCCAGCACCTACCGGGCCGCCAACTCCCCGCACGCCCAGACCCCCGGGCAGGGCCTCCCGCTCGGCCGGATCAAGGATTCGCCCTGGCAGGACCGGATGCGGACGATGCTCCGGATGCCGGTGGACATCCGTCCGGTGGCCGAGCCCGCGCAGAAGCCGAGCGAGGCCGGGCCGCCCGTCGGCAGGGTGCTCGACCTGACCCTGCGGATCGGCGAGCTGCTGCTGGCCGGCGGCGAGGGCGCGGAGGACGTCGAGGCCGCGATGTTCGCGGTGTCCCGCAGCTACGGTCTGGACCGCTGCGAGCCGACCGTCACCTTCACGATGCTGTCGATCACCCACCAGCCCTCCCTGGTCGACGACCCGGTCTCGGCGAGCCGGACGGTCCGCCGCCGGGGCACCGACTACACCCGGCTGGCCGCCGTGTACCAGCTGGTGGACGACATCAGCGCGCCCGAGATCGACATCTCCCTGGAGGAGGCCTACCGGCGCCTGGCGGAGATCCGCCGGAACCGGCACCCGTACCCCACCTGGGTGCTCACGGCCGCCGCCGGACTGCTCGCCGGTGCCGCCTCCACGCTGGTCGGCGGCGGGGTGTTCGTGTTCTTCGCCGCTGTGCTCGGCGCGGTCCTGGGCGACCGGCTGGCCTGGTTCTGCGCGGGCCGCGGGCTGCCGGAGTTCTACCAGTTCGTGATGGCGGCGATGCCGCCCGCCGCGATCGGCGTGGCCATCAAGCTCGCCGAGATCGACGTCCGGTCCTCCGCAGTGATCACCGGCGGGCTGTTCGCGCTGCTGCCCGGCCGCGCGCTGGTGGCCGCCGTGCAGGACGGCCTGACCGGCTACTACATCACCGCCTCGGCCCGGCTGCTGGAGGTGATGTACCTGTTCATCGGGATCATCATCGGGGTGCTGGCGGTGCTCTACGTCGGCCTCCAGATGGGCGCCGCGCCCAATCCCGACGACGTGCTCCAGATCCCGAGCCGGCCGCTGCTCCAGATCGCCGCCTCGATGGTGCTGGTGTTCACCTTCGCGATCCTGCTCCAGCAGGAGCGGTCCACCGTGTGGATCGTGACGCTGAACGGCGGGGTCGCCTGGGTGACCTTCGGTGCGCTGCGGGCGGCCGAGCTCCCGCCGGTGCCGTCGACCGCGATCGCGGCCGGGCTGGTCGGCCTGTTCGGGCAGCTCTTCTCGCGCTACCGGTACGCCTCGGCCCTGCCGTACGTCACGGCGGCGATCGGGCCGCTGCTGCCGGGCTCGGCGACGTACTACGGGCTGCTGTCCATCGCCGAGAACCGGCTGGACGCCGGGCTGGCCTCGCTGATCAACGCGGCGGCGATCGCGCTGGCCATCGCCATCGGGGTGAACCTGGGCTCGGAGACCTCGCGGCTGTTCATGCGGATGCCGGGGGCGACGAGCGCCGCCAAACGCCGCGCGGCAAAGCGGACCCGCGGCTTCTAGGTCCTGTCCGGACACGGCCGCGGGGCCGGAGCCGCCCGTGGCAGCTCCGGCCCCGCGGGGGCGTGCGGTGCGCTCAGCGCTTGGCGTGGCGACCGCGGCCGTTCTGGGTCGGGGCGGGGGCCGAGGCGTCGGCCGGGTCGATGCCCTCGGCAGCGGCGGCCTCGCGGGACTCCTTGCGGGCCTTCATGACCTCGATGACCACCGGGATGACCGAGACCAGCACGATGCCGACCAGGATCGGCTCGACGTTCTCCTTGATGAAATCGATCTGGCCGAGCCAGTAACCGGCGGCGGTCACACCGGCACCCCAGCAGACGCCGCCGATGATGTTGTACGTCAGGAAGGTGCGGTACTTCATGGAGCCGGCGCCCGCGACCATCGGCGCGAAGGTCCGGATGATCGGGACAAACCGGGCGAGGACGATGGCCTTGGGGCCGTGCTTGTCCATGAACTCGTGCGCCTTGTCGAGGTTCTCCCGCTTGAAGAGCTTCGAGTTCGGCCGGTTGAACAGCTTCGGCCCGAAGAACTTGCCGATCATGTAGCCGACCTGGTCACCGATGATCGCGGCGGCCACGATCAGGGTGCACACCAGCCACAGCGGCTGCGTGATGTACTTCCCGTCCGCGACCAGCAGACCGGCCGTGAACAGCAGAGAGTCCCCCGGGAGGAAGGCGAACAGCCCCGACTCCGCGAAGACGATGATCAGGATGCCGGGCAGCCCGAAGTTCGAGATCAGGTAGTCCGGGGACAGCCACTCCGGGGCGAGGGCAAGCGTGTTCACGAGATCCGGACTCCTGGAATTCGGGGTGGGGTGGCGGTGCATCGGGAGGTCGTGCCCTCAATTATCAACGCACACCGCCACCCCCCGGTTCCAGCTATGCCTTCCGGACGGCGTTCGCCATGATCGCGTCCCGCAGGTGCTCGGCCAGCCCGGGCCGCATCGCGTCGTAGAACGCCTTGAACCGCTCGTCCGCGACATACATCTCGCCCAGGCAGCAGTGGACGTCGTACGTGCAGTCGTAGAACCAGGTCCGGATGTGCTGCCGGTGTTCCTCGGCCAGGTCCATCGCCCGCTCGCCGTCGGCCGGCTGGCCGGCCTCCATCAGCGCGGTGTAGCGGGCACCCCAGTCGGCGGTCTGATCCTGCATCCGCTGCCAGTCCTCCTTGGTGTACGAAGCGGTCCGGCGCCGGGATTCGGCGTACGCCTCGGTGTCGCCCCACCGCTCCTCGGCCTCCGCCGCGTACCTCTCGGGGTCGTGCTCCCCGAACACCTCGAACCGCTCCTCGGGGGTGAGGTTGATGCCCATCTTTCCTGCCTCCATCGCGTGTTCCACGGCCTTGGCCATCTGCTGGAGCCGGTCGATCCGGTCGGACAGCAGCGCGTGCTGCCGGCGCAGGTGTGCCTGCGGGTCCGAGTCCGGGTCGTCCAGCAGCACCGCGATCTCGTCGAGCGGGAAGCCGAGCTCCCGGTAGAACAGGATCCGCTGCAGCCGGTCCAGGTCGGCGTCCTCGTACCGCCGGTGGCCCGCGTGGCTGCGACCGCTCGGAGAGAGCAGGCCGATCTCGTCGTAGTGGTGCAGGGTGCGCACCGTGACCGAAGCGAAACCGGCGACCTGGCCCACGGAATAGCTCACTTCTTCCGCTCCTCTGATCGGGTACGCCCTTCACTGTGGGCCCTCACGCGGCGTGAGGTGCAAGCCTGCGGCGCCTCCGCGATATGCGCTATTTGTCGGTTTACGTTAAGCGAATGACGCCTCAGGCCCGCGCCTTGCTCCCGCTGATCCTCCCCTCGCTGGTGGCCGGCGTGGGCTCCGCCCTGCTCTACATCGGGGTGAGCAAGGCGGCGGAGGCGCTCCAGGACGTGCTGTGGGGGACCCTGCCGGACGCGGTGGGGCTCGGCCCGTACTCGGTGGCCTGGATGATGATCATGCTGACCTCGATCGGTGCGATCGCCGGACTGGTGGTGTGGAAGGTGTACGGCCACGCCGGCCCGGACCCGGCCACCACCGGGCTGGTGGAGACCCCGCTGGATCCCCGGTGGGTCCCCGGACTGCTCCTGGCCGCCGGGCTGACCCTGGCGGGCGGGGTGAGCCTCGGCCCGGAGAACCCCATCCTCGCCGCGAACATCGCCCTCGCGTACTGGCTGGGGCACCGGGCGTTCCCGGCTGCGGAGGGCTCGCTGTGGGTCGGGCTGGGCGCGGCCGGGACGGTCGGCGCCCTCTTCGGCACGCCCGTGGCGGCGGCCCTGGTGCTGACCGAGACGATGTCCACGACCAAGGACACGACCCCCCTGTGGGACCGGCTGTTCGGGCCGCTGGTGGCGGCCGGCGCGGCCGGCCTGACCGCCTTCCTGCTCTCCGACCAGTCCTTCAGCACGAACCTGCCCGAGTTCGGCAAGCCCGGCTGGATCGATCTGCTGGCCGCGCTGGTGGTCGTCTCGGTGGCCGCGCTGCTCGGCCTGGCCGCGATCTACGTGTTCCCCTACCTGCACCGGGTGTTCCACGCGCTCCGGAACCCGGTACTCGCCCTGACCGCCGGGGGCGTGGTGCTCGGGCTGCTGGGGGCGCTCGGCGGCCGGCTCACCCTGTTCAAGGGCCTGGAACAGATGAAGGAGCTGACCGCCGACATCGGCGCGTACAGCTGGGGCACGCTGCTGCTGATGTGCGTGGTCAAGCTGGTGGCCATGGTGACCGCATCGGCGGCCGGGTTCCGGGGCGGGCGCATCTTCCCGGCGGTCTTCGTCGGGGTGGCGCTGGGCCTGTCGGCCAACGCCCTGGTGCCCGCCGTCCACCCCGTGGTGGGGGTCACCTGCGGGGTACTGGGCGTACTGCTGGCAACCACCCGGTCGGGCTGGCTCAGCCTGTTCACGGCGGGCGTGCTGGCGCCCGATCCGGGGGTGCTGCCGTTGCTCTGCGTGGCCGTACTGCCGGCCTGGCTGCTGGTGACCGGCCGCCCCCTGCTCCAACTGACGGAAGACGGCCGGTCAAAGCACTGAGCCAACTGAGCTAGCGGCTGAGGCCGCGGAAGCGGCCCACCGCCAGGGGGAAGAACACCGCCAGCAGCAGCACCGGCCAGAGGACCGCCAGCAGGGCGGCGTGGTCCGATGCCCAGGACGCGGACCCCGCCGCCGGGTTGCCGAACAGGTCACGGACCGCGGTGGCCGTCGCCGACATCGGGTTCCACTCGACCACCGCGCCCAGCCAGCCCGGCATGGACGCCGGGGTCGCGAAGGCGTTGGACAGGAAACCCACCGGCCACACCAGGATCTGGACCGCCTGCACCAGCTCCGGCCGGCCCGCCAGCATCCCGAGCCAGATGCCGATCCACAGCATGGCGAACCGGAACAGCAGGAGCAGCCCGAAGGCGGTGAGCGCCGCCGGGAGCGAGCCGTGCCAGCGCCAGCCCAGGAGCATGCCGACGCCCGCCAGCACGGCCAGCCCCAGCGCCGACTGGATCATGTCCGCCGCGCTCCGGCCGACCAGCACCGCCGAGGAGGACATCGGCATGGACCGGAACCGGTCGATCACCCCCTTGTTCAGATCCTGGGTGACCGCCGTCATGGTGGCCTCCAGCCCGAAGGCCATGGTCAGCGCCAGCATGCCGGGCACCAGGAACTCGACGTAGTCGCCGTCGATGCCGCGCCCGCCGCCGACCAGGAAGCCGAACATCAGCAGCATCATCACCGGGAAGACCAGCCCGACGATCACCTGCACCGGCTGCCGCCCCCAGTGCGCGAGCTCGCGCCGGGTCATGGTCCAGGAGTCCTGCACCGCCCAGGCGATGCCCGTGCTCGCACTCGTACTCGTAGCCGCGCTCATGCGGTCACCTCCGTGGCGCCGTCGGTCAGCTGCAGGAACACCTCGTCCAGCGTCGGCCGCCGCAGCGCAATGTCCGTCGCCTCCACCCCCGCCTCGTCCAGCGCCCGGACGGCCGCCGCCAGGTCGGCCGCGCCGGTCGCCCCGCCCGCGGGCAGGCCGAGGCGGAGGCCCGCCTCGTCCACCGCAGCCCCCGGCAGGGCCCTGGCCGCCGCGGCCAGGGCCACCCCGTCCGCCAGGACCACCTCCACCCGGGCCCCGCCGACCCGGGCCTTGAGCTCCCGGGCGGTGCCCTCGGCGGCGATCCGGCCGCCGTCGACCAGGGCGATCCGGTCGGCCAGCCGGTCCGCCTCCTCCAGGTACTGGGTGGTGAGCAGGACGGTCGTCCCGCCGCCCACCAGCGAGCGGACCGCGTTCCACACCTCGGAGCGGCCTCGCGGGTCCAGTCCGGTCGTCGGCTCGTCCAGGAACAGCACCGCGGGCTCGGTGAGCAGCGAGGCCGCCAGGTCCAGGCGCCGGCGCATGCCGCCGCTGTACTGCTTGACCGGTTTGCGGCCGGTGTCCGCGAGCCCGAAGCGGTCCAGCAGCTCGTCCGCCCGCAGGCCGGCCCGGCGCGCGCCGAGGTGGTGGAGCCGGCCGAACATCTCCAGGTTCTGCCGCCCGTCCAGTTCCTCGTCCAGCGCCGCGTGCTGGCCGAGCAGGCCGATCCGGGCGCGTACTGCCGCCGCCTCGGTCCGTACGTCGTGTCCGGCCACCCGGACCACGCCCTCGTCGTGCCGGAGCAGGGTGCTCATCACCCGGACCGCCGTGGTCTTGCCGGCCCCGTTGGGGCCGAGGACGGCGTGCACGGTTCCGGGCTTCACCTCCAGGTCGAGTCCTGCCAGGGCGCGCTTTTCGCCGTACCGCTTGTGAACGCCTTCGAGCACGATCAGAAGAACCACTCCCTCAGTCCGACACCCAGTCCGACACCGACCGCCAGATAGTCAAACTTGACTAGCTGCGGGCGGTCAAGCTATACCCGGCCACCGGGTTAGTCAAACTTGATTAGAGGGCGTACGGATTTTCCTGACCCTCGGCCAGCACCCCCACGAAGGGATCCCCGCCCTCACCCGCGAAGGAGTAGGCCCCGCCCTCGATCCGGGCGATCAGCCCGCGGGTCCACTCCGCCTCCACATCCGCCGAGTGCACCCACATGTGCATGATCTCGCCGATGTGGCCGAGCCGTTCCGGGCCGCCCTCCGGCGTGTAGTACTCGGTCACCGCCGTACGCCACTCCGCCAGCCCGCTCAGCCGCCGCCCGAGCAGCTCCAGCACCTCCGCGCGCGGCAGGTCCACCATGAAGCCCAGCGCCGCCGACAGCGCATCGCGCTTCTGGTCGTACGCCGAGAGCGCGGTGCGCAGCAGCCGGAAGTACTCCTCCCGGCCGCTGTCCGTCACCTCGTACTCGGTCCTCGGCGGTCCGCCGGCCGCGCTCGGGGCCACCTCGTGCGCGAGCAGCACTCCCTGCTTGGCCATCTGCTTGAGCGCGTGGTAGATCGAACCCGGTTTGGCGTTCGACCACTCGTGGGCGCCCCAGTACTCCAGGTCGTTGCGCACCTGATAGCCGTGGGCCCGCCCGTGCTGGCGGACCGCCCCGAGGACGAGAAGCCGGATCGCTGACATGCGCCCCAGGCTATCCAGCCGACCGGCCCCGACCTGCCCCGACCGTCAGCCCATCGCCTTGGTGCCGTCCACGGTCTCCCGGATGATGTCCGCGTGGCCGGCGTGCCGGGCGTACTCCTCCACCAGGTGCAGCAGCAGCCAGCGCATCGAGACCTTCGTGTCCTTCGGGAACCAGGGGGCATCGGGCAGCGGGAAGGTGTCGTCCAGGCTCGGCACACCCTCGATGAACGTGATCAGCTCGGCCTTGACCCGGTCCCAGAAGGCCAGCACCTCGCCGATGCTCTCCTCGTCGCTCAGCCGGAACCCGTCCTGGTAGTCCCCCGCCGAGCGCAGCCGGTCGTTGGGCCGCTGCTGGGCCATCCGCAGCCAGTTGTACTCCACTTCGGCCGCGTGCTTGACCAGCCCGGACAGGGACAGCTCGCTCACGGTCGGGCGGCTCGCCGCCTGCTCGGCGGTCAGTCCCTCCAACGTCTCGCGGAGCGCGCCCCGCTGGGACTCGACGAAGGCCAGGAGCGTGGCCCGCTCGTCGCCGGGGACCTCGGTGGAAAGGAAAGCCATGACCGACCTCTTTCGTAGCGGATGTCGTAGCGGATTCTTGGTGTCTCCTGCTGACAAGAACCACGCTACGGACCGATTAGGTCAGCTGCTGTCCTAGAACGGGAAGGAACTCCGGCCGTGTTGTACGGAGATCCACTTCTGGGTGGTGAAGGCCTCGATCGTGGCCTGGCCGTTGAGCCGGCCCAGCCCGGACGCCTTCTCCCCGCCGAACGCGGCCAGCGGTTCGTCCCCGATGGTGGAGTCGTTGACGTGGATCATTCCGGTCTCGATCCGCTCGGCGAACTTCACGCCGCGGTCGATGTCCCGGGTGTGCACCGCGCCGCTGAGTCCGTACGGGGTCGCGTTGGCCAGCCGTACGGCCTCCTCCTCGCCGTCGAACACCACCAGCAGGGCGACCGGGCCGAAGATCTCCTGGCCGAGCAGCGGGGAGTCCTCGGGGATCCCGGCCAGCACGGTGGGCTCGACCAGATTGCCGCGCGTAGACCCGCGGACCAGTGCCTGGGCGCCCTCCTCGACCGCCCGGTCCACCAGGGCCGTCAGGGCGTCCGCCTGGAAGGAGTTGATCAGCGGGCCGATGTGGGTGTCCGCGTCGTGCGGGTCGCCGGTCCGCAGGGCCTTCACCCGGGTGGTGAACTTCTCGGTGAACTTCTCGGCGATCGACCGGTCGACCAGGATCCGGTTGGCCGCCATACAGACCTGGCCCTGGTACACGAAGCGGCTGAACACGGCAGCGTCCACCGCATAGTCGAGGTCGGCGTCGTCGAGGACCACCAGGGCGCTGTTGCCGCTGAGCTCCAGCACGGTCCGCTTGAAGTGGCGGGCGGCGACCGAGCCCACGTGCCGGCCGACGCGGTCGGAGCCCGCGAAGGAGATCACCTTGGGCACGGGGTGGGTCAGCAGTGCATCGCCTATTTCGGCTATGTCCGTGACCAGGACGTTCAGCAGGCCGGCCGGCAGCCCCGCGTCCTCGAAGATCTTGGCGATCACCCCGCCGCCCACCACCGGGGCGTTCTGGTTCGGCTTGATCACGACGGCGTTGCCGAGGGCGAGGGCGGGTGCGACCGACTTCATGGTCACGAGGAAGGGGAAGTTGAAGGGGCTGATCACGGCGATCACCCCGACCGGGAGGCGCTGGACCCGGTTCTCCTTGCCCGCGACCGTGGAGGGCAGGATGCTGCCCTCGGGACGGACGGCCAGCTGCATCGCCTCGCGGAGGAACTCCATGGCGAGGTGGACCTCGTACTCGGCCTTGGGACGGGTCCCGCCGAGCTCGTCGATCATCGCCTCGACGATCTCCTTCTCGCGCTCCTGGGTGAGCTTCAGGGCGCGTTCCAGGACTGCACGTCTGGAGTACGGGCTGACGCGGGCCCACTCGGTCTGGGCACGCTCGGCGGCACGGTAGGCCCGGTCGACCTGATCGACGGTGGCCACCGTGATGGCCGCGAGCTTCTCCCCGTTGTACGGGTTGACGTCGATGATGTCCCACGAACCGGTGCCGGCCAGCCATTCGCCGTCGATGTACTGGTGAGCCAGGTCCTCGAATATGGGCATGCCATCCCTTACTGCAGGCGCGCACCCGTGCGCTGCACCGGAGACTGAACAGACGTCATACTACGTGCGAATCAAGACAGTTGGAGCAGTCCTCGAAGAAGATCCCTGGTCTGGCCCGGGTCCGGGCAGTCCTGCTGGAGCCGCTCCATCGCCCGGCTGTACTGCGCCACTTCCTCATCCTTGTCCAGGTAGAGGGCACTGGTGAGCTGCTCCAGATAGACGATGTCCTGGAGGTCGGACTCGGGGAAGCGGAGCAGGGTGAAGGCGCCGCTCTCGCCGGCATGGCCGCCGAAGGAGAAGGGCATCACCTGCAGCCGCACATTGGGCCGCTGGGAGATCTCGATGAGGTGCTCCAGCTGGCCGCGCATGACCGCGCGGTCGCCGTACGGGCGGCGCAGCGCCGCCTCGTCGAGGACGGCGTGGAACAGCGGGGCGTTCTCGGAGACCAGGACCTTCTGGCGCTCCAGGCGGAGGGCGACCCGGCGGTCGATCTCGGCCGGGGTGGCCCCGGGCATGCCGCGGCTGACCACCGCGTGGGCGTAGGCCTCGGTCTGCAACAGACCGTGGATGAACTGGACTTCGTAGATCCGGATGAGCGAGGCGGCGCCCTCCAGGCCGATGTAGGTCTGGAACCAGCCCGGCAGCACGTCGCCGTAACTGTGCCACCAGCCCGCCGCGTTGGCCTCGCGGACCAGACCGAGGAGCGACTCGCGCTCGGCGCCGTCCGTGACTCCGTAGAGCGTGAGGAGGTCCTCCACGTCCCTGGCCTTGAAGCTCACCCTTCCCAACTCCAAGCGGCTGATCTTCGATTCGGATGCGCGGATCGAGTAGCCGGCCGCCTCACGGGTGATCCCGCGGGATTCACGGAGCCTCCTGAGCTGAGAGCCCAGGAGGATGCGGCGCACCACAGAACCGCTGGTGTCTGCGGTCACTAGTCCTGCCCTCCCCATCGCAATGAGCGCGTCGCGGGGCCCCCGTGCCCCAGGGCCCGCAGTCTGCCACCAAAACGCATCGGCCCGTACTCGTTCTGTAACGGAATCCGCGCTCTCGGAAAAGAAGTCCGTAAGTATGCGTAGGAAGAAATGGGCAAGAACCGTCACGGGAGTGGACAGGACCGGCGCGTGCACGTGCATCTGCCCTTGCATCCGGCTTCCGCATTCGGAAGCATGGTGCCGCGCACCTGCGTGCTGTTCGCGCCGGCGCAGGACCCACCCCGCAGTTTTTTCATGGACACAGCCGCCGCTCAGTCCGCGAATCCCGGGAGTGCCTCGCATGGGGATGAATGGATCGACCATGCTCGAGCCGTTACGGCAGGGGCTGCCCCCGGTCGACCCCACGGCCGTCTCCGGGTCCGCCTCCTGCGCCCTGCCCGCCCGGTACGAGGCGGTGCGCGGCGCCCGCTCGTTCACCAGATCCACGCTCGGCCAGTGGGGCCTCGACGACCGTTTCGACGACGTCTCCCTGGTGGTCTCCGAACTCGTCACCAACGCACTGCGGCACGCCCTGCCGGAGGATGTCCGGAGCGGGGAGCAGGAGCCGCCGGTGCGGCTGCACCTGATGCGGTGGAGCACCCGGCTGGTGTGCGCGGTGCGGGACCCCAGCGAGGACAGCCCCGGGGGCTGCTTCTCGCCGGAGAAGACGGACGAGAACAGCGACGCGGAGTCGGGCCGGGGACTGTTCCTGGTGGACTCCTACAGCGACAGCTGGGGCTGGCACCCGCTGGCCGGGCGGCTCACCGGCAAGGTGGTCTGGGCGCTGTTCCTGCTCCAGGACTGACTGCGGCGGGAGCACGGCGCAGGGCGCACACGTACACGGACACACACATGTCACTGGCCGGGATCGATCCTTGCGATCGGTCCCGGCCAGTGCACGTGCATGGCTTGATCGGTGGTGCTGACGATCAGCCGGCGGTCAGCCGATGAGGTGGTCGAATTCGCCGTCCTTCGCGCCGAGCAGCAGGGCCTCTATCTCGGCCGGCGTGTAGACGAGCGCCGGTCCGTCCGGGTAGCGCGAGTTGCGCACGGCAACATCGCCGCCCGGCAGTTTGGCGAACTCCACGCAGGACCCCTGCGAGTTGCTGTGCCTGCTCTTCTGCCAGGTCAGCCCGTACATAGAAGCGAGTTCTGCAGCTGCCATCCCGTTGTACGCGTGGTCCACAGGAAGCCCCCGATAGTGCAGATGTCAACTGCACCGGATCATAGCTGTGTTCATTAGCATCTGCATGGGCAGATGCACGTGCACGCGGGGTGCTCCCTTGATCACAGAGAGCCTGATCCGGTGCCCGGTCAGGGGCGGAGTGCCTCCGAAACCTCGTCCAGACAGTCCAGCAAGAGCTCCGCCCCGTTGTGCAGCAGCGGAGACTCCGGCATCTCGACCCCGTCCCACTCCGCCAGCACGGCCCGCAGCCCCTCCCACTCCGGCACCCGGCGCTCCCGTACGGCCTTCGCCCCCGCCTCTGTAGACGCTTGCAGGGCCTCCGCGAGTTCCGCCGCCGCCGGGACGGGCGGGTGCTCCTGGTCCGGGAGGTGGGCTTCCAGCAGCATCGCGGTACGGCCCAGCTCCGCCAGGGCGTCCCCCGCCGCGTCCGCCGCCGCCCGGGACAGCCCGCGGTGCCGGACCGGTTCGCCGGCCGCCCGGGCCAGCGCCTCCTGCCAGTCCACCCGGGCATCGCGGGCCGCCAGCAGTGCCCTGCGCACGTCGGGCCGGTGGGCGCCGGCCGGATCGGCGTACTGCCGGAGGACGGCTGCCGCGTACTGCCCGTTCGCGGTGAGCCAGTCGGCGAGGCGGGTCCGCAGCCGCGGGGTCTCCCAGGCCGGGTAGAGCGCGTACCCGATCATCGCGAGCAGTCCGCCGACCAGGGTGAGCCCGACCCGGTCCGGCACGGTCTGGTCCCAGCGGGTGCCGCCCATGCCGAGCAGGAACACGACATACGCGGACACAAAGACCTGCGAGACGGCGTACCCGGTGCGCAGCAGCGCGTACATCAGGCCCGCGCTGATCACCGCGAGCGCCCCCGACAGGTACACCCCGGGCTGTGCCAGCTGCACGATCCCGGTGGCCGCCGCGACCCCGAGCAGGGTGCCGCCGAAGCGGGCGACGGCCCGGGAGTAGGTCTGGCTGAAGTCGGGCCGCATCACCATCACGGAGGCCATCGGCGCCCAGTAGGCGTGCCCGAACGGCAGCGCGTACCCGATGACACTGCCCACCGGGGCGACCACGGAGACCCGGACCGCATGCCGGAAGACCGGTGAGGCGGGCCGGAGTTCCGCCCGTACCGCGCGCAGGACCAGCGGCACCAGCGCCGGCAGGGTGGGCCGCAGCTTCGATTCCGCGGGGTCGGCGGTGCGGCCGGAGCCGGGGGCCGCGGTCTCCGTGACGTCCTCCAGCAGGGCCGCGAGCCGCCGCGCCGCCCGCAGGGCCGGACCCTCCAGCAGGTCGGCGGTGTCCGGGGACGTGAGCACGGCGAGCGCGGGGCCGGGCAGGCGCACCGGCTCGCCGTGCCGGATCGCGTGGGCCGCGGCATCGAGCACGGTCGAGGCGGCGGAGAGCAGTTCCCGCACCCGGTGCCGGGCCGGGCCCGCCGCGGGCGCCCCGACGGCGGGGTCGGCCAGCGAGGCCAGCACCGGCCGGATCCGCTCGGCCAGCCCGCGCGCGCCGTGCAGCTCGGCGGGGCGGCGGCGGGCCTGGCGCGGGGTGACGGTGGCGGCGGCCCGGGCGGTCATCAGCGGTTCCGGGTCGAAGGGGGCCTCGGGGTCGTGGCGCAGCCGGCGGGCGTAGTCGGCCTCGGCGGCCAGCGCATCGGCGAGCGCGTCGCGTTGGGCACCCCAGCGGCGGACCGGGAAGAGCACGATCAGCGCGGCCTGGACGACACCCCCGGCGGCGATCAGCGCGGCGTGCCCGGCGGCCTGCGCGACCGAGGTGGGCAGGGTGACGGTCACCAGCATGATGGCCACATTGCTGGAAGCGATGATTCCGGCGGTGGGGCCGGCCGCCCAGGCCATCCCGGACAGGAAGGCCCAGAGGGCGAGCAGCGCCAGGAACGCGGCGGTGTGCGAGGACCCGACGAGATAGCCGACGAAGGTGGAGACGGCGAGGGTCAGCCCGGAGACGAGGGCGAGCACCGGGCGGGGCCGCCAGCTCCGCTGGAAGGTGGCGATGGCCGCCTGAAAGGCCCCGAAGGCGGAACTGGCGGCAGCACCCGGACCGAGCAGGACCAGCCCGCCCCCGATCACGATGGCCAGCCCGGCCGCGGCCCGCAGGGCAAGGAGCGGCTCCAAGCGGTTCCGCTCGACCTTCATCCCGGATCGGGCGCTCTCCTTCAGGGCCCGGAGCCAGCTCATGGGGTCGAGAGTAGCTTCTTTCAGGACTTCTTCAGATTTGTGCCGAACTGTGCCATAGGAGTTCGATGAGCAGATCGTCCCGGCCGTCTCGGCCGTCTCGCGGAGGAGGGGTACTCGCATGCTCAGGAACGCAATGCAGCCCTGGCACCTGATCGTCCTACTGGTCGTCTGCCTGCTGGTGTTCGGTTCGAAGAAGCTCCCCGAGATGGCCCGCGGCCTGGGCAAGTCGATGCGGATCCTGAAGGCGGAAACCCGGGCACTGCGCACCGAGGAGGAACAACCCCCGCGACCGGACCGACACCCGGAAGCCCCCTGACCGCAGGGCACTTGCCGGGCCGCGACCGGACACCCCTACGAGGCTCTACGAGGCCCTGCCCGGCCGGGTGTCGATCGGGGTGCGGCCTCGGCCGCGGTGCACCATGGCGGCGTCCGCCGCCGCCGTGCCGTCCGTCCAGCCCGCATGGTCCGTGGCCCCGCGCAGCCGGGTCGTCGTGGTCTGCGGGAACATTTCCTCCGCCCGCGCACCGACCGCGACGTCCCGCGCGACCAGCGCCGGCAGGTTGTCCGACCCGCCCGCCTCGGCCGCCGCGTGCTCCGCCGTCTCGGCCAGCCGGTGGCCCAGCCTGCTGGCGTAGGCCAGCAGGAAGGACTGGCGGAACGTCTTCGTCCGCTTGCGCCCGCCGGCCCGCTGGCCGGCCTCCGCCCGCGTCATCGCCGCGGTGCCCTGCACCAATAGCGAGGTGTACAGCAGCTCGACCGCCTCCAGGTCGCTCTCGAAGCCCACCACCGTGGAGAACTCGAACGCGCCGTTCCACACCGCCCGGCAGCGGTTCGCCGTGGCCACCGCGTCCAGCAGCACCGCCTTCGCCTCCTCGTACGGCGGCTCGACGCCGATCCTGCAGGCCCCCGGCGTCTGCCCCGGCGCGCCGCCGCGCTCGGCCAGCAGCGCCTCGTCCACCGTGTGGCGGGCCATCAGTTCCTGCGCCTTGGCGCTGAGCGCCTCCGCCTCCTCCGGGTAGGTGGTCGCCTCGGCCTTGGCGAGCAGCGCCCGGATCCGGGCCAGCATGCGCGGCTCGATGTGCGCAGCCTCGAGCACCTCGGCGGGGTCGCCCGGGATCGGTCCCACCGGTTCGATCGACGGCAGCCGGATCAGCAGCCTGAGCACCTCGAGGACGGCGGTGGCCAGCGTGAACCGGTCCGTCCGCTCGCGCTGCGCGAGCTGCCCGGCGTACTCGGTGTCCGCGCCCCACCACACCTCGGCCTCGGGCCACCGGGCGGGCAGCCGGGCGTAGCGGCGGGCTTCGGCGGCGATCAGATCGCCGGTGATCCGCAGCTGCCGCTCCTCCAGGTCCCGCCGGACCAGCCGGAGCAGGTCGGCGGGCTGCCAGCCCCGCTCCCAGGCCTGCCGTATGTACGTCTCCCCGCGCGCGAGCAACGCCTGCCCGACCCCGCTCCAGGCAGCCGGATCGGCGGCGAGCAGCGAGGCGCCGGTGTCGAGCCCGGCGTCGTCTTGGGCATAGAGGGCAGCGGCACAGGCCCGCTCAACAATCTGCGAGGCATCCAAAGTCACCCCACCACCCTCCCACGCCATACCCCGGCCCCAGCCCCCGCAGGGCCCTGGGCGCAGCCCCGGAACGGGCACCGGGCACAGCCGCAGGGCCGGGGGCGCAGCCCCGAAGCGGGGTACCGGTCAGAGCCCGCCCCCGCAGAGGCCCTGGGCGGAGCCCGCACACCGGCTGGGCCCGGGGACCAGCCCCGAATCGGGCCGGGCGCAGCAGCCCCGGAACCGGCTGCCGGGCGGAGCCCGCAGGGGCCGGGGCGCAGCCCCGAAAAAACGGGTACCGGGCACAGCCCGCAGGCCCCGGAGCCCAGCCCGACTATGGGGTACCGGGCAGAGCCCGCCCCCGCAGGGGACCGGGGCCCAGCCCCGGGAACCGGGTGCCGGGCGGAGCCCGCACACCGGCAGGGGCGGGGCGCAGCGTCGGACCGGGTGCCGGGCGGTGCCCGCACAGCGGTGGGGCCCGGGGCGGAGCCCCGGTTTTGGGGAGGGGCGGGGTGGGGGAATGGCTCCGCGCAGCGGGCCGACGCGCGCCGCCCCGCCGATGTCCGCCCCGCCTGCCACACTCGCACTCATGAGCGAGCAAGCCACCCGCTGGGCCCTGGCCGAAGACGGCGACGCCCGCTGGCACGCCGCGCCCATCACCAGCCCAACCGGCCCAACCAGCCCCATCACCGCCCCCGACCCCGCCACCGCCGTCCGCGCCGCCCCGCCCCACACCCGCTGGATCTGGCAGTCCACCGCCGCCGTCTACCCCCGCCTGCTCGCCGCAGGCCTCCGCATTGACCGCTGCTACGACATCGAGGACGCCGAGCTCCTCCTCCTCGGCCACGAGGGCCGCCTCGGCCAGCCCCGGTCCGCCGCAGCCGCCCTGGCCCGGCTCAATGGCACACCCGTACCGCCCGACCCCCCACAGCGCTCCGCCGAGCCCGGGACCCAGTCCTCCCTCTTCGACCCGCAGCCCGCCGCCCCGCTCCCCCTCGACGCCCTCCTCTCCGTCTACGCCGACCAGATGCGCCGCCACGAGGCCACCGCCCACCCGGACCGGATGCGCCTGCTCACCGCCGCCGAGTCCGCCGGCTTCCTGATCGCCGCCGAGATGAACCGGGCCGGGCTGCCCTGGCGGGCCGACGTACACCGCGCCGTACTCACCGAGCTGCTCGGCGAGCGGTACGCGGGCGGCGGCGAGCCCCGCCGCCTCGCCGAGCTCGCCGACCAGGTGTCCGCCGCCTTCGGCCGCCGCGTCCGCCCCGACCTCCCCGCCGATGTGATCAAGGCCTTCGCCGAGGCTGGGATCAAGGTGAAGTCCACCCGCCGCTGGGAGATCCAGGAGCTGGACCATCCCGCCGTCGAACCCCTCATCGCGTACAAGAAGCTGTACCGGATCTACACCGCCCACGGCTGGAGCTGGCTCAAGGACTGGGTGCACGAGGGCCGGTTCCGGCCGGAGTACATCCCGGGCGGCACGGTCACCGGCCGCTGGGTGACCAACGGAGGCGGCGCCCTGCAGATCCCGAAGGTGATCCGGCGCGCCGTGGTCGCCGACCCCGGCTGGCGACTGGTCGTCGCGGACGCCGACCAAATGGAGCCGCGGGTCCTCGCCGCCATCTCCCGCGACCCCGGCCTGATGGACGTGGCCGGGCGCCCGGAGGACCTCTACACGGCCATCTCCCGCCAGGGCTTCGCCGGCGACCGCGACCAGGCCAAACTGGCCGTCCTCGGCGCGGTCTACGGCCAGACCTCCGGTGACGGCCTGAAGAACCTCGCCGCCCTGCGCCGCCGCTTCCCGCGCGCCGTCGGGTACGTGGACGAGGCCGCCCGCGCGGGCGAGGAGGGCCGGCTCGTACGGACCTGGCTGGGCCGCACCTGCCCGCCCGCCGCCGGCTCGGCGGAGGCCGAGGAGGCAGGCCTCCCCCAGGAACCGGGGCCGGGGCCGGACACCGGCGACGACCAGGCGGCCCGGGACGAGTGGACCCCCGGCTACGCCTCCACCAACACCCGGGCCCGAGGCCGCTTCACCCGCAACTTCGTGGTCCAGGGCAGTGCCGCCGACTGGGCCCTGCTGATGCTCGCGGCGCTGCGCCAGGCCACAGCCGCCGCCGGGCTCCGCGCCGAGCTGGTGTTCTTCCAGCACGACGAGGTGATCGTGCACTGCCCGGCCGAGGAGGCGGAGGCCGTCACCGAGGCGATCCGCACCGCCGCGGACCGGGCCGGACGCATCGCCTTCGGCGAGACCCCGGTCCGGTTCCCGTTCACCACGGCGGTAGTGCAGTGCTACGCGGACGCCAAATAACCCGGGCGCCCACCCGCACCAGCTACGACGCGGCGCCCTGCACCCACTTCGGGCTGAGCGCGATCGCCTTCAACTGCTCGATGGTCAGCAGCGGGGCCGGCCGGGTCGCCGGCTTGTTCTGGTTGCCGGTGTTGAAGGCGGAGACCACCACCCGCAGGCCATTGGGCCGCAGGGTGTCCACGGTCCACCACACCACCCCGGCGCCGCCCTTCTCGCCGGGCTTCTTCTCGATCTTCACCTTGGTGCCGTCCGGCAGGGTGGTGACATCGCCGCTGCCGAACAGCGGGCCGGCCACGTCGTGCATCTTCGGCTGGACGTTGACCTGGACGAACGACTTGCCCTTGCCGTCGTCGAGCACGGCATAGGCATAGTCCCCCTCCCCGCCCTTGCCGACGACCGTGACCCCGTCCTTCGGCAGCAACGATTGCAGAATCGGCCCTGCCTCCGGCCCGCCCGACAGGCCGGGTGCGGGCTTCTCGGGCTTGGCGGCCGGCAGGTCGTTCAGGGCCGCGTGCCACGTGGTCGAGGTGACCAGGGCCTTCATCTGCGGCAGGGTGAGCGGCGGGTTGGGGCGGGAGACCGCCTCGCCCTTCTCGGCCGGGGCGTTCCATTCGGACGCGTCGACCAGGAAGCCCTGCGGGGTGGCCAGGGTGGCCCTCCAGAGCTTGGTGTCCTCACGCCGGTCCGGGTACTCGTAGCCACGCACGAGCAGCAGCCGCGAGCCGTCCGCCAGCTTCTCGGAGGTGCAGCTGTCGTAGCCGATGAGCTCCCTGTCCCCGCACTCGGTCATCTGCTTGCCCATGGTGCCGGCCGGGTCGATCCGGGAGAGGCTCAACCCGATGGCGGCTTTGCCCTTCCCGTCGTCGTACACCCCGGAGACAGACGGCCCGGAGGTGTCGGTTCCTCGGGCATGGGTGCCGGTGAACGTGCCCCCCGACAACAGCGACTGGAGGTTGGCGGCCATCTGCGCGGCGGTCACCGCCCCGGTGCCGGCCCCCTTATCGGGAGCGTCGCTCTTCCCGGCCGAGGGCGCCGGCGACGGCGCCGTGGCGACACTCCCCCCGCCCCCCTTGCCGTTGCCCTCGCCGCCGAACAGCCCGCCGGAGTACGCCCCGATGCCGCCGATCACCGCCATCGCGAGGGCCGTGCCGGTGACCGCGGCCACCCGCCGACGGGCCACCAGCCGCCGGCCGCGCTGCTCGCCGCCGTCCACCAGGGCCTGCTGGTCGGTGGCGAAACCGTCGCCGGTGCGCCGCAGGGCATCGCCGAGTTCGTCTTCAAAGGGCATGGGGAACCAGACCTTCCACGTTTGGTTTGAATGCAGCCGCGAACGCTGAACGCTCAGCAGCCGGCGAACTCGGTGAGACTGCCGCCGAGTTCCTGCCGAAGCCGCGCGAGGGCGCGTGAACTCCGGGTACGCACGGCCGCCGAGCTGACGTTCATCACGTCGGCGGTCTCCTCCACACTGCGGTCCTCCCAGTACCGGAGCACCAGCACCGCCCGATCCTTGGGCGCGAGCCGCCCCAGGGCCCCCAGCAGCGTCATCCGCAGCACGGGATCCGCGCCACCCCCGACCGCCTCGGGCACCTCCCCCACCGGGTGTTCGGCGGCCGAACGCCGCCGCCGATGGGTGAGGAACGCCCGGACCAGCACGGTCTGCGCGTACGCCGCAGGATTGTCGATACGGGAGACCCGCCCCCAGAGCAGGTACATCCGCCCCAGGGTCTCCTGCACCAGATCCTCGGCCAGGTGAGTGTCCCCGCTCGTCAGCAGACAGGCCGACCGGTACAACTGCCCGGTCCGCCCCTCCGCGAACTCCCGGAACCCCTCCCTGCGTCGCTGCCGCATCCACTCCCCCTCGCCGTCCGTCTCACCTCATCGACGCACCGGCAAACCAGAAATGTTTCACCCCTCTTCGAAGACCTCTTGGGAGACCTTCTCCAGGTCATGGAGGTAAACGTGGAACTCCTCCCGCACGAACCCCTCGGACTCGTACAGCGCCTGGGCGATCCGGTTGTCGTACGCCGTCTCCAGCTGCACCCCGCCCGCCCCCGCCGCCCGCGCCCGCCGCAGGGTCTCCCCCAACAACGCCCGCCCGGCCCCGGTCCGCCGCCCGGCCGGCGCCACGTACAAATCACTCAGGATCCACAGCGGCTGCATGGAAAGCGAGGAAAACGTCCGGTAGATCTGCGCGAACCCGACCGTCCCCTTCCCGGCCACCTCGGCGAGCAGCACCAGCGACTCACCGGCCTTCATCCGGTCCGCGAGGAACACCCGGGGCTGCTCCGGGTCCGCCACCGTGACCTCGTAGAAGTCGAGATAGCCACGGAACAACCCGGCGGCCACCTCGAGATCCCCTTCCCCGGCCACCCGCACGACAGGACTGTCACTCACCACTGCCTCCTCATCCACCCCACGCGCCGCCCCCATTCTCCCCAGAGCCACCCGGTCCGCTCCCGCACGAGACCGCACCGGACGGCGATGGTTACGGGCAGTCAGCATGCCAATCTGCTGATCACTCTTCGCAGTGGACTGTCTCGCGGAACAACACCCCGGGCCGACGAGCAGGAGTTCCGATCTACAGACACACTCCGCCAGAAGGGGACACCAATGGGCGAAATCGTCGCAGCCCGGATCTTCACCGCTCTCGCCACCATGGCCACACTGGCCGCCTTACCTCCCGCGCAGGCACACGCCGGCGCAATCGGCTCCACACCCGTGGCCACCTTCGACTATCAGGTCGGCGGCGTCACCATGAAGGTCACACCGCCAACAAGATCTACCGCACCTCCCGCGGCAAGACCCACACCGAGTGCAAGATCAACCCCATGCGCGACAACGCACCCCAGAAATTGCCCCGTTACGGAAAAGCGTGCGCGTACATCAACGTCAACGGTGTCCGGCGGGCCGGCCAGTGCCACCACATCACGAAGTGAGCCGCGCATGACCACCCAGCCCACTCCCGAAGACCTCGCCCGGGAAGGCAACCGCCGTCGCGCCGGCCTCGCCGCCTTCGCCGTCGGCACGGCGTCAGCCTTCGCCTTCTTCGCCTTCTTCCCGGGCCTCCCCCACGTGATCGACTGGGGCGCCATCATCACGTCCCTCATCGTCGGCGGCCTGGCCCGCTGGGCATGGCTGGCGCGAACCGCAAAAAACCGCTCCGGCACCGGCAGCGTCGGCGGATCATAAGGGCCCCGCGCACGCGGGGAGCAGTGTCGCAAAAAAGCAAAAGCCCCAGGTCACGGCGAGTGAGTCCTGGGGCTTTCACAGAGCCGCCTTCGGGATTCGAACCCGAGACCTACGCATTACGAGTGCGTTGCTCTGGCCAACTGAGCTAAGGCGGCATGCTGCACGGAACAGGTTCCCGCATGACAGGAGCGTCCTCAGCAGCGGCGCTAAGTCTACAGGGTCCATCCGGGTGCCCCGAACCAGGTTTGCGGTCGGGCGGGGCGGCGGCAGCCGGAGGGCGGGCCGGTCAGCACTTCTTGCCGTCCGCCGGGGGCGTGCCCTCCAGGAGGTAGCGGTTGATCGCGGAGTCGATGCAGTCGCTGCCCCGCCCGTACGCCGTGTGGCCGTCGCCGTCGTAGGTCAGCAGCACGCCCGAGTCGAGCTGGCCGGCCAGTGACTCGGCCCACCGGTACGGGGTCGCCGGGTCCCGGACGGTTCCCACCACCACGATCGGCGCGGCGCCCTTCGCCTCCAGGCGACGGGCCGTGCCGGTCGCCTTGGCCGGCCAGTACGTGCAGTTCAGCGAGGCCCAGGCGAAGCCGGCGCCGAATACCGGCGAGGCCTTCTCGAAGGAGGGGACCGCGGCTGCCACGGCCTCCGGGCCGGCGAAGGCGGGCGGCTGGTCCAGGCAGTTCACCGCCGCGTTCGCGTACATCAGGTTGGCGTACTTGCCGTCCGGCTCGCGCTCGTAGTAACTGTCCGCGAGCGCCAGCAGGCCAGCCCCGTCGCCGTCCATCGCCTGCGTGATCGCCTCGCGCAGCTGCGGCCAGGCGGTCTCGTCGTAGAGCGCCGCGATCACGCCGGTGGTCGCCAGTGCCTCGCCGAGCGGGCGGGCGGCCTCCCCGGTGGGGACGGGCTGGGCGTCGAGCTTGCGGAAGAAGTCCTTCAGGCGCTGGGCCACCTGCTCCGGGGTGCCCCGGCCGAGCGGGCAGTCCGGCTGCTTCGCACAGTCCCGGGCGAAGGACCGGAACGCCGTCTCGAAGCCCGCGGTCTGGTCCCGGTTGAGTTCGATCGCCGTACGGGACGGGTCCATCGCACCGTCCAGGACCAGCCGGCCGGCCCGGCCGGGGAAGAGGTCCGCGTACGTCGCGCCGAGGAGGGTGCCGTACGAGGCGCCGACGTAGGTCAGCTTCTCGTCGCCGAGGACCGCGCGCAGCACGTCCAGGTCGCGGGCGGCCTCCACGGTGGAGACGTGCGGCAGCACCCTGCGGGAGCGTTCCTCGCAGCCCTTGGCGAACTCCTTGAACGCCTCCACCAGCCGGGCCTGTTCGGCGGCGTCGTCCGGGGTCTGGTCGACCTGGGTGTACGCGTCCATCCGCGGCCCGGTCAGGCACTCGATGGGGGAACTGCGGGCGACCCCGCGCGGGTCGACGGAGACCATGTCGTACCGGGCCCGGACCGGGGCGGGATAGCCGATGCCCGCGTACGCCTGCAGGTACCCGATGCCCGATCCGCCGGGCCCGCCGGGGTTGACCACCAGGGAGCCGAGCCGCTTGCCGGGGCCGGTGGCCTTCTTGCGGGCCACGGCGAGCTCGACCTCCTGGCCGGAGCCGGGGTTCGCGTAGTCCAGCGGCGCCTTCATGGTGGCGCACTGGAATCCGGGCACGCCGCAGTCCCGCCACTTCAGCTTCTGCTCGTAGTACCGGCGGAGCGCGGCCGGGGCGGGGGCGGGCTGGGCGGCGGCGGTCCCTGCGCCGGTCCCGCTGCCGGTCGCGGCTCCGCCGGAGGAGGCCGAGGCATGCGGAGCGGGCCCGCCGGAGGTACAGCCGGAGAGCAGCAGCCCGGCGGCTGCGATCACGGTTCCGGTGGTGCGCAGCAGACGACCTTTGTCCATCCCCGGAGCCTACGTCTTCCCGGCCGGTCCGGGGTGATCTTGCCCCGGCGGGACCCCCACCCGATCGACCCCCGCCACCCGACGGGGCGGGCGCCCGCCCGTACGGGTGAGCCGTCAACCGGCGGGCGGGCCGGGTCCGGCCCGGCGGCGGGCCCGGCCCGGACCGCCCGGCCGGATTCGGACCCGCCGGATCCGGCCCGCCGGGTTCATCCGGGCCAGCCGGGTCAGCCGGGTTCCGCCCGGGTCAGCCGGCCCGGAGGGCCATCGTCATTGCCTCGACCGCGAGCAGCGGGGCCACATTCCGGTCCAGGGCGTCCCGGCAGGCGATGATCGCCTCGATCCGCCGCAGGGTCCGCTCCGGTCCGGACGCGCGGGCCAGCCGGTCCAGGTCGGCCCGTATCTCCTCGTTCGCAATGGCCACCGCCGAGCCGAGCTGCAGGGCGAGGACGTCCCGGTAGAACCCGGTCAGGTCGGTGAGGGCCAGGTCGAGGCTGTCGCGCTGGGTGCGGGTGCGGCGGCGCTTCTGCCGGTCCTCGAGCTCCTTCATCACGCCGGCCGTACCGCGCGGCATCCGGCCGCCCGTCCCGGCACCGGCGCCGAGCGCGGCCCGCAGGTCCTCGGTCTCCTTGACGTCGACCTCCTCCGCGACCTGCTTGGCATCCTCCGCGGCGGCGTCGACGAGCTCCTGGGCGGCCTTGAGGCAGCCGCCCACGTCGTCCACCCGGAGCGGGAGCTTCAGCACGGCGGCACGGCGCGACCTGGCCCGCTCGTCGGTGGCCAGCCGGCGGGCGCGGCCGATGTGCCCCTGGGTGGCCCGGGCGGCGGCAGCGGCGACGGCCGGCTCGATGCCGTCCCGCCGGACCAGGACATCGGCGACCGCGGACACCGACGGGGTGCGCAGGGTGAGGTGCCGGCAGCGGGACCGGATGGTGGGCAGCACGTCCTCCAGCGAGGGCGCGCAGAGCAGCCACACCGTGCGCGGAGCGGGCTCCTCGACGGCCTTGAGGAGGACGTTGCCCGCGCCCTCGGTGAGCCGGTCCGCGTCCTCCAGGACGATGACCTGCCAGCGGCCCACGGCCGGGGAGAGCTGGGCCCGGCGGACCAGGTCGCGGGTCTCCTTCACACCGATGGAGAGCAGGTCCGTACGGACGATCTGGACGTCCGAGTGGGTGCCGACCAGGGTGGTGTGGCAGCCGTCGCAGAAACCGCAGCCCGGGGCCGCGCCGAGGGCGCGGTCCGGGCTGGTGCACTGCAGGGCAGCGGCGAAGGCCCGGGCGGCGGTGGACCGGCCGGAACCGGGCGGTCCGGTGAACAGCCAGGCGTGGGTCATCTTGGAGGCGGCGGGCGCCGGCTGCCCGGCCTCGATCGCGGTGACCAGCGCGTCGGCATCCTGCGCGGCGGCGGCGAGCTGCGTCTGCACGCGCTCCTGACCCACCAGGTCGTCCCAGACGGCCATGCCGCCGCCTCCTTCCGTCGTGCTCGTCGCGTTCCGTCGTGTTCTGTCCAGTGCCACCGATCATTGTGGCGCGGGCCACTGACAATCCGGTCCGGCGGCCGGGCGGTGGGTCAGCGGCGTGGCCGGCGCGGGGGCGCCGTGTCGTCCCCGTCGTCCTCGTCCCGGCGGGGGCCGAGCAGCTCGTCCGCCAGGCTGGGGAGATCGTCCAGCGGGGTCTCCTCGGCCCAGTCGGACCGGCGCCGCGGACGGCCCGAGTCGTCGATCACGGGCAGCTCCCGGGTGACGTCCGCGCCGCGGGCCGAGTCCCGGAAGATGCCGGGCGGCACCCGGTCCGCGGGGTTCTCCTCCGGCCGGACCGGCGGCAGTACCGCCGTTTCCTCGGCCGGACCGGTCACCCGTACGGGGGGCAATACGGAGGTCTCGGCCGCCGGGTCGATCTTCGGGACCGGAACGGTCTCGGTGATGTCGTCCGGCTTCATCACCCGACGGTCGGTGGCGGCCGGCACCACCGGCGTCTCGACGGTCACCGCGTCGTCGGGGTGGTGCTGCTGCGACCGGCGCGGGTCGCGTGCGGCGTCCGGCGCGGGCTCCTTGGTCAGGCCAACCCGCGGCTTGGCCTGCCCCGCGGCCTTCGACGCAGCGGAGGCGGCCGGGCCGGCCGACGCCGCCGGCGCAGCCGCCGGACCCGAGGCCGTAGCCGCGGCAGCCGCAGCCGCCGCCGCAGAAGCAGCCGCCGCCGAGGCGGCAGTGGCAGCCGCGAGCCGCCGCGCCTCCTCCGCCTTCAGCAGGGCCTCCTCGGCCCGCCGCTGCTTCTCGCGCCGCTTCTCCTCGGCCTCGGCCCGCAGCCGGGCCTCCTCCTCCGCCTGCCGCCGCAGCCGCTCTTGCTCCGCCTTGCGGGCCTTCTCCTCGGCCTCCGCGCGCCGTCGCTCGGCTTCCGCGCGGGCCTGCTCGGCCTCGGCGCGCTGCCGTTCCTCCGCGGCCCGGCGGGCGGCCTCGGCCTCCGCCCGGGCGCGCTCCTCCGCCTCGGCGCGGAGCCGCTCCTCCTCCGCCTTGCGGGCGGCCTCTTCCGCGGCCTTGATCCGGGCGGCTTCCTCCTCCGCCTTGCGCCGTGCCTCCTCCTCGGCGCGCAGCCGCTCCTCCTCGGCCTTGCGCGCCGCCTCTTCCGCGGCCTTGCGCTTCGCTTCCTCCTCGGCCAGCCGGCGGGCCTCCGCCTGGGCCTGCACCTCGGCCTCGGAGAGCGGAAGCATCCGGTCCAGGCGGTGACGTACGACCGTGGTCACCGATTCCGGGTCCTGTCCGGCGTCCACCACCAGGTAGCGGCCCGGGTCGGCCGCCGCCAGGGTCAGGAATCCGGCGCGCACCCGCTGGTGGAACTCCGCCGGCTCCGACTCCAGCCGGTCCGGCGCCTCGGTGAACCGCTCCCGGGCCGCCTCCGGCGACACGTCCAGCAGCACGGTCAGATGGGGCACGAGCCCGTCCGTCGCCCAGCGCGAGATCCGGGCGATCTCGGTGGGCGACAGGTCGCGCCCGGCGCCCTGGTAGGCCACCGAGGAGTCGATGTAGCGGTCGGAGATGACCACCGCGCCCCGCTCCAGGGCCGGCCGCACCACCGTGTCCACGTGCTCCGCCCGGTCGGCGGCGTACAGCAGCGCCTCGGCGCGGTTCGACAGTCCGGCCGAGGACACGTCGAGCAGGATCGAGCGGAGCCGCTTGCCGACCGGCGTGGCGCCGGGCTCGCGGGTCACCACGACCTCGTGGCCCTTGCCGCGTATCCACTCGGCCAGCGCCTGCACCTGCGTGGACTTTCCGGCCCCGTCGCCGCCCTCCAGGGCGATGAAGAATCCGCTGGCGGACGGTGCCTGGTCCGGCTCGCCGCCGCGCAGCGCCTCCCGCAGGTCGCGCCGGAGCGGTACGCCGCTGCGGTCGTCGGCGCGGGCCAGCACGGTCACGGCCACCGGCAGCAGCAGCGCGCCGACCAGCATCAGGGTGAAGGCCGCGCCGCCGTGGGCGAACACCACCTCGTCGCCGCCCAGCCGGTGCGGGCCGATGGCCGCGGCCAGGACGGGCGCGGCGATCGCGCCGACCGCCACGGCGACCCGTACGACGGCCTGGAGGTGCTGGGTGACCCGGGCCCGGCGGAACTCCTCGGTCTCCTGGTCGATCAGGGTGTGCCCGGTGTTGGCGGCGACACCCGCGGCGGTGCCGGCCAGCACCGCCAGGAAAACGTTTGTGGCCAGGTCCGGGACCAGGCCCATCAGCAGCAGCGCCAGCCCGGTGACCGCTATGGCCAGGGCCAGCAGGCGGCGCCGGGACAGCCCGGGCAGCACCTTGCCGGCCTGGGTGGCCCGGATGCCGGCCACGGTGCCCCCGCTCAGCGCGAGGACCAGCAGCGCGAAGCCGGCCGGGCCGCCGCCCAGGTCGAAGGCGTGCAGCACCGAGACGGCGACTGCGCAGGACACCGCTCCGGCGACGGCCGCGCAGGCGAGGACGAGCAGCGGGATGACACCGGTACGGCCCTTCTCCGGGCCGTCTCCGGCCTTCGGGGCGCGCAGGCCCTCCAGCGGCGAACGCGGCCGGGGGGTCTTCGCACCGGGCAGTTCCAGCGGCAGCAGCAGCGACACGGAGGCGGCGAACAGGCCGGCGGCCACGTAGGAGCCGAGGGCGGCCCGGTTCTGGGCGAACCAGTCCACGCCGAGGCCGAGGGCCGCACCGACCAGCGTGGCGGCGAGCAGCACCGCGGCGGCGACGGGCAGAGCAGCGGCACTTGTACGGAGGGTCAGCCGGCGCAGTGCGTCGAGATGGTCCGGCAGCGGCCGTACGGTCGCTCCCTCGGGCGGCGGCTCGGGCAGCAGGGCGGGGGCCGCGCTCTCCTTGGCCAGGGTCCACAGGCGCTCGGCGACACCGGCTGCGAAGACGGTGGCGAGCAGGGCGGTCAGGGCGTGCGCGGGGATCCAGTCGAGCCACAGCGGGGCGACGACGAAGAGGGCCAGCCGGACGCCATCGGCACCGATCATGGTCCAGCGGCGGTCCAGCCTGCCGCCGTGCTCGCGCGGGGCGAGCAGCCCGGACAGCGGGCCCAGCAGCACCGCGCCGGTGAGCAGCGTGGCGAGGATCCGCACTCCGAAGACGGCGGTGACCGCGAGGGCGGCGCCCCGGTAGCCGCCGCCGAAGGCGGCTTCGCTGACGGCCGCCTGGAAGGCCAGCAGGACCAGGACCAGCAGGGCGAGGGCATCGCCGATACCGCTGACCAGCTGGGCGCTCCACAGCCGGCGGAGCCGGGGCGTGCGCAGCAGGGCGCGCACCGCCCGTTCGCGGGAGTCCGCGGCCAGGGCTTCGTCGTAGGTGGGGTTCACGGGGTCCTTCCCGGAGGGCACGACCGTCGGCTGCTCGGCTCGCGTCATCCGCCCAGCCTATCCGCTGCACCCGGCTCGGCGGAGTCCGAGCACCGCACCACCCTGCCGGGACGCCGCCGGGGGGCGTCCCGCGCCGGCCGGGCCCGGGCCCGCACAGCGCCGACCTGCGCCGAAGCCGGGGGCGCGGGCGGGGGTCGCTGCGCGGAGCCTTCCCCCACCCCGCCCCTTCCCGCCGTCCCGGATATGCGGCTCCGCCGCGCGGGGGGCTCCGCCCCGGACCCCGCGCCTCAAACGCCGCGGGGCTGGGATTGCTGCGCAACCCCAGCCCCGCGCCGTTTGCCGGTGCTGCTACTCGGCGGGCGGAGCCGACGCCGCCGTCTTCTTCGCGGGCGCCGCCTTCTTGGCCGCCGCCGTCGTCTTCTTCGCAGCCGCCGTCTTCGTGGCCGTCGCCTTCTTGGCGGCCGTGGCCTTCTTCGCGGGCGCCTTCTTGGCCGGAGCCTTCTTCGCCGTCTTCTTCGCCGGCCCCTTCGCCCGCTTCTCCGCCAGCAGCTCGTAGCCCCGCTCCGGCGTGATCGTCTCGACGTCGTCGTCCCGCCGCAGCGTCGCGTTCGTCTCGCCGTCCGTCACGTACGGACCGAAGCGGCCGTCCTTCACGACCACCGGCCGCTCGCTGACCGGGTCGGTGCCCAGCTCCTTCAGCGGCGGCTTGGCCGCCGCCCGGCCGCGCTGCTTCGGCTGGGCGTAGATCGCCAGCGCCTCGTCCAGCGTGATGGTGAAGAGCTGGTCCTCGGTCTCCAGGGACCGCGAGTCCGTGCCCTTCTTCAGGTACGGGCCGTAGCGGCCGTTCTGCGCGGTGATCTCCACGCCCTCGGCATCCGCGCCCACCACCCGCGGCAGCGACATCAGCTTCAGCGCCTCGTCCAGGGTGACGGTGTCCAGGGACATCGACTTGAAGAGCGAGGCGGTCCGCGGCTTGACCGCGTTCTTGCCGGTCTTCGGGGTGCCCTCGGGGAGGATCTCCGTCACGTACGGGCCGTACCGGCCGTCCTTGGCTACGATCTCGTTGCCGCTGACCGGGTCCTTGCCCAGCTCGAACTCGCCGCTCGGCTTCGCGAACAGCTCCTCGGCGTACGCAACCGTCAGCTCGTCCGGAGCGAGGTCGTCCGGCACGTCGGCCCGCTGGTGGCCTTCCGCGTCCTTCTCGCCGCGCTCGACGTACGGGCCGTACCGGCCGACCCGGAGCACGATGCCCTCGCCGACCGCGAAGGAGGAGATCTCCCGCGCATCGATCGCGCCGAGGTCGGTGACCAGTTCCTTCAGACCGCCGAGGTGGTCGCCGTCGCCGTTTCCGGCGGCGGACGCGTCGGCGGTACCGGCCGCCGCCTCGCCGCCGAAGTAGAACCGCTTCAGCCACGGCACGGACTGCGCCTCGCCGCGTGCGATGCGGTCGAGGTCGTCCTCCATCTTCGCGGTGAAGTCGTAGTCGACGAGCCGGCCGAAGTGCTTCTCCAGCAGGTTGACCACGGCGAAGGACAGGAAGGACGGGACCAGCGCGGTGCCCTTCTTGAAGACGTAGCCGCGGTCCAGGATCGTGCCGATGATCGACGCGTAGGTCGACGGGCGGCCGATCTCGCGCTCTTCCAGCTCCTTGACCAGCGAGGCCTCGGTGTAGCGGGCCGGCGGCTTGGTGGCGTGGCCGTCCGCCGTGATCTCTTCGGCGGTCAGCGCGTCGCCCTCGGCGACCTGCGGCAGCCGCCGCTCGCGGTCGTCGAGCTCGGCGTTCGGGTCGTCCGCGCCCTCGACGTACGCCTTCATGAACCCGTGGAAGGTGATCGTCTTGCCGGAGGCGGAGAACTCGGCGTCCCGGCCGTCGCTCGCCCTGCCGCCGATCTTCACGGTGACCGAGTTTCCGGTCGCGTCCTTCATCTGGGAGGCGACGGTCCGCTTCCAGATCAGCTCGTACAGGCGGAACTGGTCGCCGGTCAGGCCGGTCTCGGCAGGCGTGCGGAAACGATCGCCCGAAGGCCGGATCGCCTCGTGCGCCTCCTGCGCGTTCTTGACCTTGCCCGCGTAGACCCGCGGCTGCGGCGGCAGGTAGTCGGCGCCGTACAGCTGGGTGACCTGGGCCCGGGCCGCCGCGACGGCGGTGTCGGACAGGATGGTCGAGTCCGTACGCATGTACGTGATGAAGCCGTTCTCGTACAGCTTCTGCGCCACCTGCATGGTCGCCTTCGCGCCGAAGCCGAGCTTGCGCGAGGCCTCCTGCTGCAGCGTGGTCGTACGGAACGGGGCGTACGGGGACCGGCGGTACGGCTTGGACTCGACCGAGCGGACCGCGAAGGAGGTCTCGGCGAGGGCGGCGGCCAGAGCCCGCGCATTCGCCTCGTCCAGGTGCAGGACATCGCTCTTGAGCTGCCCGTTCGACCCGAAGTCGCGGCCCTGGGCGACACGCCGGCCGTCGACCGAGTTCAGCCGGGCGACCAGCGAGGACGGGTCGGAGGCGTCACCGGCGCGGCCGGTGGCGAAGGTGCCGGTCAGGTCCCAGTACTCGGCGGAGCGGAAGGCGATGCGCTCGCGCTCGCGCTCGACGACGAGGCGGGTGGCGACGGACTGGACGCGGCCGGCCGACAGTTTCGGCATGACCTTCTTCCACAGGACCGGCGAGACCTCGTAGCCGTAGAGGCGGTCGAGGATGCGGCGGGTCTCCTGGGCGTCGACCATGCGCTGGTTCAGCTCGCGCGGGTTGGCCACGGCGTCGCGGATCGCGTCCTTGGTGATCTCGTGGAAGACCATCCGGTGGACCGGGACCTTGGGCTTGAGGACTTCCTGCAGGTGCCACGCGATGGCCTCGCCCTCGCGGTCCTCATCGGTGGCGAGGAAGAGCTCGTCGGACTCGGCCAGCAGCTCCTTGAGCTTCCTGACCTGGGCCTTCTTGTCGGCGTTGACGACGTAGATCGGCTGGAAGTCGTGCTCGACGTCCACGCCGAGGCGACGCACCTCACCCGTGTACTTCTCGGGCACCTCCGCCGCGCCGTTCGGGAGGTCGCGGATGTGCCCGACGCTCGCCTCGACGACGTATCCCGGGCCGAGGTAGCCCTTGATCGTCTTCGCCTTGGCAGGGGACTCGACAATGACGAGTCGGCGGCCGCCCTTTGCGGTCTCGCTAGTCGGGGACAACTTGGCTCTTCTCTCCGGTCGGCACTCGGTCGCAGTACGGCGACGCTGCGGAGTGTGACGGTACAACCCGCCCCCGTGTCAAACGGCACAAGCCCGCAACGGCCACTCGAACGGTAACCCGACTAGTGCCATTCGTGCCGCCCGGATACCGCGCCCGGCGCTTGTCGATCACCGGGCCGGGTGGCCGGAGGGCCGTCTGGCCCCGCCCGGCGCGGCCCCCCGGAGCGGGCCGGAAAACCCGTCGGAAACCCGTCGGAATACCCGTCTCAGAGCCGGCCCAGGCACCACACACCGAGGGCCAGCGAGGTGCCGCCGGCCAGCAGGGCCAGCGGCAGCGCCAGCGCGGGGCGCGCGCCCTCTGCGACCGGCGCGCGATGCAGTGCGCGCGCCCCGGTCCACGTCAGCAGAGCGGCTCCGAACAGCAGGAACACCGTGGCCGCAAAGATCGCCGGAACTCTGTCCATGCCGCACCCCTTCCCCCCGAGCCGCTCCCCGGAATCCCCCCGGATTCCTGTGCGAACGAGCCTGGCACCCGGCGGCGTACGGCACGCGAACCCCGGGTGAACTCAGCGTTCCGGCAGCTCCGCCGGCTCCAGGAAGCCCTGCTCCACCAGCAGTCGGATCGACTCGGGCGTACGGTCGCGCAGCACGATCGGGTCCTCCTGCACCAGCTGGGCGATCGCGTCCAGAATCCGCCCCGCGCTGAGTGAGCCGTCGCACACTCCGGCGAAACCCGCCCCGACCGTGTCCACCTTGGTGGCCCGCCGCATCCCGCGGTTCTGCCGGAGCACCACATGCTCGGGGTCCTCGGCGCCGGGCGCGCCGACCTGCTCCTGCATCACCTCGGCGACCAGCCGGAAATGGCCCTCCAGCAGGGAGGCGTCATCGTGTTTGCGCAGGTAGTCCTGACGGGCGAAGTGGGCCAGGACGGTCTCGCCGAGCGGCTGCTCCACCGGGTGCGGCCACTCCTCGACCACGACGGACGGGGTGTCCGTGTCGCTGCGGCGCAGGGTGATCCAGCCGAATCCGACGGCCTTGGTCTTGCGGGCCTCGAACTCGTCCAGCCACGCCTCGTACCGCTCCGCGTACGCCTGCGGATCGGTGCGGTGGTCGCCCGCGTCGCGCAGCCACAGCTCCGCGTACTGCGTGATGTCCTGCACCTCGCGCTGCACGATCCAGGCGTCGCAGCCGCGCGGCACCCAGGAACGCAGCCGGTCCCGCCAGTCCTCGCCCTCCACGTGCTGCCAGTTGGCCAGGAACTGCGCGTACCCGCCCGGGTTGAGGTGCGCGCCCGCCTGCTGCACCAGGGTGCGGCACAGGTCGTCGCCGCCCATGCCGCCGTCCCGGTAGGTGAGCCGGGCGGCGGGAGAGATCACAAAGGGCGGGTTGGAAACAATCAGGTCGTACGTCGCCTCGCCGACCGGCTCGAACAGCGAACCGGTGAGCAGCTCGGCCTCGGGCGCGCCGGAGAGGGCCAGGGTGAGCCGGGTGAACTCCAGTGCGCGCGGGTTGACGTCGGTGGCGGTGACCCGGGTGGCGTGCTGGGCGGCGTGCAGCGCCTGGATGCCGGAACCGGTGCCGAGGTCCAGCGCGGAACCGACCGGGGTGCGGACGGTGATCCCGGCGAGGGTGGTGGAGGCGCCGCCGACCCCGAGGACCACGCCCTCCTCGTGGCTGCCGATGCCGCCGGCACCGCCGACCGCGCAGCCCAGGTCCGAGACGATGAACCAGTCCTCCCCGTCCGGGCCGCCGTACGGGCGCACATCGACCGTGGCGTACACCTCGGCTCCCTCACGGCGGAGCCAGCCGTCGGCCAGCGCCTCCTCGACCGGCAGGGCGGCCTCCGCGTGGGCGTACGGGACGGGCTGCTGGAGCAGGAACAGCCGGACCAGGCTCTGCTGCGGGCCGTCGCCCCGGGTGGCGCGCAGCGCGGGCACGGTCTCGCTGCGGGCGAGCGCCGCGTACGCGGGGGCGCCGAGCAGGTCGAGCAGGCCATCGGCGGTGAAGCCGGCGGAGAGCAGGGCGGCGCGCAGAGCGGCGGCGCGGGCGGGCGAGGGCAGGCTGCTGGTACTCACCCGCCCATTGTGTCGGCTGCACGCCCCCGGCCGGTCCCCGGCATGCCGCAGGGCGGCCGGGGTCCAAGAGGGACCCCGACCGCCCCGGGGGACGAAGACGCGCACGGCACGGGCCCGGCTACGGCTGCCGACGAGTTCCAGCCCGCCGGGTTGCCGACGCGCACCGGGCGCCGACGCGTCAGGCGCATCGGCGGGCCGGGCGCGCCGGCGGGCCCGGCTGGGGCCGTCAGCTCTGCGCGGGCGCAGGCGTGGTGGCCTGGCAGCCCTTCTGCTTCGCCATGGCCTTCTCCAGGGTGCCCGCCTTGAGCTTCTCCTTGGCCGCCTTCTCGTCCGCGGCCACCTTCTCCAGGCCGCCCGAAAGCCCCAGGAGCCCCTCGGCGAACTTCGCCTGGTCCTTGGCGTCGAGCGCATCCATCTTGGTCTTGAGCTCGGTGTAGCCCTTGGCCGTGTCCTCGAAGCTCTTGGCCGCGGCCTCCGCCGTCGCCTTGCCGTCCTTGCCCCCCGGGTCCCCGGCCGCGCGCAGCGCGGAACTGATCCCGGTGAACGCCTCGGACATGGTCTGGAAGGCCGCCGAATCCGTCTTCTGCACCTCTTCGGGCTTGCTGCTCTCGGAGGCCACCCGCTTCATCTCCGCGTTGGCGGCATCGATCTTCTTGTATTCGGGCTGCCACTTGTCGCAGACCTTCTTGGCCCAGTCATCGGCCTTCGTGTCACCGTCGTCGCCGCCGCAGCCGGACAGCACGAGCATCAGCACCGCACCGCCGGAGACCGCGGCCGCAAGCTTCTTCTTCACCGGATTGGTCCCTTCCAAGGCTCTCGGCCCGGAACATACACGCCCGCCATCCGGGTGTGCAGAAAGGCGGACGGACGACGCGTTGGTCCGCGCCGCCCGTCCGCCTTTCGGGCCTACGCCCCCCGACCGTGCCCCCAGAGCCCGGAACGGGCCCTGGAGCAGGTCAGGATGGGCTCAGGAAGGGCTCAGGAGACCACCGCCGGGTCGGCCTGCTGGGCGACCCGCTCGGTGGCCCCGCCGGAGCTGTCGTCGCCGACCGCGATGCCGCGCCGCTTCGACACGTACACCGCGGCGATGATGACGGCGATCGCGAAGGCCGCCACGGCGGCCCGCACCACCGGGCTCGCGTCGTCGCCGTAGCTGAACTGCACGACGGCCGGGGCGATCAGCAGCGCCACCAGGTTCATGACCTTGAGCAGCGGGTTGATGGCTGGGCCTGCAGTGTCCTTGAACGGGTCGCCGACGGTGTCGCCGATGACGGTCGCGGCGTGTGCCTCGCTGCCCTTGCCGCCGTGGTGTCCGTCCTCGACCAGCTTCTTCGCGTTGTCCCAGGCACCGCCCGAGTTGGCGAGGAAAACGGCCATCAGGGTGCCGCAGGCGATGGCCCCGGCGAGGAACGAGCCGAGCGCGCCGACACCGAGGGAGAAGCCCACCGCGATCGGGGTGAGTACGGCGAGCAGTCCGGGGGTGGCGAGTTCGCGGAGCGCGTCCTTGGTGCAGATGTCCACGACGCGCCCGTACTCGGGCTTCTCGGTGTAGTCCATGATCCCGGGGTGCTCGCGGAACTGGCGGCGCACCTCGTAGACCACCGAACCGGCCGAGCGGGAGACCGCGTTGATGGCCAGACCGGAGAAGAGGAAGACCACCGCCGCACCGAGGATCAGCCCGACCAGGTTGTTGGGCTGGGCGATGTCCAGGCTGAGCGCCATGTCCCCGGTCTTGACCCCGACCTCCTTGATGGCGCCCGCGATGGCGTCGCTGTACGAGCCGAAGAGCGCCGCCGCGGCGAGGACGGCGGTGGCGATGGCGATGCCCTTGGTGATGGCCTTGGTGGTGTTGCCGACCGCGTCCAGGTCGGTGAGGACCTGCGCACCGGCACCCTGGACGTCGCCGGACATCTCGGCGATGCCCTGGGCGTTGTCGGAGACCGGGCCGAAGGTGTCCATGGCGACGATCACGCCGACGGTGGTGAGCAGGCCGGTGCCGGCCAGGGCCACCGCGAAGAGCGCGAGCATGATCGACGTACCGCCGAGCAGGAACGCGCCGTAGACGCCGAGGCCGATGAGCAGCGCGGTGTAGACGGCGGATTCGAGGCCGACGGAGATGCCGGCCAGGACGACGGTGGCCGGGCCGGTCAGCGAGGACTTGCCGATGTCCCGGACGGGGCGACGGTTGGTCTCGGTGAAGTAGCCGGTGAGCTGCTGGATGAGGGCGGCGAGCACGATGCCGATGGCGACGGCGACGAGCGCGAGGATGCGCGGGTCGCCGGCGTGGCCCGTGATAGCCGGGTTCTCCACGCCGCGGAGCTCCTTGTAGGTGGCCGGCAGGTAGGCGTAGACGGCGATCGCGACCAGCACCAGGGAGATCACGGCGGAGATGAAGAAGCCGCGGTTGATGGCGGTCATTCCGCTGCGGTCGGTGCGGCGCGGGGAGACGGCGAAGATGCCGATCATCGCGGTGACCACACCGATGGCGGGGACGATCAGGGGGAAGGCGAGGCCGAGGTCGCCGAAGGCGGCCTTGCCGAGGATCAGGGCGGCCACCAGGGTGACCGCGTAGGACTCGAAGAGGTCGGCCGCCATACCGGCGCAGTCGCCGACGTTGTCGCCCACATTGTCGGCGATGGTCGCGGCATTGCGCGGATCGTCCTCCGGAATGCCCTGCTCGACCTTGCCGACCAGGTCGGCGCCGACGTCGGCGGCCTTGGTGAAGATGCCGCCGCCGACGCGCATGAACATGGCGATCAGGGCGGCGCCGAGGCCGAAGCCCTCCAGGACCTTGGGCGCGTCCGCGGCATAGACCAGGACGACGCAGGAGGCGCCGAGCAGGCCGAGGCCGACGGTGAACATGCCGACCACACCACCGGTACGGAAGGCGATCTTCATGGCCTTGTGGGCCACGGCGGTCAGGTCCTTGGCGGGTTCGCCCTCGGCGGGGGTGGCCTCGCGGGCGGCGGCGGCGACGCGGACGTTGGCGCGTACCGCCAGCCGCATGCCGATGTAGCCGGTGGCTGCCGAGAACAGTGCGCCGACCAGGAAGAAGGCGGAACGTCCGGCGCGCTGGGTCCAGTTGTCGGCGGGAAGCAGGAAGAGCAGGAAGAACACCACGACGGCGAAGATGCCGAGGGTGCGCAACTGCCGGCCGAGGTAGGCGTTGGCGCCTTCCTGAACGGCTGCTGCGATCTTTTTCATACTGTCGGTGCCTTCGTCGGCTGCGAGCACCTGGCGGACCAGGATCTGGGCAACGACGAGCGCGGCAAGTGCGACGGCTGCGATGACAATCACGATCAACCGATTTTCATCGGTCAGTACCGCTGCCGCCGTGGGGGTGAAGAGCCCCGTCATACGTCCTCCTTGACGTGATGAGCTCAAGATGTGGACGGATTGTAGGGAGCCTCACCTGATCAAAACAGTACGCGGGAAACGGAATTGGCCTCCCGGTGCTCCTCAACGAAAGATCGCGCCACTCCATTACCGCCCGAAAGCGGTAATGGGGCAAAAGCATTGACGCCCGGTCATTGATCTCCGGACATGAAAAAAGGCCCTGCTCAGCAGGGCCTTTGATCGTCTGTGAATAAGATCGGAATCCGAGATGAAATGATCTAAGGAAGATCGGAAGTACCCGCGGCGGGCCAGCTCATCCGGATGACTCCGCCCGAATCCCCACGGGTGACCTCGACGTCGTCGACGAGTCCGCGGATCACCGCGAGGCCCATCTCGTCCTCACCCTCGGCATCCGGGTCCGCAGCCGCATCGCCGGCGGACGGCCCGCCGGACGGGGTCGAAACCTCGTCCCCGACCTCGATGGAGAAAACCTTCTCCTCCTCGGTGAGCACAACCCGGACGGGTGCGCTCAGCCCGCCACCCCGGTGCAGCCCGACGGCACGCGAACACGCCTCGCCCACGGCGAGGCGCACCTCGTCGAGCACAGCCTCCTCCACTCCGGCCCGGCGCGCCACGGCGGCGGCGACCAGGCGGGCCGTCCGCACGTGTTCGGGCTGGGCGCTGAAGCGGAGTTCAACGGTGGCCATGTACTCCCCCTCGGACTACGGGCGTGCTGACAGGGGCCCGGGCCCTCCGGCCCGGTGCCCCCGCTGCTTCTGCTGTTTTCGGGAGCCGTCAGTCGGTGGCGGCGACGGCGTCTTCCACGGTCGTGTGGATCGGGAAGACCTTGGTCAGACCGGTGATGCGGAAGATCTTCAGGATGCGCTCCTGGTTGCACACCAGACGCAGTGAGCCCTCGTGCGCACGGACACGCTTGAGGCCTCCCACGAGCACACCGAGGCCGGTGGAGTCGAGGAAGTCCACTCGCTCCATGTCGACAACCAGGTGGTAGCTGCCGTCGTTCACCAACTCGACCAACTGCTCGCGCAGCTTGGGCGCGGTATACACATCAATCTCGCCACCGACCTCGACGACTGTGCGGTCGCCGACAGTGCGAGTCGACAGGGACAGGTCCACGGATCCTCCAGCACCTTGCTATCGAGCGGCGCCCCCCAGGGGCCTCCCCACCCGAAGGTAGTGGAGGGATTGGCTGCCGCAATGGCATTCAATCACTTACCGGCAGGCGCGCACGACGCCTTCCGTCCATTGTCCCCGACGCCGGTGACACACTCGGTGGCAATGGCCAGTACTCACCGCCCCGGTCGGCCCACGGCCGCCGCGGACTCCCGACCCACCCCCGGCACGGTCCTGGACCGCCTGTCACGGGGGCCGGGCCGGGCTGCGCGCATCACCCATACGGAGCATCTGCCCCCTCGGGAGGGTCGTCATGCAGTCTGGCCGGACCGCATCCGAACGGATGTCGTAGCCGCGATCCGAACGGCCGGTATCGACCATCCGTGGGAACACCAGGCCGCGGCGGCCGAGCACGCCCTGGACGGCACCTCGGTGGTCGTCGCCACCGGCACCGCCTCCGGCAAGTCGCTGGCCTACCTCGCCCCGGTCCTGAGCGCCCTCGCGGACGGGGCCGAGGCAGCCAACGGAAGGGGCGCGACCGCCCTCTACCTGGCCCCGACCAAGGCCCTGGCCGCCGATCAGCGCCGCGCCGTACGGGAACTGGCCGCCCCGCTCGGCAACGCCGTCCGGCCCGCCGTGTACGACGGCGACACCCCCGTCGAGGAACGCGAGTGGGTCCGCCAGTACGCCAACTACGTGCTCACCAATCCCGACATGCTGCACCGCGGGATACTCCCGGCCCACCCGCGCTGGTCCTCCTTCCTGCGCGCCCTGCGCTATGTCGTCATCGACGAGTGCCACACCTACCGGGGCGTCTTCGGCTCGCACGTCGCCCAGGTGCTGCGCCGGCTGCGCCGCCTCTGTGCCCGCTACGGCTCCGACCCGGTCTTCCTGCTCGCCTCGGCCACCGCCAGCGACCCGGCCGCCGCCGCGAGCCGCCTGACCGGCGTCCCGGTCACCGAAGTGGTCGACGACGCCTCCCCGCGCGGCGAGGTGGTCTTCGCCCTGTGGGAGCCGCCCCTGACCGAGCTCGCCGGGGAGCGGGGCGCCCCGGTCCGCCGCACCGCCACCGCCGAAACCGCCGACCTCCTCACCGACCTGGCCGTGCAGGGGGTCCGCACGGTCGCCTTCGTCCGCTCCCGGCGCGGCGCCGAGCTGATCGCCCTCATCGCCCAGGAGCGCCTTGCCGCGGTCGACCGCTCCCTGCCCGGCCGGGTGGCCGCCTACCGGGGCGGCTACCTGCCCGAGGAGCGCCGTGCCCTGGAGCGGGCCCTGCACTCCGGCGAGCTGCTCGGCCTGGCCGCCACCACCGCGCTGGAGCTGGGCGTGGACGTCTCCGGCCTGGACGCCGTCCTGATCGCCGGCTACCCGGGCACCCGGGCCTCGCTGTGGCAGCAGGCCGGCCGGGCCGGACGGTCCGGCCAGGGCGCCCTGGCCGTGCTGATCGCCCGGGACGACCCGCTGGACACCTACCTCGTCCACCACCCCGAGGCCCTGTTCCAGCAGCCCGTCGAGGCCACCGTGCTGGACCCCGACAATCCGTACGTACTCGCCCCCCATCTGTGCGCGGCAGCGGCCGAGCTGCCGCTCACCGACACCGACCTGGCCCTCTTCGGCCCGGCCGCGGCCGACCTCCTCCCCCAGCTTGAATCCGCCAAGCTGCTGCGCCGCCGCGCCACCGCCTGGCACTGGACCCGCCGGGAGCGGGCCTCGGACCTGACCGACATCCGGGGCGGCGGCGGCCGTCCGGTGCAGATCGTCGAGGCCGGCACCGGCCGGCTGCTCGGCACGGTCGACGAATCCGCCTCCCACACCGCCGTGCACGACGGCGCGGTCCACCTCCACCAGGGCCGCACCTATCTGGTGAGGCACCTGGACCTGGAGGACTCGGTGGCCCTGGTCGAGGAGTCGGACCCGCCCTTCTCCACCACCGCCCGGGACACCACATCCATCACCGTCCTCGACACCGAGGCGGAGGTCCCCTGGGGCCCGGCCCGGCTCTGCTACGGCTCCGTCGAGGTCACCAACCAGGTCGTCTCCTATCTGCGGCGCAAACTGATCACCGGCGAGGTCCTCGGCGAGGCCAAACTGGACCTGCCGCCCCGCACCCTGCGCACCCGGGCCGTGTGGTGGACGGTCACCGAGGACCAGCTCGACGAGGCCCGGATCAACCCGGAGATCCTCGGCGGCGCCCTGCACGCCGCCGAGCACGCCTCCATCGGCCTGCTCCCGCTGTTCGCCACCTGCGACCGCTGGGACATCGGCGGCGTCTCCGTGCCGCTCCACCCGGACACCCTGCTGCCCACCGTGTTCGTGTACGACGGCCACCCCGGCGGTGCCGGATTCGCCGAACGGGCCTTCCGTACGGCCCGCCCATGGCTGACCGCGACCCGGGACGCGATCGCCGCCTGCGAGTGCGAGGCCGGCTGCCCCTCCTGCATCCAGTCCCCCAAGTGCGGCAACGGCAACGACCCCCTCCACAAACGCGGCGCGGTCCGCCTCCTCACCCGCCTCCTGACCGGCGCACCCCAGGACTAGGCCCGCTCCGGGCGGCCTCCGGCCCCGGCTCCGCCGCGGGGCCCGCGCGGGCCGGGATGCGGACCGTGAAGGGCCCGGCGCGGGCCTCGGCCGCGACCTCCGCGATCTCGCCCTTCAGCCGGCACCCGGCCGGCCGGGCATCCTGCGCCCGGATCACCCGGACCGCCGCAGCGCACGCGGCCTCGGGGCCGTGCGCCCAGCTCGACGCCGCCGCCAGCGCCGCGAGGTCCGCCGCAGCTGCCGCGCGGTGCCGGGCCAGCACGGCCTGGCCGAGCAGCAGCACGCCCCCGAACACCGCCCCCAGCACCGTCGTGACCAGGGCCGCCCACACGGTCGCCGAACCCCGGTCCCGGGTCATGGCGGCGGCCCCACGCTGTCCTCGGCCAGCGCCACGGCCCCGGCGCCCAACCGGACCGGCAGCCCGGCCGGGCCCGGGGCGGGTGCCGCCACCCGCACCCGCCACAGATCACCCGAACGCTCCACCGTCACCTCCGCCCCGTCCGGTGCCGCTGCCCTGGCCGCCGCCACCGCTGCCGCCACCGGTTCGGACCGGGCCGCGGCCCGCGCACCGGCCCTGGCCGCGTCCACGCACCGGATCTGTCCGGCCGCCGCCATCAGCGCCCACACCAGCAGTGCCGCGAAAAGCACCAGCGCCGGAATCACCAGGGCCGCCTCGGCCGTCACATAACCGCCGTCGCCGTCGGCCTTTTGCTCAGAACGGCACATCGAGCGCCTTCCCGATGGTCGACTGAAGGGCCGTCGAGACCACGTCGCTCGTCACGACCTTGTACAGAACGGCCGCGAATGCACAGGCAGCGATCGTGCCCATGGCGTATTCCGAAGTCGACATCCCGGCGTCCCCGCCGCGGCCGGCCAGTGCGCCCCGCAGTCGAAACCAGATGCTCCTCATGACAACCTCCTGATGATTTCTGTTCTTGATGTGTTTTCAGGTGCCCGAGAGAAGACCGGAAGCCATTCCGATCACCACCGGCGCAACTCCGACCGCAAGAAAAGCGGGGAGGAAACACAGCCCCACCGGCGCGGTCACCAAAACCGCTGCTCGCTGGGCCCCCGCAGTCGCCCGCCGGGCCCGCTCCGCCCGCAGGGCCGCCGCCAGCCGGGCCACCGGCTCCGCGGCCGGCGCCCCGG
Organism: Streptomyces sp. NPDC002054; assembly: GCF_040296685.1. NCBI lineage: Bacteria > Bacillati > Actinomycetota > Actinomycetes > Kitasatosporales > Streptomycetaceae > Streptomyces > Streptomyces sp. NPDC002054. The sequence continues at coordinate 114,575 of NZ_JBEOXT010000021.1, forward strand.
TGCGGGCCGCCCGGTCCAGGCAGTCCGCCAGCGCCCCGGCGCCGGGTATCTCCGCCAACCTCCCCCACGAGGCATCCGGTTCGGCGCCCAGCCGCAACTCGGCACCCGCCAGCGCCAGCCGCTCGCCCACCGGGCCGCCCAGCGACTCCCCCACCACCTCGGCCGCCTCCACCGGCCCGGCACCCGCCGCCAGACAGGCGGCCAACAGATCGGCGGCGAACGGCAGCTGACGCTCCGCCTCCCCCGGATCCGCCCGCCCGGCCCGGCCCCAACGGCGCCGGAGCCGGGCCCACCGACCCCACCGGCCCCGCCGGCCCCGCCGGACCGGTGGCCGGGTACCGCCCGGGCCGGGCTCCACCGGGAGCAGCAGCCCCGCCCGACGGAGCACCGCCCGCTCCCGGACCCGCCCCGCACACACGGACACCAGCCACAGCGCGGCCACCGGCAGGGAAAGCGCCATCCCCAGCCTGTGGACCAGCGAACCGTCCATCACCCCTCCCCCTTCCGCACGATCCGCCGGCACCACAGCAGCCCCAGCACCTCCAGCACTCCGCCGACCAGCAGGCAGCCCATCCCCAGCGAGGTGTGCAGCAGCACCCGCAGGGGATCCGCCCCCAGTCCCGTCCCGATCAGGAGGCCCACCAGCGGGAGCAGCGCCAGCACCACCGCAGTGGACCGCGCCCCCGCCAGCTGAGCTCGCAAGGAGTCCTGCCGGTCCCGCTCCGCCCGCAACGCCCCTTCCAGCCGGTCCAGCCCGGCCGCCAGCCCCGCACCCCCGTCCACCGAGACCCGCCAGCACGCGGCCATCCCGGCCAGCCCCTCCGCACCCGGCTCCCGGGCCGCCTCCCGCAGCGCCCCGGCCACATCCCCGCCGAAGGCGGCAGCGGCCAGCACCGCCGCCTCCTCGGCGCCCGGTATGGCGGTCCGGCGCATCGCGGCGCTCAACGCCTGCCCCGGCTGCGCCCCGGCCCGCAACTCCCCCACGGCCGCCCCACACAGGGCGATCACCGCCGCCGCCCGCGCCTCCCGGGCCCGGGCCCGCTCCCGGACCCTCAGCCACCGTCGCACCACGGGCACCGCCAACACCCCCAGCACCAGCGGAATCAGCGATCGGCCGAGCAGCGCCACCACCAGCCCCGCCGCCACGCACGCCCCCTCCGGCCACCGGCCCGCACGCACCCGCACCGGAACCACCAGCCGCTCCCAGGGAGACCCCCGCGCGGGCAGCGCCGGCCCCGGCCCGGCCAGCAACAGCCGGGCCCGCCCCGCCGGCCGGCCGTCCCCGGCCAGCAGCCAGACCGCAGCCCCGGCACACAGCACCGCCGCGACCACCGGCACCGGGACCGCCATGCCCGCCCCGGTCACCGCACTCCCCCCAGCAGCAGGCTCAGCCGCTCCCAGCCCCGCTCCCGCGCGAATCCCCGCGCGGCCCACCGAAGCGCGGGCACCGTGACCACCAGCCCGGCCGCATCCCGCTCCAGGACATGCACCTCGGCGACCCGCCGCTGCCCGCCCCGGTCCCGGACCAGGTGGATCACCAGGTCCAGAGCGGCGGCCAACTGGCTGTGCAGCGCAGCCCGGTCGAGCCCGGCAGCAGTACCGAGCGCCTCCAGCCGTGCCGGGACATGCGCCGCAGCATTGGCATGTACCGTCCCGCACCCGCCTTCGTGCCCGGTGTTGAGCGCGGCCAGCAGGTCGGCGACCTCCGCCCCGCGCACCTCCCCCACCACCAGCCGGTCGGGCCGCATCCGCAGGGCCTGCCGGACCAGGTCTGCCAACGTGACCAGCCCGGCGCCCTCCTGATTGGCGGGCCGGCTCTCCAGCCGCACCACATGCGGATGATCGGGGCGCAGTTCGGCCGAGTCCTCGGCGAGCACGATGCGCTCCCCCGGCCCGACCAGTCCCAGCAGGGAACTGAGCAGCGTGGTCTTCCCCGTGCCGGTCCCTCCGGAGACCAGGAACGACAGTCTGGCCTCGACCATCGCCCCGAGCAGCCGCCGCCCGCCCGGCGGCAGGGTGCCCGCGGCCGTCAGCTCCTCCAGGGTGAACGCCCGTGGCCGCACCACCCGCAGCGACAGGCAGGCCGATCCGACGGCCACCGGCGGCAGCACCGCATGGAGCCGGGTGCCGTCGGGCATCCGGGCATCCACCCACGGCCGGGCATCGTCCAGCCGGCGCCCGGCCACCGCCGCCAGCCGCTGCGCCAGCCTGCGCACCGCCTCCGCGTCGCCGAAGGTCACCCCGGTCAGCTCCAGCCCGCCGCCCCGGTCCACCCACACCCGGTCCGGCGCCGCCACCAGCACGTCCGTGACGGCCGGGTCGGCGAGCAACGGTTCCAGCGGGCCGGCTCCCACGAGCTCCGACCGCAACTCGGCGGCCACGCCGAGCACCTCCGCATCCCCCAGCAGCCGCCCCTGGGCCCGCAGTGCCGCCGCGACCCGGGCCGGTGTCGGATCGGCCCCGCTCTCGGCGAGCCGGGCCCGCACCGCGTCCAGCAGCCCGGCGGTCATGCGGTCACCCCCTGGCCGGCGCCGAGCGCCCGCCGCCAGAACCCGTCGCAGAACCGGGCCAGCGGCCCCCAGACGAACGTGCCCGGCGGCTCGCCCCTGGACAGCCATTCGGAGACCCCGAGCTCTACCGGCATCTCACCGGCGAGCGGCAGCCGGAGCAGCCCGGCCACCTCGTCCGGGTCGAGCTCGCCGGCCAGGCGCGCCCGCACCACCACCCGGACGTCCCTGGCCATCCCGTGCAGGGCGTCGCCGACCCTGCTCGCCGCGGCCACCGACCGCAGCTCGACCGGAACCACCATCAGCACCAGGTCCAGCTGGGCCAGCGCCTCGACCGCGACCTCGTCCACACGCCGGGGCAGGTCGACCACCACCACCCCGCCCCGCCGCCGGGCGGCAGCAAGCACCGAGCACATCGCCGCGGGCGGCACCAGCACCCGTTTGCCCCGGTCCCAGCTGAGCAGGCGCAGCCCGTGCAACTGCGGCAGGGACTCCTCCAGGGCTCCGGCACCGACCCGGCCGCGTGAGGCGGCGAAGTCCGGCCAGCGCAGGCCCTCGGCCCCTTCGCCGCCGAGCAGCACGTCCAGCCCGCCCCCGAAGGGATCTCCGTCGATCAGCATGGTCCGCTCGCCGGACCGGGCCGCGGAGATGGCCAGGGAGCAGGCCAGGGTGGAAGCTCCGGCGCCGCCACTGCCCCCGATGACGCCCACGGCGAGCGCGGGCCGGCCGGCCCCTTCGGCCACATCGGCGATCCGGTCGACCAGCCAGCTCTCGGAGTCGGGGAGCCAGAGCACCTGCTCGGCCCCGATCTCCACCGCGCGCTGCCACACCACGGGGTCGTCGGGATTCCGGCCTTCGCTCCGCCCGACGAGGAAGACTCCGCCGCGGCGCGGTGCTCCGCGCACCCGGCCGCCCACGTCTTCGCCGACCAGCACGAGCGGCGCGTCGGCCCACCCGGCGGCACCCGGCGGGCCGGCCCCGGCCGGCGCAGCGATCCCACCGGCCCCACCAGCCCCACCGCCCCCGGCCGTCCCGCTTTGCTCCGGCACCGCAGGTTGCACGTGGGGCTCGGCGCCTGCGGCAGCGCACAACCGCAGCAGATCGTCGAGGAGCACCGGGTCCTCTGTGATGATCAACGGCCGCCCGGCACCGGGAACCGGCCACTCCGGCACTTCGCGGGACATGGTTCCAGCCACGATCTCCGCCCCCTTCTCACTGCAAATCCGTTGACCGCGGACTTCGCGGTCGGAATCACCGTGCCGCCATCCGCAAAATCAAGTGGATCTTGCTCGAGAACTGTGGATAGAGAGGGCGTTGTGAATAACTCGATCACCCCTGGAGGTGAGTTCCACAGCGCTCCGGAACAACTACACACCGTGACGAGTTCGAGGGAGTGAGGGCCGGCGCGGCGCGGGCCCACGACACAGGGAGGGCCAGAGAAATGATCACTTGGGGCCGGCGGCCGGGACGCAAACCGCGTCCGGACATGCGACGACCCCCGCCGGGGGGGAGAGCGGGGGTCGTCCCCACGGCCGACTCGGGGGGGGAGGAGTCGGACCGGGTTAGCACGGTCGCGAACGATCCGTGACTTCCATGGTGTACCCGAGAGGCTTCTCAGGCAAACCCACGCGCCACACCTTACGCCGAATGGTGGGCGCATATGCTCGGCTCGTGGAAATCCAGTCCTTGTCGCACTCCTTGCCTCGCACTGCAGCCTTCTTCGACCTGGACAAGACGGTCATTGCGAAGTCGAGCACTCTGACGTTCAGCAAGTCCTTCTACCAAGGCGGGCTGATCAACCGGCGGGCGGTACTGCGCACCGCGTACACCCAGTTCATCTTCCTGGCCGGCGGCGCCGACCACGACCAGATGGAGCGGATGAGGGAGTACCTCTCCGCCCTCTGCAAGGGTTGGAACGTCCGGCAGGTGAAGGAGATCGTCGCCGAAGCCCTGCACGACCTGATCGACCCGATCATCTACGACGAGGCGGCGTCCCTCATCGAGGCCCATCACACAGCGGGCCGCGACGTGGTGATCGTTTCGACCTCCGGGGCCGAGGTGGTCGAGCCGATCGGCGAGATGCTCGGAGCCGACCGGGTCGTCGCCACCCGCATGGTGGTGGGCGAGGACGGCTGCTTCACGGGGGAGATCGAGTACTACGCCTACGGTCCGACCAAGGCGGAGGCCGTGCGCGAGCTGGCCGAGTCCGAGGGCTACGACCTGGCGCGCTGCTACGCGTACAGCGACTCGATCACCGACGTCCCGATGCTGGAGGCGGTCGGCCATCCGCACGCGGTCAATCCGGACCGGGCGCTGCGCCGGGAGGCGCTGGCCCGGAACTGGCCGGTGCTCGTCTTCAACCGGCCGGTCCGACTGAAGCAGCGGCTGCCCGGGCTGTCCCTGGCGGCCCGCCCCGCACTGGTCGCGGCTGCCGCCGTCGGTGCGGCAGCGGCCACGGCCGGTCTGGTCTGGTACGCGAGCCGCCGCCGCGCAAACGCCATCGCCTGACAGCCCGACGCCGTACCGCCGAGAAGCGCTGAGAACTGCTGCGAACCGCCGAGAACCCGACCGGGAGCCGCCTGACCTGCACCGACACCGACCGTCCGGTTCATACCGAACTGTCCGTGAAAGTAAAGAAGTGCAGCAAGGGGTTCCGCTTCCTCCGGGATGGAGGTACAAAGGATTCACGGCCCGCGAGACCAAAGGACATCCGAGAGGATCATCTTTAGAACGCAGCAAGGCCCCACGGACCGAAGCATGAACGCCGAGCACCCACGCGACGTCGACCCGTCGATTACGGGCCAGCCGCACCAGGGAACGGGCAAAGTTCCCGACCTGATGGGCAACTATCGAGGACGCTTGGTAACTGGGCGCGCATGCCAGCGGCGACACCATGAGCAGTACGGTGTCGCCGCAACCCGTGTCCGGACCATGCCGGCCAGACCAGCTCAGGCCAGACCAGGCCAGTTCAGATCGGGCCAGATCAGATTCGTCAGGCCGCGCCGCGCTGCAGCGCCTCGCAGACCGCCATGGACTCCCGCGCCCCGAGCTCGACCGCCCGCCCGCAGTGCGCGATCCAGGCCGCCATCCCCTCCGGGGTCCCGGAGACGTACCCGTCCAGCGCCGCGAGATAGGCCGCCCGGCCCAGCTCCGCGTGCCCGACCTCCGCCGGACAGACCGCCTTGGGGTCCAGACCGCTGTTGATCAGAACGATCCGCTCGGCGGTCCGCGCCACCACCCCGTTGTACGAGCCGAACGGCCGCAGCGCGAGCAGCTCACCGTGCACCACTGCGGCGGTCACCAGCGCCGGGGCCGAGCCCCCCGCGATGATCAGCCGGGACAGGCCGTCCAGCCGCCCCGCAACCTCGTCGGCGTCCGGCAGCGGCAGCTCCACCAGCGGCTCGTCCACCGGCTCGCCGGCCAGCCTCGGCCGCCCCACCACCTCACCGGCGACGGCGGTACCCGCCGCAACCAGGTGCAGCCGCGCCAGCACCCGCAGCGGCGACTGCCGCCAGATGCTCAGCAACTGCCCGGCCTCGGCGGTCAGTCGCAGCGTCGCGCCCACCACCCGGGCCTCGGCCTCCGCCCCGAAGTCGGTCCGCCGCCGGACCTCCTCCAACGCCCAGTCCGCGCCCGACAGGGCCGCGCTCCCACGCGCCCCGCGGAGCGTCGCCTCGGCGGAGACCTCCGTGCTGCGACGGCGCATCACGCGGTGCCCGTAGACCCGGTCCACGGCCTTGCGCATGGACTCCACGGACTCGGCCACGCCCGGAAGGCCCGCGAGGGCGGCGAGCGGATCGGCTGACGTACTCATAAGCAGGGAGCCTACGCACTGCGCGGCCATAGCACCGACCCCACCTTAGAGTGGTCTTCTTCACTCACCTCCGCCACGGTGCGCCACCCCGGCACTACGCTAGGTGAACATGAAGATCGCTTTCGTGGGGAAGGGCGGCAGCGGCAAAACCACGCTGTCCTCGCTCTTCATCCGCCACCTTGCCGCCAACGAGGCCCCCGTCGTCGCGGTGGACGCCGACATCAACCAGCACCTCGGGGCCGCCCTCGGACTGACCGAGGAGGAGGCCGCCGGACTGCCGGCGATGGGCGCCCAACTGCCGCTCATCAAGGAGTACCTGCGGGGCTCCAACCCGCGTATCGCCTCCGCTGACACGATGATCAAGACCACCCCGCCCGGCGCCGGTTCGCGCCTGCTGCGGGTACGCGAGGACAACCCGGTCTACCAGGCCTGCGCCCGCCCCGTCCGGCTCGACGGGGAAGAGGTGCGGTTGATGGCCACCGGGCCGTTCACCGAGTCCGATCTGGGCGTGGCCTGCTACCACTCCAAGGTCGGGGCGGTCGAGCTCTGCCTGAACCACCTGGTCGACGGACCGGATGAGTACGTGGTCGTCGACATGACGGCCGGCTCGGACTCCTTCGCCTCCGGGATGTTCACCCGCTTCGACGTGACCTTCCTGGTCGCCGAGCCCACCCTCAAGGGCATTTCCGTCTACCGCCAGTACAAGGCGTACGCACGGGACTTCGGGGTGGCCCTCAAGGTGATCGGCAACAAGGTGCAGGGCCGGGACGACATCGAGTTCCTGCGCGCGGAGGCCGGCGAGGACCTGCTGGTCACCGTCGGGCACTCGGACTGGGTGCGGGCGATGGAGAAGGGCCGGCCGCCGCGCTTCGAGCTGCTGGAGGCGGACAACCGCATGGCGCTGCAGGCCCTGCAGGACGCGGCCGACGACTCCTACGCGCAGCGCGACTGGGCCCGGTACACCGAGCAGATGGTCCACTTCCACCTGCGGAACGCCGAGAGCTGGGGCAACGCGAAGACCGGGGCCGACCTGGCGCAGCAGGTCGACCCCGGGTTCGTGCTGGGTGAGCAGAGCGGCGCCGCTATTCCTCGTCCTGCTCCTCAGCCGGCGTGACCTCCTCGGGCGCCGCCGGAGGGGCGGGTGCCGGTGACGGCGCCGGTCCGGTGGCCAGGAACTTGGTCCAGCCCTCCTTCGGCGCCTGTCCGACGTCGAGCGTGCGCATCCACTCGACGTGCCGGGGGTCCTGGGCGTCGAGCCAGTCCACGAGCTCGCGGAAGGGCACGCAGCGCACGTCCTTCTGGGTGCAGACGGTCTTGATGGTCTCCTCGATGGCGCGCATGTAGGTGCCGCCGTTCCAGGACTCGAAGTGGTTGCCGATGATCAGCGGCGCTCGGTTGCCCCGGTAGGCGCGTTCGAAGCCCTGCAGCAGGCCGTCGCGCAGCTGGTTGCCCCAGTAGGTGTGCTGGAAGGGGTCGCCCTGTGAGGTGGTCCCCGACTGGTTGACCATGAAGTTGTAGTCCATGGTCAGGGTCTCGAAGGCCCGCCCCGGAATGGGCACCAGCTGCAGCGGGATGTCCCACAGCCCGTCGGTCTTCTTCGGCCACTTCTGCTTGCTGATGCCGCTCGAGTCGTAGCGGAAGCCCATGGTCCGGGCCGCCAGCATGAAGTTCTTCTGGCCTTCGAGACAGGGGGTGCGGGCTCCGACCAGCTCCTTGTCGTAGTCGAAGGGGAGCGCCTTCTCCTGCTTCAGGCCGGAGTTGGTCTTCCAGTTCTTGACGAAGGACTTGGCCTGCTGGATCTCGCTCTTCCACTCCTCCACGGACCAGGTGCCGACACCCCCCTCGGGGCCGCAGAAGTGCCCGTTGAAGTGGGTGCCGATCTCGTTGCCCTCCTGCCAGGCCCCGCGGATCTGGGTGGCGGTCTCCTTGATGCTCGGGAGGTCGCCGAAGCCGATGTCGGAGCGGCCGGGGGCATGCTGGGGACCGGTATAGAGGGAACGTTTCTCCTCCGGAAGCATGTACACGCCGCTGAGGAAGTACGTCATCCGGGCGTTGTGCTTCCTGCCGACCTCGCGGAAGTGCGAGAACAGCTTCTGGCTGTCCTCGCCCGCCCCGTCCCAGGAAAAGACCACGAACTGCGGCGGCGTTTCACCGGGCTTGAGCTTCTCCGGCTTCCGTACGTTCGGCTGTGGTCCGGTGTACGAGGTGGAGCCGTCGCCGATCAGCCGGAGCACGCTGCCCGGGGCTTCCGGGGCGGCGGCGCCCTTCTTCGCGCCGGACCCGCCGCCCGACGGCCCGGCGGAGTCCGAGGCGCTGCAGCCGGCGAGGCCCAGCGCCGCAACCACGGCCACGGCCAGACCGCCGGCGGCCCTCTTCGTGACGGCCATCTTCCGCCCACCTCTCCCTCGTGTTCCCGTGCGGGACTTCCGTGCCGCAACGTCCCACGCGGGCTTCTCTGAGGAAGATGTGACAAGCCGTACAAAATGATTATTCACTCCCCAGAGGGAACTCTTGGGCCATTTGCCCCCTTTGCCAAGCAACTCTCTTTACTCTCCATTACCATCCATTTACCGAGTGTTGAGACTCCCGCCGCTTCACCCTCCCTGCCCACGAGGAGACGGGACCTATGACCAACCCCCGCACCGCGGACCTGTCCGCGTCCATCGCCGTTTTTCTGATCGCGCTGCCGCTCTCGCTCGGCATCGCCCTGGCCACCGGTGCCCCGCTGCAGGCGGGACTGGTGGCCGCGGCGGCCGGCGGAATCGTCGCCGGGCGACTGGGCGGTGCACCCCTCCAGGTGAGCGGCCCCGCCGCCGGACTCACCGTGGTCACCGCCGAGTTGATCCAGCGGTACGGCTGGCGGACCACCTGCGCCATCACCGTGCTCGCCGGCGTCTGCCAGCTCGGCCTCGCCCTGTTGCGCACCGCCCGGTCCGCGCTGATGGTCAGCCCGGCCATCGTGCACGGCATGCTCGCGGGCATCGGCGTGACCATCGCGCTGGCCCAGCTGCACATCGTGCTCGGCGGCACCCCGCAGAGCTCCGCCGTGGCCAATGTCCTGGGCCTGCCAGGCCAGTTGGCCGATCTGCATCCGGCGGCGCTCGGCGTCAGCCTGCTCACCCTGCTCGTCCTGCTCTCCTGGCCACGCCTGCCGGGGCGGGCCGGAAGACTCCTGCGCAGAATCCCGCCGGCCCTCGCCGCCGTGGCCTCCGCGACCGCGCTCGCCGCGCTGGCCGGACTGACCCTGCCCCGGGTGGACCTGCCGTCCTGGAGCAGCCACGCCCTGCCCGGACTGCCCGAGGGGCCGGTCCTGGGGCTCATCGCGGCCGTCCTGACCATCACCCTGGTCGGCAGCGTGGAATCGCTGCTGTCCGCCGTGGCCACGGACAAGCTGATCGCGTCCGAGCGCGGTACGGAAAACCGTCCCCCGCGCGCCGACCTCGACCGCGAACTGCGCGGCCAGGGCGCGGCGAACATCGTCTCCGGCGCCCTCGGCGGACTGCCCATCACCGGAGTCGCGGTGCGCAGCGTGGCGAACGTCAAGTCCGGTGCGGCCACCCGGCGGTCGTCGATGCTGCACGGGCTGTGGATCGTGCTGGCCGCCGCGTTCCTGGTGCCGGTCCTCGACCTGATCCCGCTGGCGGCACTGGCCGCGCTGGTCATGGCCGTCGGCGTGCAGATGGTCAACATCACGCATATGCGCAGCATCACCCGGCACCGGGAGATCGTCGTCTACCTCACCACCATCGTGGCGGTGGTCCTCGGTGGAGTGCTCGAAGGGGTCGCGATCGGTATCGCCGTGGCGGTGGCGGTGTCCCTGCACCGGCTGGCCCGGACCCGGATCACCTTGGAGGAGCAGGACGGCGTCCACCGGGTGCAGGCCCGCGGGCAGTTGACCTTCCTCGCGGTGCCCCGGCTGAGCCGGGTGCTGAACCAGATCCCGCACCGCGGGCACACCGTGATCGAGCTGGACGGCTCCTTCATGGACCACGCCGCGTACGAGACCCTGCAGGACTGGCAGGACTCCCATGTGGCGCACGGCGGTTCGCTGGAGGTCACCGGCCGGGCCGGTGCCGCGATCGGCGACCACCAGGGCTCCGGCGCGCGAGGGGCACACCAGTGCTGCCGCCCCTGGACCCCGTGGCAGAACCACTGCGACCAGCGGCCCGCCGAACCGGCCGAGGCATTGCGCGGCGGCGGCCGGCTGGCCAGCGGGATCAGCGCCTTCCAGCGGGACACCGCCCCGCATGTCCGGGACGAGCTGGCCCGGCTGGCGCGCGAGGGGCAGCAGCCTTCACAGCTGTTCCTGACCTGTGCCGACTCCCGGCTGGTCACCAGCATGATCACCTCGAGCGGGCCCGGCGACCTGTTCACCGTGCGCAATGTGGGGAACCTGGTGCCGCTGCCCGGCGCCGAGTCCGGCGACGACTCCGTCGCAGCGGCCATCGAGTACGCCGTGGACGTGCTCAGGGTGGACAGCATCACGGTGTGCGGGCACTCCGGCTGCGGGGCGATGCAGGCGCTGCTCAACGCCGCGCCCGGAATGCCGACGACCCCGCTGCGCCGCTGGCTGCGCCACGGGCTGCCCAGTCTGGAGCGGATGGCCAGCCGGCACCACGCCTGGGCGCGGATCTCCGGCCGGCTGCCCGCCGACGCCGTGGAGCAGCTGTGCCTGACCAATGTGGTGCAGCAGTTGGAGCACCTGCGGGCGCACGAATCGGTGGCGCGCAGGCTCGCCGAGGGCACGCTGGAGCTGCACGGGATGTACTTCCACGTGGGCGAGGCCCAGGCCTATCTGCTCTCGGAGGGCCGGGACTTCTTCGACTGCCGGGTCTTCGACAGCGTGGTTCCGGCCGATCGCAGCCAGTCCCCCGCACCAGCGCCCGCCTGAACCGGTACGCTCGCGTATCCGTGCCACCGTATGGCCCCTTCCCGCGCCCTGCAGCGGGAAGGGGCCATCCGTGTATTGCGGACCGTCGCAATCAATAGGTCTAAACCAATTTCCGGTTAGCCCTTGTCACCCGGGCATCCGCCTGATGAGCTATGCCGGGGACACAACGGACACCCTGGGAAAGGGAGATGTCGTGAGCAACGAGAGCCTGGCCAACCTGCTCAAGGAGGAGCGGCGATTCGCGCCGCCCGCCGCGCTGGCCGCCGCCGCCAATGTGACGGCGCAGGCATACGAGCAGGCGGACAGCGACAGGCTGGGCTTCTGGGCCGAGCAGGCCCGGCGGCTGACCTGGGCCACCGAGCCGACCGAGACGCTCGACTGGACCAACCCGCCCTTCGCGAAGTGGTTCGCGGACGGCAAGCTGAACGTCGCGTACAACTGCGTGGACCGCCATGTCGAGGCCGGCCACGGCGACCGGGTCGCCATCCACTTCGAGGGCGAGCCCGGCGACAGCCGCTCGGTCACCTACGCGCAGCTCAAGGACGAGGTCTCGCGGGCCGCGAACGCCCTCACCGAGCTGGGCGTCCAGGCCGGCGACCGGGTCGCCGTCTACCTGCCGATGATCCCCGAGGCGGTCGTCGCGATGCTGGCGTGCGCCCGGGTCGGCGCCGCGCACTCGGTGGTCTTCGGAGGGTTCTCCGCCGACGCCGTGGCCTCCCGCATCCAGGACGCCGACGCCAAGCTGGTGATCACCGCCGACGGCGGCTACCGCCGCGGCAAGCCGAGCGCCCTCAAGCCGGCCATCGACGAGGCCGTGGCCAAGTGCCCGCAGGTCAAGAACGTGCTCGTGGTGCAGCGCACCGGCCAGGAGACCGCCTTCACCGAGGGCCGCGACCTCTGGTGGCACGAGCTCGTCGGGCGCCAGTCCACCCAGCACACCCCGCAGGCCTTCGACGCCGAGCACCCGCTCTTCATCCTGTACACGTCCGGTACGACGGGTAAGCCGAAGGGCATCCTGCACACCTCCGGCGGCTACCTCACCCAGGCCGCGTACACCCACCACGCCGTCTTCGACCTCAAGCCGGAGACCGACGTCTACTGGTGCACCGCCGACATCGGCTGGGTGACCGGCCACTCGTACATCGTCTACGGGCCGCTCGCCAACGGCGCCACCCAGGTCATGTACGAGGGCACCCCGGACACCCCGCACCAGGGCCGGTTCTGGGAGGTCGTGCAGAAGTACGGGGTCACCATCCTCTACACCGCACCGACGGCCATCCGGACGTTCATGAAGTGGGGCGACGACATCCCCGCGAAGTTCGACCTGTCCTCGCTGCGCGTGCTGGGCTCGGTCGGCGAGCCGATCAACCCCGAGGCCTGGATCTGGTACCGCAAGCACATCGGCGGCGACCGCTGCCCGATCGTGGACACCTGGTGGCAGACCGAGACCGGCGCCATGATGATCTCCCCGCTGCCGGGGGTCACCGAGGCCAAGCCGGGCTCCGCGCAGCGCCCGCTGCCGGGCATCTCCGCCACCGTCGTCGACGACGAGGCCAACGAGGTTCCCAACGGCGGAGGCGGCTACCTGGTCCTCACCGAGCCGTGGCCCTCGATGCTGCGCACCATCTGGGGCGACGACCAGCGGTTCATCGACACCTACTGGTCGCGGTTCGCCGGCATGTACTTCGCCGGCGACGGCGCCAAGAAGGACGACGACGGCGACATCTGGCTGCTCGGCCGGGTGGACGACGTGATGCTGGTGTCCGGCCACAACATCTCGACCACCGAGGTCGAATCCGCCCTGGTCTCGCACCCCTCGGTCGCCGAGGCGGCCGTGGTCGGCGCGGCCGACGAGACCACCGGCCAGGCCATCGTCGCGTTCGTCATCCTGCGCGGCAGCGCCCACGAGAACGACTCGCTGGTCGCGGACCTGCGCAACCACGTGGGCGCCACCCTCGGCCCGATCGCCAAGCCCAAGCGCATCCTGCCGGTGGCCGAGCTGCCGAAGACCCGCTCCGGCAAGATCATGCGCCGCCTGCTGCGCGACGTGGCCGAGAACCGCGAGCTGGGCGATGTCACCACGCTGACCGACTCCTCCGTCATGGATCTGATCCAGACGAAGCTGCCGAGCGCCTCCAGCGAGGACTGACCCGACACCACCCGACGCGGGAACGCGTGAAACACCCACAAAAAGGGCATCCGGCGAGCAACGCGCCGGATGCCCTTTTCACGCATAAAGTGTGATCACCGCACCACCGAGCTACACCCTGTAAAGTATTGAAGGCGTAAATATTTTACAGGTGTGCCGGGAAGCCTGGTCGGCAAGATCGTTTGTCGTGCCCTTCGACCGACCGGAGGTGTCCCCCGTGGCCACGCCCAGCCCCACCGACAACCAGAGCCGCAAGCTGCTCGGGCGGCTCTCGCTGCCCGAGCGCCGGTTCGTGGCCGACGCCCTGCGCGCCGAGACCGTCGGCGGTGTGCTGCTCCTCGTGGCCGCCGTCACCGCCCTCATCTGGGCGAACACCCCCGGCCTCACCGACAGCTACCTCAGGGTCCGTGATTTCCACATAGGCCCGGAGTCCCTCGGCCTGAACCTGTCCGTCCAGCACTGGGCCGCCGACGGTCTCCTCGCCATCTTCTTCTTCGTCGCGGGCATCGAGCTCAAGCGCGAGCTGGTCGCGGGCGACCTGCGCGACCCCAAGGCAGCGGCCCTCCCCGTCATCGCCGCCATCTGCGGCATGGCCGCCCCGGCCGCGGTCTACGTCCTGGTCAACCAGCTCGGCGACGGGTCCATGAGCGGCTGGGCCGTGCCCACCGCCACCGACATCGCCTTCGCACTCGCCGTGCTCGCCGTCATCGGGACCTCGCTGCCCTCCGCCCTACGCGCCTTCCTGCTGACCCTGGCCGTGGTCGACGACCTGTTCGCCATCATGATCATCGCGGTGTTCTTCACCAACGAGATCGACTTCCTGGCACTCGGCGGCGCCCTCGTCGGCCTCGCCCTGTTCTGGTTCCTGCTCCGCCGCGGCGTCCGCGGCTGGTACGTGTACGTCCCGCTCGCCCTCGTCATCTGGGGCCTGATGTACAACAGCGGGGTCCACGCCACCATCGCCGGTGTCGCCATGGGCCTGATGCTCCGCTGCACCCGCAAGGACAACGAGGAGTACTCCCCCGGCGAGCACATCGAACACCTGGTCCGGCCCATCTCCGCCGGTCTCGCCGTGCCCCTGTTCGCCCTGTTCTCCGCCGGCGTTTCGCTCTCCGACGAAGCGATCGCCCAGGTCTTCACCCGTCCCGAGACCCTCGGCGTGGTCCTCGGCCTGGTCGTCGGCAAGACCATAGGGATCTTCGGCGGCACCTGGCTGGCCGCCCGCTTCACCAAGGCCGAGCTCAACGAGGACCTCTCCTGGCCCGACGTCCTCGCCGTGGCCTCCCTCGCCGGCATCGGGTTCACCGTCTCGCTGCTGATCGGCGAGCTCGCCTTCGCCGGCGACCCCATCCTCACCGACGAGATCAAGGCCGCCGTCCTGATCGGCTCGCTGATCGCCGCGATCTTCGCCTGCGTCCTGCTCAAGCTCCGCGACCGCACGTACAAGGCACTGACCGCCGACGAGGACCGCGACGAGGACCTCGACGGCATCCCGGACATCTACGAGGAGGACAACCCCGCGTACCACCTGCGGATGGCGAAGATCTACGAGGACAAGGCCGCCGAGCACCGCCGCCGGGCCGAAGCGGCAGCCGGGTCCGGCGCCGGGGCCTCCCGTCCGGCATCATCTGACTGACGCGCAGGAATGGACGACAGAGGGAGAGAGCGATGACCGCAGTGGACCAAGGGGCGCAGGGAGCCGAGCGCACGCTCGGCCAGCTGGTCGCCTCGGCCACGGCCGAGATGTCCGCCCTGGTACACGACGAGATCGCACTCGCCAAGGCCGAGATCCGCCAAGACGTCCGGCGAGTGGGCATCGGCAGCACCGCGTTCGTCATCGCCGGCGTGCTGGCGCTCTTCTCGGTGCCCGTGCTGAGCTTCGCCGCCGCTTACGGCATCCACAACTTGGGGCTCGGCCTGGCCTGGTCGTTCCTCATCGTGGGCGTCGCGTTCCTGGTGATCGCGGCCCTGGCGGCGCTCCTGGCCGTCGCCAAGTTCAAGAAGGTCAAGCCGCCGGAGAAGACCATCGCCTCGGTCAAGGAGACCGCGGCCGTGGTCGCAACGGTCAAGCCGCACCCGCGGTCGGTCAGTGACAAGGCTGTGGGTGTGGCACGCTCGACGTCATGACAGCCAGCTCGCCGGACCCCGCCACCCCGCCCACCGCCGCCTCGGCGGTCCGGATCGGCATCCCCGGCGGCAGAGAGGTGACGCACCGGGACGTCGCCGCGAACGGCGCCCGGTTCCACGTGGCCGAGCTCGGTGACGGACCGCTGGTCCTGCTGCTGCACGGGTTCCCCCAGTTCTGGTGGACCTGGCGGCACCAGCTGACCGCGCTCGCCGATGCCGGTTTCCGCGCGGTGGCCATGGACCTGCGCGGGGTCGGCGGCAGTGACCGCACCCCGCGCGGCTACGACCCGGCCAACCTGGCCCTGGACATCACCGGCGTCGTACGGTCCCTCGGCGAGCCGGACGCCGCACTCGTCGGCCACGACCTGGGCGGTTACCTCGCCTGGACGGCGGCCGTGATGCGGCCCAAGCTGGTGCGCCGGCTGGTGGTCTCCTCCATGCCGCACCCGCGCCGCTGGCGTTCGGCCATGCTGTCGGACTTCGCCCAGAGCCGGGCCGGATCGTACGTCTGGGGCTTCCAGCGGCCGTGGATCCCGGAGCGCCGGCTGCAGGCCGACGGCGGGGCGCTGGCCGGCGAGCTGATCCGGGACTGGTCCGGCCCGCGGCCCCCCGAGGAGGAGGCGCTGGAGGTCTACCGGCGGGCGATCTGCATCCCGTCCACCGCGCACTGCTCGATCGAGCCCTACCGCTGGATGGTGCGGTCACTGGCCCGCCCGGACGGCATCCAGTTCAACCGGCGGATGAAGCGCCCGGTCCGGGTGCCGACACTCCATCTGCACGGCTCCCTGGACCCGGTGATGCGGACCCGGAGCGCGGCCGGTTCCGGGGAGTACGTCGAAGCCCCGTACCGCTGGCGGCTGTTCGACGGACTCGGACATTTCCCTCACGAGGAGGACCCGGTGGCGTTCTCCTCGGAGCTCATCAACTGGCTGAAGGACCCGGAACCCGACCGCTGACCGCCCCTGACGGTTCGTACGCTCGCATGAGGATCGTTCAAATGCCCGGCGCATAGGCCAATTGGCCGCCCCGAAAGCGGTTACCGACCTTGGGGCCCGGGCAGACGTCGGAGTATGGGCTGGACGCACGACTACGGTGACTCCGCACGCGAAACCCGCTCGGCAGCAGTGCCGGGCAGCCACGAGAGGGCAGGCCGGGAAGGCCATGACCCCCGCCTCGGGATCCCGCGCATCCTGCGCCGCAGAGCCCGCTGGGTCTCGGCCCGCCTGCGCCATCAGCGAACGTAGGACAGCCCAGCGGACGTAGGGCAGCTCAGCGGGCGCAGCAGCTCACAGGGCGCAGCCCTGGCTGTCGACCCGCTGCTGCGCCACCGCGCCGTACCGGATGTCGTCGCGGATCTCGTCCACCGTCAGGACGTAGCCGGTGTTCGGGTCGTCCAGGGACTTCGCGAACACCACCCCGTACACCTGACCCTCGGGCGTGAGCAGCGGGCCGCCGGAGTTGCCCTGGCGGACCGTCGCGTAGAGCGAGTAGACGTCCCGGCGCACGGTGCCGCGGTGGTAGATGTCCGGGCCGTTGGCGTTGATCCGGCCGCGCACCCGGGCCGCACGCACGTCGTACGCGCCGTTCTCCGGGAAGCCGGCCACGATGGCGTCGCTGCCGCCGACCGCGTCCCGCTCGGTGAACTGCAACGCCGGGGCCTTCAGCTTGGGCACGTCCAGGACCGCGATGTCGCGCTCCCAGTCGTAGAGCACGACCTTGCCGTCGTACAGCTTGCCCTCGCCGCCGACCTGCACGGTCGGCTCGCCGACCCCGCCGACGACATGGGCGTTGGTCATCACCTTGCCGGGGGCGAACACGAACCCGGTGCCTTCGAGGACCTTGCTGCAACTGGGGGCGGTGCCGACCACCTTGACGATGGACTGCTTGGCGCGCGCGGCCACCGGGCTGCTCGCCAGGGCCGGGTCCGGTGCCTGCACCTCGGTGATGGGCTCGTTCGAGAACGGGCTGAACACCTGGGGGAAGCCGTTGCGGGCCAGGGTGGAACTGAAATTCGAGAACCAGGTGTCGGCCTGCTCCGGGAGCACCCGGGACACCCCGAGCAGCACCTGGGAGTTGCGGACTTCCTTGCCCAGCGTGGGAAGTGACGTCCCGGCAAGTGCGGAACCGATCAGCCAGGCCACCAGCAGCATCGCCACCACGTTGACCAGCGCGCCGCCGGTGGCGTCGACCACGCGCGCCGGCGACCAGGTGATGTGGCGTCGGAGCCGGTTGCCGAGGTGGGTGGTGCAGGCCTGCCCGACCGATGCGCAGACGATGATCACCACCACGGCGGCGATGACCACCGGGGTGGTCACCCGGCTGCCGTTGTCGGTCACCTCGTCCCAGACCAGCGGGAGCAGGGACACGGCGACAAGACCACCGCCGAGGAAGCCGATCACCGACAGGATGCCGACGACGAACCCCTGGCGGTAGCCCACGATCGCGAACCACACGGCGGCGACCAGCAACAGGATGTCCAGCACGTTCACGTGGGCCACCGTCTCATGCGCGCCAGTCCAGCGGGACCTCACGTGATCGGTCCCACGGCCGCTCCCATCCGGCGAAGTGCAGCAGCCGGTCGATGACCCCGGCGGTAAAACCCCAGACCAGGGCGGATGCCACGGTGAAGGCCGGGCCGTGGTGGCCGCTGGGATGGACGACCGTGACCCGGTGTTCCGGGTCCGTGAGATCCGCCACGGGCACCGTGAAGACCCGGGCGGTTTCGGCCGGGTCCACGGCACCGACCGGGCTGGGGGTGTGCCACCAGCCCAGCACCGGGGTCACCACGAACTCGCTGACCGGGATGTACAGGCTCGGCAGCACCCCGAAGAGCTGGACGCCGGCCGGGTCGAGTCCGGTCTCCTCCTCGGCCTCGCGGAGGGCGGCCCGCAGCGGGCCGGTGGTCTGCGGGTCGCCGTCCTCGGGGTCGAGGGCGCCGCCCGGGAAGGACGGCTGCCCGGCGTGCGAGCGCAGGCTGCCGGCCCGCTCCATCAGAAGCAGCTCGGGCCGCCCGTCCGGCCCCTCGCCGAAGAGGATGAGGACGGCGGACTGGCGGCCTCGGCCGTCGGACGGTGGCAGGAACCGGCTGAGCTGGCGGGGCTCGACGGTCCGGGCGGCCCGCTCGACCGGCTCCAGCCAGTCGGGCAGGCCATGGGCGCTGACCCGGATGCAGTGGTCCCCGCCCTGACCGCCGCCCGCCCCCGTGCCCGTGCCCGGTCCGGCGGCGGGGCCGCCTGCCGCCCGACCGCGGTGGTACGTCGCCTCGTACGCCGGGTGATGCGGCGCACCGGCCGCTTCGGCGGCGGCCGTGGGCCCGCTCTGCTCGGCCCCTGTCATGGGCACCCCGTTCTGATCTTCACGTACCGCTCGTACCCGCACCCGCACCACGGGCCGGGGCTGTCCTCGCGCCCGGAACCAGCCCGGAACCAGCCCGGGACCTGCCGGGACCTGCCCGGAACCCCCGTCAGCCGGAGGTGCCGTCCGCCGTGCCGCCGCCCAGCGGACGGGCCGGCAGGCCCGGGTAGTCCGGCGGCGGGCTGAGCCGCTGCCCCGGCTGTCCGCCCATCTCGTACTTGAGCAGCTTCCGCGCCCTCTCCGGGTCGGTCTCGCCCTCCCCGTAGGCCGGACAGAGCGGGGCGATCGGGCAGGCCCCGCAGGCCGGCTTGCGGGAGTGGCAGATCCGGCGGCCGTGGAAGACCACCCGGTGGGACAGCATCGTCCACTCGCTCTTCGGAAAGATCGCGCAGATCTCCGCCTCGACCTTCTCCGGGTCCTCCTGCTCGGTCCACTTCCACCGCCGCACCAGCCGGCCGAAGTGGGTGTCCACGGTGATCCCGGGGACCCCGAACGCATTGCCGAGGACCACATTGGCGGTCTTGCGGCCCACTCCCGGCAGCGTGACGAGGTCCTGGAGCCGCCCGGGCACATTGCCCCCGTAGTTGTCCCGCAGGGCCACGGAGAGGCCCTGCAGGGCTTTCGCCTTCATCCGGAAGAACCCGGTCGGGCGGATCAGCTCCTCCAGTTCTTCCGGCACGGCCGCGGCCATGTCCTCGGGCGTCGGGTACGCCGCGAACAGCGCCGGGGTGGTCTGGTTCACCCGGAGGTCGGTGGTCTGGGCCGACAGGACCGTCGCGACCAGCAGCTCGAAGGGATTCCGGAAATCGAGTTCGGGGTGGGCGTAGGGATAGACCTCGGCCAGCTCCCGGTTGATCCGCCGGGCGCGGCGCACCATCGCCAGATGTGATTCCGGCTTGGTCTTTCCCACAGCTTTCTTGGCCGAAGCTTTGCCCGGGGGGCGGGCCGGAGCCGCGCCAACCCCCTGTTCGCCCACAGCTGAATTCAGGGCGGCGGTCACTCCCGCGGACCCCTTGGCCTGTGCTCTCACCGGCTTATTGGACACTCCGCCAGCCTAAGGCGCGGCAGTGACACCCGCCCGGACCTCCGGTAACACCGCACAGCACACCCGTCCGTCCGGCATCCTTGTGATTGATCGCACTGTTTGTAGCGTCCGGCAAAATGGGGAGCACGGTCCCCTGAGCCGGTCGACATAGGAGAGAGACTCGTGGACGACGTTCTGCGGCGCGCCCCGCTCTTCGCGGCGCTCGATGACGAGCAGGCCGCGGAGCTCCGCGCCTCCATGGGCGAGGTGACCCTCGCACGCGGTGACGCCCTGTTCCACGAGGGCGACCCCGGTGACCGGCTGTACGTGGTCACCGAGGGCAAGGTGAAGCTCCACCGCACCTCCCCCGACGGCCGCGAGAACATGCTTGCGGTGCTCGGCCCCGGCGAGCTGATCGGCGAGCTGTCGCTGTTCGACCCGGGCCCGCGGACGGCCACGGCCACCGCGCTGACCGAGGTCAAGCTGCTCGGCCTGGGCCACGGCGACCTCCAGCCCTGGCTGAACGCCCGCCCCGAGGTGGCCACGGCCCTGCTGCGCGCCGTCGCCCGGCGCCTGCGCAAGACCAACGACCAGATGTCCGACCTGGTCTTCTCCGATGTGCCGGGCCGGGTCGCCCGCGCCCTCCTGGACCTGTCGCGCCGCTTCGGCGTGCAGTCCGAGGAAGGCATCCACGTGGTCCACGACCTGACCCAGGAGGAGCTGGCGCAGCTCGTCGGCGCCTCCCGCGAGACGGTGAACAAGGCGCTGGCCGACTTCGCAGGCCGCGGCTGGCTCCGCCTGGAGGCCCGTGCCGTGATCCTGCTGGACGTGGAGCGACTGGCGAAGCGCTCGCGCTGAGCGATCGCGCTGTGAGAGGGGTCCTGCCCGGACGGGCGGGGCCCCTCCGCGCGTTCCCGCCCCCGCCCCCGCGGGACGACACGCCCGGCCGGGGGTGGTCCCGGCACCGTCGAGAACGCCGGGCACAGTGATCCGCATGGAGCATCGAGGGCTGGACGGACAGGGGTACATCGAACGCGAGGGAGACCTGGGCCGGGTACCCGCCGGGTTCCGGGCCGTCGTGGCAGCGGCCCGCTCCCGCACCGCCGAGGCGTACGGGCGGCGGCTGCACAGCGCCTACCTGTACGGCTCCGTGCCGCGCGGGACCGCCCGCCCCGGGGAATCCGACCTCGACCTGCTGCTCGCCCTCCAGCACGAGCCCACCCAGGACGACCGGGACATCGCCGAGGTGCTCGGCCGGGGGCTCGACGAGGACTTCGACGTGATCGACGGCGCCGGCATCCTGCTGTACTCCAAGGAGCTCCTGCTGAGCGAGCAGGAACGATACGACCTGGGCTGGTTCCTGGCCTGCCTGTGCACCCCGCTGCTCGGCTCCGATCTGGCCGAGCACCTGCCCCGCTACCGCCCGGACGGGCTGCTGGCCCGCGAGACCAACGGCGACCTGGCCGCCGTACTGCCGGCGTGGCGGGCCCGGCTCACAGCGGCACACACCCCCGCCGAGTACCGGAAGCTGAGCCGACAGTTCGCCCGGCGCCTGGTGCGGACCGGGTTCACCCTGGTCATGCCCCGCTGGGGCGGCTGGACCAGTGACCTGCGGGAATCCGCCGAGGTGTTCGGCCGGTACTACCCGGAGCGGGCAGCACAAATGTGCGCCGCGGCTGCCGCGGCGCTGGCGCCCGGCACGGATCCCGGCGTCCTGCGCAGCTACGTCGAGGACCTCGGGCCCTGGCTCGCGGACGAGTACACGACCCGGCACGGCACCAAGAGCCCCCGCCCGCCCGGCGCCCCCGGCTCCTCCTAGAACGAGCCGCCTAGAACGAGCCGGGAGTGTCCCGGGGTTCCGCCGCGCTCAGTGCGTCGACCGCCTGCTTCGCCTCGTACAGCTCGGCACCGGTGATCCGCCGGTACTCCTTGATCGCCTCAATCGTCCGGCCCGCGCCCAGCAGCTCCCGGACCCCGTCCAGCCCGGCCGGCTCCGGCTCCTCGATGCCGAAGTGGTCCAGCACCAGGCCGAGCCGGCGCTCCAGCCGGTCCGCCTTCCGCTCCAGCTGCTGGATCCGCCGGCTCACGGTGGTGGTGATCCAGCTCGCCGTGGCGATCAGTGCCAGCAGCAGGAAGGTGGTGGTCATTCGGGGCCCCCGGGGATCAGTCCGTGATCGCGCAGATACTCCAACTGCGCACGTACGGACCATTCTGCGGCAGGCCACAGCGACCGGTCCACGTCCGCATAAACATGGGCGACCACCTCGGCCGGGGTGCTGAACCCGTTCTCCACCGCCGTCTCCACCTGGGCCAGCCGGTGCGCCCGGTGGGCGAGGTAGAACTCCACGGCGCCCTGGGCGTCGTCCAGCACCGGCCCGTGCCCCGGCAGCACCGTGTGCACCCCGTCGTCGACCGTGAGGGAGCGCAGCCGGCGCAGCGAGTCCAGGTAGTCGCCCAGCCGCCCGTCGGGGTGGGCGACCACCGTGGTGCCGCGGCCGAGGATGGTGTCCCCGGTCAGCACGGCGCGGTCGGCGGGGATGTGGAAGCAGAGCGAATCGGCGGTGTGGCCGGGGGTGGGGACCACCCGCATCTCCAGGCCGCCGACCCGGATGGCCTGGCCGGCGGCCAGGCCCTCGTCCCCCAGGCGCAGGGCCGGGTCCAGGGCGCGCACCTTGGTGCCGGTGAGCTCGGCGAACCGGCCGGCACCCGCCGCGTGGTCGGGGTGGCCGTGGGTGAGCAGGGTCAGCGCGATCCGCTTGCCCGCCTTCTCGGCCGTGGCGATGACCTCGCGCAGGTGTCCCTCGTCCAGCGGGCCGGGGTCGATGACCACCGCGAGCTCGGAGTCGGGCTCGGAGACCAGCCAGGTGTTGGTGCCGTCCAGGGTCATGGCGGACGGGTTGGGGGCCAGGACATTGACCGCGCGGGCGGTGGCCGGGCCGGAGGTGACGATTCCGCGGGGCTGTCCGGGCAGAGCGGCTGCACTTGTCATGCGGGGCCCCCGGTGATGCGTACCCGTTTGGTGAACTCGTCGTGGCCGGGCCAGGAGAGCACGATCTCCCCGCCTTCCATGACGGCCCGGGCCAGGACCGGGGTGAGGTCCTGGGCGGCGGCTGCGGCAACGGCCGCGGCGGCGGTGCCGTACGGCTCCAGGGAGCGCAGGGTGGTGATGGTGGGCGGCATCATCAGCAGCTCGCCCTTGTCGTAGCCGGCCGCCGCGTCCGCGGGGCGGATCCACACGGTCCGGTCGGCTTCGGTGGAGGCGTTGCGGGTGCGCTGGCCCTCGGGCAGGGCGGCCACGAAGAACCAGGTGTCGTACCGGCGGGCCTCGAATTCCGGGGTGATCCAGCGGGCCCAGGCACCGAGCAGGTCGGAGCGGAGGACGAGGCCGCGGCGGTCGAGGAATTCGGCGAAGGAGAGCTCCCGGGCCACCAGGGCCAGCCGGTCGGCCTCCCAGTCGTCGCCGGTCAAGTCGGGGATCAGGGTGCCGTCGGCGGGGCCGGCGAGGAGCACCCCGGCCTCCTCGAAGGTCTCCCGGACCGCCCCGCAGACGATGGCCTGGGCGGTGGCGGCGTCGGTGCCGAGCCGGTCGGCCCACTCCTGCCGGGAGGGGCCCGCCCAGCCGATCCGGTGGTCCTCGTCGCGCGGGTCGACCCCGCCGCCGGGATAGGCGTACGCGCCTCCGGCGAAGGCCATCGAGGCACGCCGCCGCAGCATGTGGACGGCGGGGCCCTCGGGAGTGTCCCGGAGCAGCATCACGGTGGCGGCCCGCTTGGGCGCGACCGGGGTGAGGGACCCCTCGGTCAGGGCCCGGATCCGGTCGGGCCACTCCGGCGGATACCACTGGCCTCCGGCGGGGGCGGCGGCTGGGGACTGCTCGCGCTTCGACATGGCCGGATGCTACGACCATCCGGCCCGATGTTCGAGGGGGCCGGGCTGAGCCCGGCCCCGAGCCGTACTCCGGCGGGTCAGGAAGAGATGCAGTTAGAGATGCAGGAGGAGATCAGGAAGAGATCTCGATCTGGAACTCGACCTCGACCGGCGCGTCCAGCGGCAGGACCGCGACACCGACCGCGCTGCGGGCGTGCACGCCCTTCTCGCCGAGCACCTCGCCGAGCAGCTCGCTGGCGCCGTTCAGGACACCCGGCTGGCCGGTGAAATCGGGGGCCGAGGCGACGAAGCCGACGACCTTCACCACACGCACGATCCGGTCGAGGTCACCGACCACGGACTTGACGGCGGCCAGCCCGTTCAGCGCGCAGATCGCGGCCAGCTCCTTGGCCTGCTCCGCGGAGACCTCCGCACCGACCTTGCCGGTGATCGGCAGCGAGCCCTTCACCATCGGGAGCTGGCCCGCGGTGTAGACGTACTGGCCCGAGCGGACGGCCGGCTGGTACGCGGCCAGCGGCGGCACGACCTCCGGCAGGGTCAGACCGAGCTCGGCGAGCTTCGCCTCTACGGCACTCATGCCTTCTCCCGCTTGAGGTAGGCCACGAGCTGCTCGGGGTTGTTCGGCCCGGGCACGACCTGGACGAGCTCCCAGCCGTCCTCGCCCCAGGTGTCCAGGATCTGCTTGGTGGCGTGGACCAGCAGCGGGACCGTCGCGTATTCGAACTTCTTGGTCATGGGGCCGAGCGTAGTGCCTGCGGCCGGTGCCCCCGTGCGGCGCCCGGGGCTCGGGCGGATGCGTACGACATGTCCGGTCGGGACCACCCGGCCCGACCGGAGCGGGGGCGGAGGAATTAGGCTCGTCGGTTGTGAGCAGGCTCCAGGTGGTCAGCGGCAAGGGCGGAACCGGGAAGACCACGGTCGCCGCGGCACTCGCGCTGGCCCTCGCGCGCGAGGGCAGGCGGACACTTCTGGTGGAGGTGGAGGGCAGGCAGGGCATCGCGCAGCTCTTCGGGACGGAGGCGCTCCCGTACGAGGAGCGGAAGATCGCCGTGGTGCCGGGCGGCGGGGAGGTCCATGCGCTGGCGATCGACGCGGAGCGGGCGCTGCTGGACTACCTGCAGATGTTCTACAAACTCGGGTCGGCCGGGCGGGCCCTGAAGAAGCTGGGGGCGATCGACTTCGCCACCACCATCGCGCCGGGTCTGCGGGACGTGCTGCTGACCGGCAAGGCCTGTGAGGCAGTCCGGCGGAAGGACAAGGCGGGCCGGTTCGTCTACGACCACGTGGTGATGGACGCGCCGCCGACCGGACGGATCACCCGGTTCCTGAACGTCAACGACGAGGTGGCGGGGCTGGCCCGGTTCGGGCCGATCCACAACCAGGCGCAGGCGGTGATGGGGGTGCTCAAGTCCCCCGAGACGGCAGTGCACCTGGTGACGCTGCTGGAGGAGATGCCGGTCCAGGAGACGGCGGACGGCATCGAGGAACTCCGGGAAGCCGGGCTTCCGGTGGGCCGGGTGGTCGTCAACATGGTGCGACCGCACCACCTGGACGAGAAGGCCCTGCGGGCGGCGTCCGGTGAGCGCCGGGCCGAGGTGGCCGCGGCGCTGTCCCGGGCGGGGCTGGGCGGGGCCCGGCGCGGCGGGCCGGCCGAGCGGCTGGTGGGACCGCTGCTGGAACAGGCCGCGGAGCACGCCGAGCGGGTGGGGCTGGAGCGCGAACAGCGCCGGGTCCTGGCCGGGCTCGACGTCCCGACGTACGAACTGCCGCTGCTCGGCACGGGCATGGACGTGGCCGGGCTCTACGAGCTGGCGACTGAGCTGCGCAAGCAGGCGGGAGAAGAATGACGACCGAGGTCGCGGGGGCGGGCATGGACGCTCCGCCGGTGCTTGCGGTGGACGCGCTGCTGGACGATCCGAAGACGCGGATCGTGGTGTGCTGCGGGGCCGGCGGGGTGGGCAAGACGACCACGGCGGCGGCCCTGGGGGTGCGGGCGGCCGAGCGGGGCCGGCGGGTGGTGGTGCTGACCATCGACCCGGCGCGCCGGCTGGCCCAGTCGATGGGGATCGATGAGCTGGACAACACCCCGCGGAAGGTCGACGGCGTCGGCGGCGATGGCGACGGCTCCGGTGATCGCTCCGGCGGGGAACTGCACGCCATGATGCTCGACATGAAGCGGACCTTCGACGAGATCGTCGAGGCGCACGCGGACGGCGACCGGGCCCGGGCGATCCTGGAGAACCCCTTCTACCAGTCCCTGTCGGCCGGCTTCGCGGGCACGCAGGAGTACATGGCGATGGAGAAGCTGGGTCAGCTGCGCGCCCGGGACGACTGGGACCTGATCGTCGTGGACACCCCGCCGAGCCGGTCCGCGCTGGACTTCCTGGACGCCCCGAAACGCCTGGGGTCCTTCCTGGACGGGAAGTTCATCCGGGTGCTGATGGCACCGGCGAAGGTGGGCGGCCGGGCCGGAATGAAGTTCCTGAACCTCGGCATGGCCGGCCTGTCGCTGATGACGGGCACGCTCAGCAAGCTGATGGGCGCCTCGCTGCTGAAGGACGTACAGACCTTCGTGGCCGCGATGGACACCATGTTCGGCGGCTTCCGGAACCGGGCCGATGCCACGTACCGGCTGCTGCAGGCTCCCGGCACGGCCTTCCTGGTGGTCGCGGCGCCCGAGCCGGACGCCCTGCGCGAGGCGGCGTACTTCGTCGAGCGGCTGGCCGAGGAGCGGATGCCGCTGGCCGGGCTGGTGCTGAACCGGGTGCACGGCAGCGGGGCCGAACAGCTCTCCGCCGAGCGGGCGCTGACGGCTGCGGAGAATCTTGAGGAAGGCGGCATTGTCGATCAGGAGTCCGGGAAAGCTGGACTGCGTGACTCCGACGCCGACACTCCCCCTGACGCGGACGAGCTCACGGTGGACGACATCACCGCGGGGCTGTTGCGCCTGCACGCGGAACGGATGCAGGTGATCGCGCGCGAGCAGCGCACGCGGGACCGCTTCGCCTCGCTGCACCCCGATGTGGCGGTGGCCGAAGTGGCCGCCCTGCCCGGCGATGTGCACGACCTCGCCGGGCTGCGGGCCATCGGTGAACGACTCGCGGCCGCCGGGTCGCGGCCGGCCGGGGGTCGATAGGCGTACCTGTTCCTGTGACTACCCGCGGCTACCCGGCCGCGGCATAGGTCTCGTACGGAACGTCGAGCTCCGCATCGACATCCACGGTCAGGATGCCGGTGCTGCGCTCGTACTCCGTACGGGCGGTTTCGAGCAGCCGTCGCCAAGAGGTGACGGTGGGACGCCTGCGCAGCAATGCGCGCCGTTCCCGCTCGGTCATGCCGCCCCATACGCCGAACTCGACGCGATTGTCGAGCGCGTCGGCCAGGCATTCGGTCCGCACCGGGCATCCGGTGCACACCGCCTTGGCCCTGTTCTGTGCCGCTCCTTGAACGAACAGTTCATCCGGATCGGTAGTGCGGCAGGCTGCCTGCGCACTCCAGTCGGTAACCCAGCCCATGCCGGCGCCGTCCTCTCCCGAATCGAGGCTCCCCCACGGCGGCAGCGGCATATTCACCGCTGCCAGTTGAGGACGTTACGGAAGGCGAGCACAGTGCAACACCCCCGACGGGCCCAATCTTGAATGGTCCGAACGGACTATGGGTAAGCGGCAGATCACCCGACGGAGTGATCGCGCGACATGCCCGACCATTCCGGCAATTCGGGTGCAATCGCCAGGGGGCCAACAGAGGGAGGCGCGAGATTCGGACATCAGTCCACCCCATTCGGGAAGGGTGAAAATCAAGCCGAGGGGTTGATGTGGCACCACACTGCTGTGACAGTTGAGAGCAGCTTAGGCCAAGGCATTCGCGCGTGTCCGGCGAATGAGAACGTAGGCTGCCTCCATGGCAAAGAAGCGCTCGGGCGGAGGGCTCTCGGGGAGTCAGCAGGCCGCCAAGTTCCTCGGAGTGTCCGTTCTCTCCGGACTTGTCCTCGCCGGCATCGCGATCCCGGGCGCGGGCGCCCTGGGCCTCGCCGCAAAGGGGACCGTCGAGGGATTCGACGAGATCCCAGCCAATCTCAAGACTCCGCCGCTGAGTCAGCGCACCACGATCCTGGACGCCGAGGGTGGCCTGATCGCCACCGTGTACTCGCGCGACCGGCAGGTTGTCCCGCTCACCGCCATCTCTCCGTACATGCAGAAGGCGATCGTCGCGATCGAGGACTCGCGCTTCTACGAGCACGGTGCGGTGGACCTCAAGGGCATCCTGCGCGCGGTCAACCGGAACGCGCAGGAGGGCGGCGCCGCGCAGGGCGCCTCCACGCTGACCCAGCAGTACGTGAAGAACGTGTTCGTCGAAGAGGCCGGCGACGACTCGACCAAGGTGCGGGAAGCCCAGCAGAAGAGCCTGGGCCGCAAGATCCGCGAGCTGAAGTACTCGATCCAGGTCGAGGAGGAGCTCGGGAAGAAGAAGATCCTCGAGAACTACCTCAACATCACGTACTTCGGCCAGCAGGCCTACGGCATCGAGTCCGCGGCGCAGCGCTACTTCAGCAAGCCCGCCAAGGACCTGACGCTGGAACAGTCGGCACTGCTGGCCGGCCTCGTGCAGTCGCCCAGCCGGTACGACCCGGTGAACGACTCCACGGAGGCGATGAACCGCCGGAACGTGGTCCTCCAGCGGATGGCCGACGTCAAGGACATCTCGCAGGCGGAGGCGGACGCCGCCAAGGCCAAGCCGGTCCAGCTGAAGGTAACCAGGCCGCGCAACGGCTGCATCACCGCCGTGAAGGGCGCCGGCTTCTTCTGTGACTACGTCCGCAACACCTTCCTGTCCGACCCGGTGTTCGGCGCGAGCCGGCAGGACCGCGCCAAGGTCTGGAACCAGGGCGGCCTGACCATCCGTACCACCCTGGACCCGCAGTCCCAGGACTCGGTCAACGAGTCGATCAAGGACCACGTGGATCAGGACGACAAGGTCGCGACGGCGGTGACGCTGGTCCAGCCGGGCACCGGCCGGGTCATGGCCATGGGCCAGTCCAAGCCGTACGGCTTCGGGAAGAACGAGACCCAGATCAACTTCTCCGTGGACAAGCGGATGGGCGGGTCGAACTTCGGCTTCCCGACGGGCTCGACCTTCAAGCCCTTCGTGGCCGCCGCCGCCATCGAGCGGGGCATCCAGCCGTCGAAGACCTACCTCTCCCCGTACCAGATGGAGTACCCGAGCCCGGTGCAGACCTGCGGCGACCGGCCGTGGGTGAACACCGGGAGGCCCAAGGACAAGGTGGAGAACGAGACCGAGTCCGAGGTCGGCCCGTACGCCATGAGGGAAGCCATGGCGCTGTCGGTCAACACGTACTTCGTCGAGATGATCAGCGAGATGGGCCTGTGCCCGCTGACGGAGATGACCAACAAGCTCAAGGTCATCCCGGCGGACGGCACCAAGCTCAAGCAGGTCCCCGCGATCTCGCTGGGCACCGAGGGCATGTCCCCGCTGACCATGGCCAACGCCTACGCCGCCTTCGCCAACCGGGGCACCTACTGCACGCCGGTCGCCATCGAGTCGATCACCGACTCGCACGGCAAGGCGCTCCAGGTCCCGAAGACCAAGTGCGACCGGGTGATGGAGGAGAGCACCGCCGACACCATCAACACCCTGCTGCTCGGCGTGGTCGACTCCGGCACCGGCCGGCAGTCGGGCCTGACCGACCGGCAGAGCGCGGGCAAGACGGGTACCACGGACGAGCGCTACAACGCCTGGTTCGTCGGGTACACGCCGAACCTGGCGGGTGCCACCTGGGTCGGCTCGGGCGGCTCCAAGCAGGTCTCGATGGAGCGGATCACCATCGGCGGCGAGTACTACGACAAGGTCTTCGGCGGCGGTCTGCCCGGTCCGATCTGGAAGCAGGCGGTCTCGGGCGCGCTGGCCGGCCGCCCGGTGGAGAACTTCGTCACGGTGACCATGCCGCCGGATGCCTCGGTGCCGGTCCCCGGCGGTCGCGGCAAGCCCAACCGGCCCAACCGGCCGGGTGACGGCAAGCCCGGCGACGGGCGACCGGGCGGGGCGGCGGCCGGGACGGCCGCCGGCGCAACCGGCGGTCCGGGCGGCGGCCGACCGGGCGGCGGCGCGGGTGGCGCGGGCGGCGCAGGCGGCGCCAATGGCGCGGGCGGCAATACGGGCAATCCGTTCCCCGGCCTCCCCGGCGTCATCGGCGGCCCGAACAACGGCACCGGCGGCCCTCGCTGAGGCTCGACCGACAGGTAAAGGGGAGGGCCCCGGCCATTCAGGCCGGGGCCCTCCCCATTTAGCTAGGCGAGCAGCTGCTTGACGACGGCGGCGACCCGCCCGCCCTCGGCCAGCCCGGCCACCTTCGGGCCCACGATCTTCATGACGGCACCCATGGCGCGCGGCCCCTCGGCCCCCGCCGCCTTGGCCTCCGCGACGGCCTGGGCCACGATCTCCCGCAGCTCCTCGTCGGTCAGCTGCTTCGGCAGGTACTCGTCCAGGACCTTGCCCTCGACGATCTCCCGCTCCGCCTGCTCGGGACGGCCACCCTTGGCGAAGGCATCGGCGGCCTCGCGGCGCTTCTTCGCCTCCTTGGCGATCACCTTGAGCACCTCCTCATCGGAGAGCTCGCGGGCGGTCGTGCCGGCCACCTCCTCCTTGGTGATCGCGGAGAGGGTGAGGCGGAGGGTGGACGAGCGCAGCTCGTCGCGCGCCTTGATGGCGGTGGTGAGGTCGTCCTGCAACTTGGCCTTGAGCGTGGTCATGGTTCGAGTCTGCCAGGTGGCCCCCCGGTGCCGCCCACTCGTTTTACGCATCCCCGCCATCTGCGACGATGTCCCCATGCGCGCGCGTTACGGAGTACCCCTGAAGGTCACCGCCGGCATTGCGGCGGTCGGGGCAGCCGGAGTGGCTTACGCCGCCGGCTTCGAGGCGAGATCCTTCCGGCTGCGCCGGGTGACCGTGCCCGTCCTGCCGCGCGGGATGCGTCCACTCCGGGTCCTGCAGGTCTCGGACATCCACATGGTGCGCGGCCAGCACAAGAAGCGCGCCTGGCTGCAGTCCCTGGCCGGGCTCCGCCCGGACTTCGTGGTCAACACCGGCGACAACCTCTCCGACACCGAGGCCATCCCCGACGTGCTCGATGCGCTCGGTCCGCTGATGTCCTTCCCCGGCGTGTACGTCTTCGGCTCGAACGACTACTACGGGCCGCGGCTGCGCAATCCCGCCCTCTACCTGCTGGAGAAGGTGCAGGGCCGGCACGGCCTGAACGGCAACAAGCCGGTGGTCGGTGCCGTCCACAACCGGTGGGAGGAGATGCGGGACGCCTTCGACGAGGCGGGCTGGCTGAACCTCACCAACACCCGGGCCCGGCTCAAACTGCAGGACCTGGAGCTGGCCTTCACCGGACTGGACGACCCGCACATCAAGCGGGACCGGTACGAGCAGGTGGCGGGCGGACCGGAGCCGGACGCGGACTTCTCCATGGCCGTGGTGCACGCGCCATACCTGCGGAGCCTCGAGTCGTTCACGGCGGACGGCTACCCGCTGATCCTGGCGGGCCATACGCACGGCGGGCAGCTGTGCATTCCCTTCTACGGCGCCCTGGTCACCAACTGCGACCTGGACACGGACCGGGTGAAGGGCCTCTCCACCCACGAGACCGACGGCCACCGGTCCTTCCTCCACGTCTCGGCCGGCTGCGGCACCAACCGATTCACCCCGGTCCGCTTCGCCTGCCCACCGGAGGCAACCCTGCTCACGCTGACACCGCCGGCCTAGCCTTCTGTGCGCTGGGCCTCGCCCTGATCCGGGCAGGCCGCCGCCGCCCGGCCCCCGCCTCGCCGTAAACCGGATTTCGTCTACGGGCGAGGGTCCGCTAGAGTAATCGATGTCGCCAGGACAGCAAGCCTGTCAAGGCGGCGATCGGGGTGTAGCGCAGCTTGGCAGCGCGCTTCGTTCGGGACGAAGAGGTCGTGGGTTCAAATCCCGCCACCCCGACAGAGAAATACCAGTTCAGGGGCCTGATCCATTTAGTGGATCAGGCCCCTGAGTGGTTTCCGGAGATCGTTTGGGAGAAATCTGGGAGAAGGGCACGTAAGGCGAGCCCTGATCGGGTCTGTCCAGCCGACAGACCCGACCGATGCCCTGTTCGCTGCTGACAGGAACACCTCTGTTCAGGTGGTCGGATCGAGCTGTTCGGCAATGAGTTGGAGGATGTCGGGCCCTGTCATGCCTGTTCCCCTAGCAAGGGAAATGAAGTGTCGGCATGCGTCGATGACCAGGGCCTGGCCGGCGGCTTCGGCGGTGACGACCGCTCCGCGTCCGGGGCGGAGTTCGATGAGCCGCTCGTCCCTGAGGATCTGGTAGCCGCGCAGGACGGTATGCATGTTGATGTCCAGGGTGCGGGCCAGGGCGCGGGCGGAGGGCAGGCGGTCGCCCCTGCGGAGCTTTCCGTCGGCCATGCTGCGGCGTACGGAGGCGGCGACCTGCTCCGCGAGACTCTGGGGTGAGGACGAGTCGATGGTGACCAGCATGTCAGGGACCTTTGCGTCCGTGAGCCAGGAGATCGTTGGTAAGTTCAGCGGCGGTACCGGCGTCGTCGATGGTGATCACGAACTGGTTGCCCCCTGTCAGGGTGAGCCATAGGGCGTCACCTTCGCGCAGCGATATGGAGCTGAGGCCCGGGTTCCAGCGGTAGCCCCATCCCCCGATCTCAGTGGGCCGGGTCCAGCGGGCGGAGGCGCTCTCGATGCGTTCGAGGGGAAATCGCCGGCGCAGGAAGGGGAACACAGCGGAGCCGGCGGTGACGCCGCGGGCAGAGACGGTGACGCGGATGGCTCCGGTGGCCAGGAAAGCCGCGGAGACGACCAGGAGCCACAGGGCGATGGCCCGGTGGGGGCGGTCGACGACCGCAACGACAGTCAGGCCAACAGCCGAGACGGCGCCGGTAGCGAGCATCCAGCCGCTGGCCAGGAAGCGATGCCAAACCATTACCGGGTGCGAAGCGGAAGGGCGGTTCATGCCCGCCGCCGGGAGACAAGCCAGACCACAGCGCCCGTTGCTGCACCGACTGCAATGGCTACAGGCAGTTGGTAGAGGGGCAGTTGGATGCTGTGTCCGTCGGCAACGCTGACGGCCCGCATGGCGGCAACCAGGCCGTAGGCGGTAGCGGCGGACAGGCCGGAGGCGAAGACGGCCAGCGACCTGGCCGTCGTCAGGGCCGACCTGGAGGAGAAGCCCGCGGCGATGGTGCCGACGGCTTCGATCACGAACAACAGCATGTATTGGCCAAGTGTTGTGGTGGGTGAGCTGTAACCGTCGGCGGCGCCGTCGAGGGTGAAGTGAGTGGCGATCTTGTCGGGGAACGAGTCCCGGAGCAGCAAGAACGCGATTGAGGTGGCCAATGCCCCGACTACGAAGGGCGCGGCGACTAAGGCCGCGCGTCGCGTGAGGCCGACAGGCGGCGCGGGATGCGTCGACATCGACATCGATCCTCTCTGTGGATCACGTCACTGGATTTGTTTGTATCGAGATAGAACAATTCGATCGGTCAGGGATCCCCATACCCAGGCTGCTGTCGGCTACACGTAACCGTGAGTACTTGGCTTGATTTCCCGACATCGCCCGATAAAGAACGTTGACCTGCCATCGAACGCTTGTAGCGTTCACTCGTCCATGATCCACGGTTGCGATGAGTAACCACTGGAACATCACGAGAAGCAGGGAGCTGTACATGCACAGGCGCACAAGCGTCGCCATCGCCGCCGTCACCGTCCTCGGGCTCGGCGGTGTCGTAGCCCAGCAGGCTGTGGCCACACCCGTAGCGAGCCAGGCCGGTTCGTCCTTAGCCGCCGCGTCCACGGCCGAGGCCGCCCAGGACGGTCGGGCTCTCTTCGAAGGCCTGGCCTTCGCCCAGGGGGCCGTAGCGGCAGAACTCGCCGACTCCGGCGCGTTCGTGGACGTCGCGGCCCTCCGCGAGAAGAACAGCACCGCCGAGCAGCGGCAGGCCGTGTCCGGGGTCCTGGACCGGATACAGAGGGAGCAGCCGCAGTTCTTCGGCTCCTTCTCGGCGAAGCTCCGCTCCGGCGACCCTCGACAGGTGGAAAGCGGGGTCGCCGAGGCCGGCAAGATCCTGCAGTCGCTGGCGTCGTCGAAGGCGGCCAACGCCGGCGACATCGGAACCGGAACCGCTCAGTGCGCGACCGTGGTGCTCGCCGTCAACGTGCTGGTCGCCGTGAACCTCGGCGGCGCGGTCAACGTCTCCGTCGCCGTCAACATCCAGGCGGCGGGCAACATTGTGAACGCGCTCAACTTCTGGTCCTCGCCGTCCAACGGCGGGAGTTCTCTGACGAAGGACGAGCAGATCGCCGGGCTGACGCGGGTCCTGGCGGCCTAAGCGCGGCGCACAGCGGCGGGCCGGCCTCCAAGGCGCCTGGCGGCCGGCCCGCCGCCTCTCGTCCTCCGCTCCCGCAGGCCACCAGGCTTCGCCGACCAGTCAAGGGCACATCCGTCCCATGCGTCTCACCGACAGAATTCAGCTGCACTCCCACTCTCCCGACCATTCGGTCACCGTGCCCCGCACCTGGGTCACGGCGACCACCGCGGCCTGGGTCGTCATCTGCCTCTACGTGGCCCAAAGCTTCCTGCCGCACAACACCATCTCCCTTCCCGGGCAGGGCAAGACCCGGAAGGTGGCGACCGTGATCGCTCCCCAGGGCTGGGCCTTCTTCACCAAGTCCGCAAAGGACTCTCAGTACGCCCCCTACCGCATGACCGGCGGCCAGTGGCACAGCGCGGCGCTCACCCCGCACTCCAAGCCGTCGAACGCCTTCGGGCTCGACCGCGCCTCCAGATCCCAGGGCATCGAGGTAGCCCTGCTGCTCCACCAGGAGAACGTCGCGTGGACCCCGTGCGCGGAAGCGCGTTCGGTGACGGACTGCCTGAAGAGAGCAGCAGCCCAGGCAACGACGACGACCAACCCCTCACCGGACCCAACCCTGTGCGGACGCGCCGCCGTGGCGGATATGCGGCCGGTCCCCTGGGCCTGGCGTCACCTCTCCCCTGAGCCTCACACCCCCGAGCGCATCGCTGTCTGGGATGTGACGTGCCCGTGAACCAACGACGCATCCCGCTGCCCTGGACCAACGTCTACGGCTTCGCCCGCACCCTCGTTGCCCTGGGCACGGCCGGAACCCTGGCCGCATCGAGTGCGGAAACCCTGTTCCGGCCCGTGGCCACCATCGGTGACTACCCGGCCTGCACCTCCACCACCGCAGCCAGCATCTTCTGCCTTTCTCCGGACGACTACACGCACCTGACCTGGATCAAATGGGGGTGCGTCATCGCCCTCTTGGTCGTCGCATCGGGCTGGCGTCCCCAGCTCACCGCACTGCCTCACGCCTACATCAACTACAGCGTCTTCTCTGGCATCGCGATCGTCGACGGCGGCGACCAGATCGCCCTGATCCTCTCTGTCCTGTTCGTCCTCCCAGCCCTCGGGGACAGGCGGCGCTGGCACTGGGCACAACCTCCAGCGCGGACGCCGCAGACGCGCGCCACCCAACTGCTCGCACTCATCGGCACCGGCGGACTGGTCATGCTGCGCCTCCAGATGATCGTCGTCTACTTCCAGGCTGCCATCGCCAAGCTGCCCCATGGCGAATGGCAGGACGGAACCGCCATGTGGTACTGGGGCACCAACCTCGACTTCGGCCCCGCCCCATGGCTCGACACGCTTGTCGCACCTGTCATTGGCACCCCGCTCGGGGTGGCGCTGATGACCTGGCTGCCCCTCGCTATCGAGGGCTCCCTGGCCATCTCCCTGCTGCTGCCGCAGCGCCTGCGATGGTGGGCCATGGGCGCCGGCCTCATCTTCCACCTCTCCATCGCCCTGATGATGGGACTTTGGAGCTTCGCCCTCGCCATGGCCGGAGGAATCCTCCTGCTGTGCCTGCCGCTCGGCTCCACCATCCAGTTCCACATCACCAAACCGGCAGCCCCCACGCTCCCCACACCCGAACAAGATGCCGAGCCGGCACACGTCGGCGAGCAAGCCGGGGCGGCCGCACTCCTACGGCGCGGGCAGACGGACGAAATGGGACTCACATAAAGCCAGCAGCAATGCCGACAAGGAACGGCACACGATGGTGCGCACGCCGAAGGAGGCGTCAGCTCAGGATGCAAGGGAGAATCCCAGTGGCCGAACGTCCCATACTGCTTTTCGACGGCGACTGCGGCTTCTGCGCCAAAGCCGTCGACACCGCCGTGCGCCTGCTGGACACCGACGCCGTCATCACCCCCTGGCAGTTCGCCGATGTGGACGCACTGGGCGTTACCGTCGAACGAGCCGACCGCGAGGTCCTGTGGATCGAGCCCCGCACTGCGGTCGTGCACGGCGGCGCGGATGCGGTGGCTCACCTGCTGAGACAGTGCCCGCGCCGGTCCTGGCGACTCACAGGGCGGGCCATGACACTGCCCCCGATCAGCTGGACTGCCCGCCTCGTGTATCGGGTCGTGGCCATGAACCGCCACCGCCTCCCCGGCGGGACTGTGGCCTGTTCCCTGCCGGCTCGCCTGCGCCCCGCCACCCGTGACAGCGTCTGACACCACCCCCGACCGCGTATGGAGACACACTGCGCCAGTCCGACCGTTTTGCGAGCGGTCTCAGTTCTGGTCTCAGCCGTTGAGAACGGCGCGGCACACACGACAGAACATGGCGGCGTCCCGCCCGTACCTGCGCATCAGCTGGCCGCACTCAGAGCACGGCCCGAGCTCCCACGGCGGGCAGCCCAGCGCGGCGGAGGCAGCGGCCCGCTCGACGGCAGTGATCAGCATCGGGTTCCGGGACCGCTGAGCCGGCATTCGGGCGAGGGTGAAGCCGCCGGTGGGCTGGCCGAGATCGCGGATGGGCCGGGCGTCGCTGACGAACCAGCCCTCCTCGCCGGCCCGGCAGGTCCGGTCCACCTCCTGCTCGGCGAAGGTGATCTCGTCGTCGCCCTCCTGCACGGGGAAATCAGGGAGCGGCTCCTCCTCACCGATCAGCTCCCGCCACCGCTCGCAGTCAGCCGACGGCACCCACATGTGCCGTCCAGCCCGGCCGCTGCCGCGGTTGGGAACGTAGACCGGCACGCTCTCCCGCGTGGCGCTCTCCAGCACAAGGTCTTCGAGGTGGACCGCCCTCTTCTCCGGCTCGCACAGCGCAGGCACGAACCAGTCGGAGTGAACACCACCACAATGACCCGCACCGTCGGACAACAGACAGTGCCGGTTGCTACTGGGCACGCACTTCCACACCTGCAGATAGCGGTACCCGCCGCGGATCACCATCTCCTTGCCGCCGGCGATGTTCTTCCACGGCATGTCGTCCACGCGAGCCCAGGGCGCGCGGTCGATGAGGGAGGCTGTGCGGTCCTTGGCCACCCACAGGGGCGTGATGTCGTGCTGCACGGCGTTGACCGAGCGGCGGTGCACGCTGCTGGGGCTGAGGTGGTGGTACTGGATCTCCCAGCCGATCCGTATGCCCCCAGGGCCGGTGACGAGGGCATCGGAGATACTCCGCCGGTTCGCCGTGGGAACCTCCGCCTCTGCGCCCAGGCCGTACCGCGAGGCAGTCTCGACGATCCGCTCCTTCGTGAACTCTCGTGGATCCCGCTGGAGGCCGCGCACATCCTCCAGTCCGGCCAGGGCGCCCTGCTTGGACGCCTGTCCGACTAGTTACTCGTCAGTTCACGACTCGCCCCAGAACGCCAGGATGCGGCTGCCACACAGCCTTGCACAGGCAACCTAGAGGCAGCAGCAGCCAGCCCCGCCAGCAGTACGGGGATCCAGCGGTCGCTCAGCGGCGGGCTCTCTGCAGGTCGCCGGTCTCCGGGGGGCGGTTCCCCGGCGGGGTGAGGGTGAGGGCGAGGACCATGGTGAGGCCTCCGCCTGGGGTGTCTTCGGCGGTGAGGGTGGCTCCGATGGCTTCGGCGAAGCCGCGGGCCACGGCCAGGCCGAGGCCGACTCCGGCGCCTCGCGGGGCGTCGCCGTGGCGCTGGAACGGCGCGAAGATGCGTTCCTTCGCCTCGTCCGGGACCCCGGGCCCGCGATCGACGACGCGGAGTTCGACCCGGTCCCGCAGGGCGCTGGCCGCGACCAGGACCGCGGTGTCGTCCGGGCTGTACTTGACCGCGTTCTCCACGATGTTGGCCACCGTCCGCTCCAGCAGGCCGGGGTCCACCGTGACCATGGGCAGATCCTCGGGGATGTCGAGGTCCACGCTGCCTTCCGGTACGCCGCCCAGGGCCATCGGGACGACCTCGTCGAGGTCGATCTCGCGCAGCACCGGGGTGACGGTGCCCGTCTGGAGGCGGGACATGTCGAGCAGGTTGTCCACCAGGTTTCCCAGCCGGTCCGCGCCCGCTTCGATGCCGGCCAGCAGTTCGGCGCGGTCCTCCTCGGACCATTCGACGTCGTCGGAGCGGAGCGAGCTGACGGAGGCCTTGATGCCGGCCAGCGGGGTGCGCAGGTCGTGGCTGACCGCGGCCAGCAGGGCCGTACGGATCTTGTTGCCCTCGGCCAGGCTGCGGGCCTCCTGGGCCTCGCCGACCAGCCGCTGCCGGTCGAGCAGCGCCATGGCCTGGGCGGCGAAGGCCCCGAGTACGCGGCGGTCCTCGGCCGGCAGGACGCGGCCGGTCAGGGCCAGGGCCATATGGTCGCCGATGGGCATGTCCACGTCCGCGTCCTCGGGGCGTGCGGCCGGGGTGGGGCCGACGCTGCCGGAGCTGGTCCACGGTTCGACCTCGCTGCCGCGCTCGAGCAGGGCGACGGATTCCATGGCGAAGGTTTCGCGGACGCGTTCCAGCAGGGCGTCGAGAGTGGTCTCGCCGCGCAGCAGGCTGCCGGCGAGCAGGGTGAGGATCTCGGATTCGGCGCGCAGCCGGGCCGCCTGGTGGGTGCGGCGGGCGGCCAGGTCCACCACGGAGGCCACCGACGCCGCCACCGCGAAGAACACCGAGATGGCGACGATGTTCTCGGGGTCGGAGATGGTGAGGGTGTGGAGGGGCGGGGTGAAGTAGTAGTTCAGCAGCAGGGAGCCGACGGCCGCGGAGGCGAGAGCCGGGCGCAGTCCGCCGAGCAGGGCGGCGGCGACGGTGAGGCCGAGGAAGAGCAGGACGTCGTTGGCGAGCCCCGGTCCCGGCTCCAGGGTGGTGAGGAGGAGGGTGAGGAGGGCGGGTCCGAGGACGCCGACCAGCCAGCCGGCCACGATCCGGGAGCGGTCCAGGCGGGCGCCGCGGGCCACCGGCAGGCCGCGGCCCTTGGCCGCCTCGTCGTGGGTGACGATGTGGACGTCGATGTCGGGCCCGGACTCGCGGGCCACGGTGGCACCGACCCCGGGCCCGAGGACGTACTGCCAGCTCTTGCGGCGGCTGGAACCCAGCACGATCTGGGTGGCGTTCGCCCCGCGGGCGAACTCCAGCAGGGCGCTGGGGACGTCGTCGCCGATGACGTGGTGGAAGCTGCCGCCCAGGTCTTCGACCAGGGTGCGCTGGACGGCGAGTTCCTTGGGGGAGGCGGAGGAGAGGCCGTCGCTGCGGGAGATGTAGACGGCCAGGAGTTCGCCGCCGGCGCCCTTCTCGGCGAGGCGGGCGGCGCGCCGGATGAGGGTGCGGCCTTCGGGGCCGCCGGTCAGGCCGACGACGATGCGTTCACGGGCCTGCCAGGTGGTGCGGATGTCGTGCTCGCCGCGGTATTCGCGGAGGTATTCGTCGACCCGGTCGGCGGTCCACAGCAGGGCGAGTTCGCGCAGGGCGGTGAGGTTGCCGGGGCGGAAGTAGTTGGACAGGGCCGCGTCGACCCGGTCGGGTTTGTAGATGTTGCCGTGCGCCATCCGGCGGCGCAGGGCCTGCGGGGACATGTCGACCAGCTCGATCTGGTCGGCCCGCCGGACCACCTCGTCCGGCACCGTCTCGCGCTGGCGCACTCCCGTTATCGACTCGACCACGTCGCCGAGGGATTCCAGGTGCTGGATGTTGACGGTGGAGACCACATCGATGCCGGCTTCGAGGAGTTCCTCGACGTCCTGCCAGCGTTTGGCGTTGCGGGAGCCGGGGATGTTGGTGTGGGCCAGCTCGTCCACCAGGGCCACGGCCGGCCGCCGCCGCAGCACCGCGTCCACGTCCATCTCGGCGAACACGGTGCCGCGGTAGTCGAGATCGCGGCGCGGGACCTGTTCCAGGCCGTGCAGCATCACGACGGTGCGCGGACGGTTGTGGTGCTCGACGAAGCCGACGACGACGTCGGTGCCCCGTTCCACCCGGCGGTGCGCCTCGGAGAGCATCGCGTACGTCTTGCCCACACCGGGCGCCGCGCCGAGGTAGATCCGGAGCTTTCCGCGTCCCATCGATGAAGCCGTTCCTATGCGTCGAACCGGTAGCCCATGCCCGGGGTGGTGATCAGGTACCGGGGGTGGGCGGGGTCCGCTTCGAGTTTGCGCCGCAGCTGGGCCATGTAGACCCGCAGGTAGTTGGTCTGGGTTCCGTAGCTGGAGCCCCACACCTCCTGGAGCAGCCCGCGCTGGGTGACCAGCCGGCCGCGGTTGCGGATCAGCACCTCCAGCAGGTGCCATTCGGTCGGCGTGAGCCGGACCTCCTTGCCCTGCCGCTTGGCCTTCTTGGCGAGCAGGTCGATGGTGAACTCATCGGTTTCCACGATGACGTCCTCACTGACCGCTTCCTTGGACTCCAGGGTCCGCCGGGAGGAGGCCCGCAGCCGGGCAAGGAGTTCGTCCATGCTGAACGGCTTGGTGATGTAGTCGTCGGCGCCCGCGTCGAGCGCCTCGACCTTCTCGTCGCTGCTGTGCCGGGCCGATACCACCAGGATCGGCACCCGCGACCAGCCACGCAGCCGCCGGATGACCTCGATCCCGTCCATGTCGGGCAGGCCGAGGTCGAGCAGGACGACGTCCGGCCGGCGGGCGGCGGCGGCCGCAAGGGCTCTGCTGCCGTCCGGCGCGGAATCCACCTCGTAGTGGCGCGCCTTCAGGTTGATCTCCAGAGCCCGTACCAGCTGCGGCTCGTCGTCGACCACCAGCACCCTGGTCACCGCGCGAGCGCCTTCAGGGCGACGTTGAGCTCGAGGACGTTGACGCGGGGCTCACCCATGAAGCCGAGGGTGCGGCCGGTGGTGTGGTCGGCGACCAGCTTCTCGACCTGCTTGACGTCGAGCTTGTTCTGCTCGGCGACCCGGTTGACCTGGAGCCCCGCGTACTCGGGCGAGATGTGCGGGTCGAGGCCGGAGCCGGAGGAGGTGACGGCGTCGGCGGGCACGTCCTCCGGCTTGACCTTGTAGGTGGCGGTGGAGTTGTCCGCGACGACGGCGGCCTTGGCGTCGGTGACCCACTTGATGAGGTCCTCGTTGTCACCGGCCCGGTTGGTGGCGCCGGAGAGGATCAGCGAGTACTGGGTGTTGACGCTGTTGGAGCCCAGGCCGTTGGAGGGACGCGGCTGGAACCACTTCAGGTCCGGCTTGGCCGCCTCCTCCGGGTCGTCGGGGTTCTGCTTGGGCAGGTTGTACGTCTGGCCGATCAGGGAAGAGCCCACGACCTGCCCGCTCTTGTCCTTGATCTCGGAGCCGTTGGCCTTGTCGTTGAACAGGGCCTGGGCGATCCCGGTCACGACGAGGGGGTAGATGACCCCGCAGATGACCGTGAGGACCAGCAGGGCCCGCAGGCCCGCCCCGATCAACCGTGCTGTGTTGCCTACAGAGGTGTTCATGGGGTCAGCCGATTCCGGGGATGAGGGAGATGAGCATGTCGATGAGCTTGATGCCGATGAACGGGGCGATCAGGCCGCCGAGACCGTAGAGGCCCAGGTTGCGGCGGAGCATCTTGTCCGCGCTGGTCGGCCGGTACTGCACGCCCTTCAGGGCGAGCGGTACGAGCGCGATGATGATCAGCGCGTTGAAGATGACCGCGGAGAGGATCGCCGAGTTCGGCGAGGACAGGCCCATGATGTTGAGCTTGTCCAGGCCCGGGTAGACCACCGCGAACATGGCCGGGATGATCGCGAAGTACTTCGCGACGTCGTTGGCGATGGAGAAGGTGGTCAGGGCGCCGCGGGTGATCAGGAGCTGCTTGCCGATCTCGACGATCTCGATGAGCTTGGTGGGGTTGGAGTCCAGGTCCACCATGTTCCCGGCCTCCTTGGCGGCCGAGGTACCGGTGTTCATCGCAACGCCCACATCGGCCTGCGCGAGCGCCGGGGCGTCGTTGGTGCCGTCACCGGTCATCGCGACCAGCTTGCCGCCCGCCTGCTCCCGCTTGATCAGCGCCATCTTGTCCTCGGGCGTGGCCTCGGCGAGGAAGTCGTCGACTCCGGCCTCCTCGGCGATGGCCCGGGCGGTCAGCGGGTTGTCACCCGTGATCATGACCGTCTTGATGCCCATGCGGCGCAGCTCGTCGAACCGCTCGCGCATGCCCTCCTTGACGACATCCTTGAGGTGGATGACACCCAGGATCCGGGCACCGCTCTCGTCCT
This sequence comes from Streptomyces sp. NPDC002054, assembly GCF_040296685.1. Taxonomy (NCBI): domain Bacteria; kingdom Bacillati; phylum Actinomycetota; class Actinomycetes; order Kitasatosporales; family Streptomycetaceae; genus Streptomyces; species Streptomyces sp. NPDC002054. The sequence continues at coordinate 156,847 of NZ_JBEOXT010000021.1, forward strand.
CCACCGCGACCAGCAGCGGCGTGCCGCCGGCCTCGGAGATCCGGCTCGCCAGGACGTCGGCGTCCTCGGACACCTGGCCGCCCTGCTCGGTGACCCAGGCGATGACCGAACCGGCCGCGCCCTTGCGGATCTTCTTGCCGTCCACGTCCACACCCGACATACGGGTCTGGGCGGTGAAGGCGATCCACTCGGCGTGGCCGAGCTCGCCCTGGTGGCGCTCCCGCAGCCCGTACTTCTCCTTCGCCAGGACGACGATGGAGCGGCCCTCGGGGGTCTCGTCCGCGAGGGACGACAGCTGGGCCGCGTCCGCGACCTCCGCCTCGGTGGTGCCCTTGACCGGGACGAACTCGGCGGCCTGGCGGTTGCCGAGGGTGATGGTGCCGGTCTTGTCGAGCAGCAGGGTGGAGACGTCGCCGGCGGCCTCGACGGCCCGGCCGGACATGGCCAGGACGTTGCGCTGGACCAGGCGGTCCATGCCGGCGATGCCGATCGCGGAGAGCAGCGCACCGATGGTGGTCGGGATCAGGCAGACCAGCAGCGCGGTCAGCACGATCATCGACTGCTCGGCGCCGGCGTAGATCGCGAAGGGCTGGAGGGTGACGACGGCCAGCAGGAAGACGATCGTGAGGGACGCCAGCAGGATGTTGAGGGCGATCTCGTTCGGGGTCTTCTGCCGGGAGGCGCCCTCGACCAGGTTGATCATCCGGTCGATGAAGGTCTCACCGGGCTTGGTGGTGATCTTGACGACGATGCGGTCGGAGAGGACCTTGGTGCCGCCGGTCACGGCCGAGCGGTCGCCGCCCGACTCGCGGATGACCGGCGCGGACTCGCCGGTGATCGCCGACTCGTCGACGGAGGCCACGCCCTCGACGACGTCACCGTCGCCGGGGATGATGTCGCCGGCTTCGCAGACCACCAGGTCGCCGATCTTCAGATCGGTGCCCGGCACCCGCTCCTCGTCCCCGCCGACCAGGCGGCGGGCAACGGTGTCGGTCTTGGCCTTGCGCAGGGTGTCCGCCTGCGCCTTGCCGCGGCCCTCGGCGACGGCCTCCGCGAGGTTGGCGAAGATCGTGGTCAGCCACAGCCAGGCGGTGATCGCCCAGCCGAACCAGTCCGTCGGGTCCTTGATCGCCAGCACGGTGGTGACGACCGAGCCTATGAGCACCACGAACATGACCGGCGACTTGATCATCACGCGCGGGTCGAGCTTGCGGATCGCGTCCGGGAAGGACTTGACCAGCTGCTTCGGGTCGAACAGACCGCCGCCGACTCGCGTCTGCTCCGGCTTGTGGCCGGTGGGAACGTCGGAGTGGGGAGCACGGGTGGGGGTGGCTGTGGACATGGCGTCCTGCTTCTTTACGTCGATGGTCATGACGCCAGCCCTTCGGCGAGCGGACCCAGCGCCAGAGCCGGGAAGTAGGTCAGACCAGTGATGATCATGATCGTGCCGACCAGGAGCCCGGTGTAGAGGGGCTTGTCGGTGCGCAGCGTGCCCGCCGTCTCGGGGACGGGCTTCTGCTCGGCGAGCGAGCCGGCCAGCGCCAGGACGAACACCATGGGCAGGAAGCGGCCCAGCAGCATCGCGATGCCGATGGTCGAGTTGAACCACTGCGTGTCGGCGTTCAGGCCACCGAAGGCGGAACCGTTGTTGTTGGCGCCCGAGGTGTAGGCGTAGAGGATCTCGGAGAAGCCGTGCGCCCCGCTGTTGGTCATCGAGTTCGCCGGGGTGTCCAGCGCCATCGCCGCGGCCGTGAAGCCGAGCACCAGCGCCGGGGTGATGAGGATGTAGCAGGCCGCGAACTTGATCTCGCGGGTGCCGATCTTCTTGCCCAGGTACTCGGGGGTGCGGCCGACCATCAGACCGGCGATGAACACCGCGATGATCGCCATGACCAGCATGCCGTAGAGGCCGGAGCCCACTCCACCGGGGGCGATCTCGCCGAGCTGCATGCCCAGCAGCTGGATGCCGCCGCCGAGGCCGGTGAAGGAGGAGTGGAAGGAGTTGACCGCACCGGTGGAGGTGAGCGTGGTCGCCACCGAGAAGATCGAGGAGGCGGCGATGCCGTACCGGGTCTCCTTGCCCTCCATCGCGCCGCCCGCGAGGTCGAACGCCGGGCCGTGGTGGGCGAACTCGGTCCACATCATCAGCGCGGTGAAGGTCAGCCAGATGGTGGCCATCGTCGCCAGGATCGCGTAACCCTGCTTCACGCTGCCGACCATCTTGCCGAAGGTGCGGGTCAGCGAGAACGGGATGACGAGGATCAGGAAGATCTCGAACAGGTTGGAGAACGGGTTGGGGTTCTCGAA